>AP025685.1:3957469-4261890 GCA_022846635.1 Salmonella enterica subsp. enterica serovar Choleraesuis
CGATAGCCTTCGGCCCTTCATCTTTATTGGCCCGGTTCTCGGCAATCTGGAAGACGCGTGACTCAGCCAGATCTAAGAGATCCTCACTGGTCCGGCCTTGGGGGTCGAAACCCGCATCGGCAATTTCATTTGCCACCGAAATCATTTCACGAACTACTGCACGTTCGCGCACGATATCCGCATATGCGCTAATATTCGCCGCACTTGGCGTGTTTTTTGACAGTTCAGCCAGATAAGCAAAACCGCCAACCGCATCCAGATGCCCCTGGCGCTCTAGCGACTCGGTCAGGGTAATCAGGTCAATAGGCTTGCCCTGCTCCTGGAGGCGATGCATTTCCGTAAAAATGTGGCGATGCTGGCGAGTATAAAAATCCTCGGCCACCACGCGCTCCGCCACATCGTCCCAGCGCTCATTATCCAGCATCAGTCCACCTAAAACAGACTGCTCCGCTTCCATGGAATGAGGCGGCATCTTCAGCGCCGCAACCTGCGAGTCACGCTGTTCAGTCGGTTTGTTGTAGGGGTTATTTGCTGCCATAGTGAATGGGGTTACCGAAATTTGATTAGGGAAACACGGCATTATACCGTCATACATGCGCATATCATAAATAGATTGTAATCATACATCGCCCCGCGCCTGAGGTTCTAAAATCATAGTTTCATATTCTGGCGTATGGCATGCCCTATTACGCAATAAGTTCCAGGAGGAATAGTGGCTACTCGAATTGTCTTCCATCAGCACGGCGGCCCCGAAGTTTTACAGGTCGAAACCTTCACTCCCCGCGCGCCATCGGACAACGAAGTTCTGGTTGAAAACAAGGCCATAGGTATCAATTATATCGATACCTATGTGCGCAGCGGGCTTTACCCACCTCCGGCTTTACCCAGCGGACTGGGGACGGAAGCCGCTGGCATCGTGCGCCAGGTCGGGCGCGGCGTAACGCATTTAAAAGTGGGCGACCGCGTGGTGTATGCCCAATCAGGCATCGGCGCATACAGTTCAGAACACCTGGTTATTGCCGATAAAGCCGCCCTGCTACCAGATGCAATCTCATATGAACAGGCCGCAGCCTCGTTTCTTAAAGGCCTGACGGTCTATTATCTGCTGCATAAAACCTGGGAAGTTAAGCCTGATGAGGTGATTCTGTTCCACGCCGCTGCCGGCGGCGTCGGGCTGATTGCCTGCCAGTGGGCCAAAGCCCTTGGGGCAAAACTGATAGGCACTGTTGGCTCTGCGGCCAAGGCGCAGCGCGCAATTCAGGCCGGTGCCTGGCAAACCATTAACTATCAGGAAGAAGATATTGCCGCCAGAGTGCTGGAGCTGACCAACGGCGAAAAAGTGCCGGTGGTATATGACTCGGTAGGAAAAGCGACCTGGGAGGCTTCCCTTGATTGCCTGCAACGCCGCGGACTCATGGTGAGCTTTGGTAATGCTTCCGGGCCGGTGACTGGCGTCAATCTTGGCATACTTAATCAGAAAGGCTCACTGTATGTCACCCGTCCATCTCTAAGCGGATACATCACAACCCGTGAAGAGTTGTACGAAGCAAGCCAGGAACTCTTTTCGATGATTGCCAGTGGCGTGATTAATGTCGACGTGGCGGAAAGCCAGAAATTCCCGCTAACTGAAGCGGTACAGGCCCATCGCTCGCTTGAGAGCCGGGCAACTCAGGGGTCGAGTTTACTTATCCCATAAAAAATTGGGGCTTCCCGTAGGAAGCCCCTTTTTTCTTTCTTATAGTTCGCTATCTGTATGTAGGGTACAGCAGCGATGAATTCGTCTTGCGATGGAGACATATTGACAGATTTATCTTATGAATCCTACGACCTTGTGACACCCTGATCACACTCTGTGATCCAATCCTCACTTACACATAAAAATCAGGGTTTCATCGCTTATTTATTCGCCACCTGACCACTAAAAAGATTAATTACGGTCAGCTACCAGACTAAGCGCATGCTCCACAACCGCAACATCCGCTCCGGCTTTGTGTGCATTCTCACTCAGATAACGCCGCCACTGGCGAGCTCCGGGGATACCCTGGAACAGACCTAACATATGGCGAGTAATATGACCTAAATAGGTTCCCTGGCTTAATTCACGTTCGATATAAGGATACATTGCCCGCACCACGGCTACCGAATCTGGAACCACCGAGTCACAGCCAAATATTTCGCGGTCGACCGCCGCCAGCAGCCCCGGATTTTGATAAGCCTCACGTCCAACCATCACGCCATCCATATGCTCGAGGTGTGCTTTTGCCTCTTCCAGAGTTTTAATGCCGCCGTTAATGGCCATAGTCAGCTGCGGGAAATCGCGCTTAAGCTGATAAACCCGCGGATAATCCAGCGGTGGGATTTCACGGTTTTCTTTAGGGCTAAGGCCGGAAAGCCAGGCTTTGCGGGCATGGATGATAAACATCTCGCATTCGCCCTTTCCAGCCACCGTATCAATGAACTCACATAGAAACTCATAGCTGTCGCTATCATCGATACCGATACGGGTTTTCACGGTAACAGGTATCGATACCACGTCGCGCATAGCTTTGATGCAATCAGCGACTAGCTGTGCCTCGCCCATCAGGCAGGCACCAAAGCGGCCATTCTGTACCCGATCAGACGGGCAGCCCACATTGAGGTTTATTTCGTCATAACCACGCTGTTCAGCAAGCTTTGCGCAGTGCGCCAGAGCCGCCGGATCGCTCCCACCTAATTGCAGAGCAATCGGATGCTCCTCATCGCTATACGCCAGGTAATCGCCTTTGCCGTGAATGATGGCCCCGGTAGTCACCATTTCGGTATACAACAGTGTGTGTTGTGAAAGCTGGCGCAAAAAATAACGACAATGGCGATCGGTCCAGTCGAGCATCGGCGCAATGGAGAATCGGTAAGGCTTGAAAGGCGTGGCGGAGATGGGTTGTGACATAAACTCTCAGGTATTTTCCGGGCTAAAAACGGGGCGCTACTATAGCACAAACCTTATCCAGCGCACCCCGACACTCAACGCATTATTTAGGGTCTGGCTTACCATCATGAGGGCCAAAAAACTGTGGTGGATGGTCTATCCATCGGTCCGGGCGCGATGCGGCATAGCGCGGATTTTTTGGGTAATAGATTTTGTTATCCGCCCTGTTCGGCTCGCCTATGACCAACAGTTCCACTTCCTCATCACTGTTATTAATAATGGTGTGGCAAAGACCGGTACCAGGACGCAGCCCCACGGAATCTCCGGGCTGCAATGGATAGAGATAGCCATTAATCCACGCATGTGGATAACCGGAAATTACATAGACAAACTCTTCTTCCAGGCTTTCAGCGTGCGGATAGCTGGTACGGCGTCCCGGCAGCAAGCGTTCGTGGTGAATACCCAATCGATTTAGCCCAAAAGCTCTCGCCAACGGCGCGCCAATAGAAAACTTCTCCTGGCTATCGGGATATTGCGAGTCGTCAGGGCCTTCAATATCTCGCCAGTGACGAATGCAATCCGGTCGTTTCATGGTGAGCCTCCGCAAACAAATGATGAAAAGGTTCTGGGTAATGACACACCGACAGCATATCGGTGTTTTATGGTAAAGTATTGGTCTGTTCTTTTACCTGAGGTACTGATGGATACGACCACATCACAAGCAATGTTAGCGCAGGCCGAAAAGCTGTGCCTGCAGCGCAATGTGCGCCTGACTCCTCAGCGCCTTGAAGTATTGCGTTTAATGACGCTCCAGCAAGGGGCTATTAGCGCTTACGATCTGTTAGATCTGCTGAAATCTACCGAGCCGCAGGCCAAGCCTCCAACGGTCTATCGTGCACTGGATTTTCTGCTGGAACAAGGATTTATCCACAAGGTTGAGTCGACTAATAGTTACGTGTTGTGCCACCTGTTTGATGATCCAGCCCATACCTCAGCGATGTTTATTTGCGATCGCTGCGGCGCGGTAAAAGAAGAGGCGGCGGAAGGGATTGAGGACATCATGCATACTCTGGCGGCACGCAATGGCTTCGCTTTGCATCATAATGTCATTGAAGCTCACGGCCTGTGTACCGCTTGCGCTGAGGTTGAAGCTTGTCGCCATAAAGATAGCTGCCATAATCACGACCACAGTGTGATAGTTAAAAGGCGCGGGCGCAGCTAGCTTTAGTTGAGGGTGGTACCTCCATGTACCATTGGGCAGGAACTCGCGTGAGGTGTCATTACCGACTGATATTACCAGTGGTATTTATTACGGGTTTCCCAGTCGTTAAGTTCCTTTTCAGCCTGGTCTTTATTGTAGCCGTAGCGTTCCTGAATTTTACCCACTAGTTGGTCGCGCTTACCTTCCACGACCTGAAGATCGTCATCTGTCAGCTTACCCCACTGTTCTTTCACTTTGCCTTTAAACTGCTTCCAATTACCGTCGACTTGATCTTTATTCATGGTGATCTCCTCAAATGAAAATGGGTGGAGCCAGACCCGATAATTATGCGGGTTGATGTCTGACTTACCCTTAAGTCTAGATGAGGATTCTTATCATGGATTAAAACTCAGAATATTTAACCATTCACATCCAGAAAGTCATCACAAAAAACCGATTAATGATTTCTAATTCAGAGTGTTATTTAACGCATCAGTGCGGTTGAGGTAGCCAGGTGTTATTCCGCCAGTGACGACGCCAGATGAGCCATAGGGTAAGCCCTCTCAACGAGAGGAAAACCGCCAGTGCCAGCCAAAGGCCGTGGTTTCCCAGCCATGGTAAGGTAAGCAAAGTCAGGCCAAAACCCAGCGCTGCCGCCGCCATACTATTACGCATCTCGGCGCCGCGAGTGGCTCCAACAAACATTCCGTCCAGCAAGTAACACCACACCCCCACTAACGGCAGCACAACCTGCCACGCCAGGTAATGCCCGGCCAGTTCACGCAAAGCGGGTAGAGACGTAAGTAGCCCAATAATGGAAGGACCGGCAATGGCATACACCGCAGCAAAGATTACAGCTACGCACCCTGCCTGACGGCAAGCGGCCTGCCAGACTTCACGTAACTGCCCTGCCTGACGCGCACCATATGCCTCACCGGAATGCGCTTCTACCGCATAGGCGAAGCCATCTAATGCATAGGCGGTAAAGGTCAGTAAAGTCATAAGCAGGGCGTTTACGGCTACGGTTTCTGCCCCCAGCCGGGCGCCGAATATAGTGATTGAAGCAAAGCAGATCTGTAGCAATAGCGAGCGCAACATAATGTCGCGATTAAGCGCCAGCAATCGCCGAAAGTTACCGCGCCAGCAGGTTAGCAGAAGCCCCGGATCGATATTCCGCAGCCGCATTACGCGCCAGACCATACCTAACCCGACCAGCAACGTGACATATTCTGCCGCCACCGTTGCCAACGCCGCTCCCTGAACATTCATGTGCAGGCCAACAACCAGCCATAAATCGAGGGTAATATTAAGCACGTTACCAATAATTAGCAGAATAACTGGAGCACGGGCATATTGAACGCCCAGCAACCAGCCAAGCAGAACCAGATTGAGCAAAGAAGCCGGAGCGCTTAGCCAGCGGATCTCCAAAAAGCGGCGTGCCTGATGCAATACTGCCTCGTTTCCTCCCACCACATGTAATGCCAGATTAATGAGTGGAGTACGCAATATCACAATCGCCAGTCCGGCAGCCAGAGCCAGCAAAAATGGCTGAGCCAGCGCACGCGCCAGCCCTGAAGCATCTTTCGCCCCAAAAGCCTGTGCTGTCATTCCGGTGGTGCTCATACGTAAAAACAGTAACAACATAAACAGAAAGCTAGTAGCAGTAGCGCCAATTGCCACGCCACCCAAATATACCGGGCTGTCCAGGTGACCGATAACGGCAGTATCCACCAGGCCCAGCAATGGCACGGTAATATTGGAGAAGATCATTGGCAGAGCGAGGCGCCATAGCGCGGCGTCGGTCGGAGAGAAAAAACGCATGAGTTACCCGGTATAGTTCAACGATAACAAGTGCCACCAAAACCGGCAGCAACAGCGCCATTCATAAGAGAAAGAGGCGCAATGAATACCATGGACTAAATCTGCAGCTAACATCGGGCAGATGCCTGAGGAAAATGACGTAGTGTCGTCCGATGAGCGAAGACACTAAGCAGACATTAAATCACGACGCATATTAGCCTGCAGCATTACAAAACGGCATCTGGGGGTCAGATGCCGCTCAATCAAAATTCGGCCAGCCGGAGCTTACTGCCACTGCCCGTTGCGAATAACACCAACCGCCAGGCCCTCGATCGAGAACGACTGGTCGCGCAGATCGACCACGATTGGGGAGAATTCACTATTTTCGGGCAACAGTTGCACTACACTTCCCTGTTTTTTCAGGCGCTTGACCGTAACTTCATCATCGATGCGCGCCACAACTATCTGCCCGTTATGGACATCCTGAGTTTTATGAACTGCCAGCAGATCGCCATCCAGAATGCCAATATCTTTCATAGACATACCGCTAACGCGCAGTAGAAAATCTGCGCTCGGTTTAAACATCGCCGGGTCGACCTGGTAATGGCCTTCAATATGTTGCTGAGCCAGCAGCGGTTCACCCGCAGCGACACGACCAATCAGAGGCAGCCCTTCTTCCTCTTCCACCAGCAAACGAATACCGCGGGAAGCGCCGGAAACTATCTCGATAACGCCTTTACGGGCCAGCGCTTTGAGATGCTCTTCGGCCGCATTAGGGGAACGGAACCCCAGACGCTGGGCAATTTCAGCACGCGTCGGCGGCATGCCAGTTTGGTTGATATGATCCCGTATGAGATCAAAGACCTCTTGCTGCCTGGTGGTTAACGCTTTCATCCCGCCCCCTGGTTGTATATACAGTTATGCTGTGAGTATATACAGCCAACGGTCATTAGGGAACCAGAAATGAACAAAAAAGCAGGGAGTTACACAATGCAGGATAAGAAGTAAGGCCAGGATAACAGCGGCCTTCAGGCCCGGGGCGATGAAAAAACAAAGTATTAATTTCTGAAGCTTTGCCGCAAAGAAGGAGAAACCCAGTTTCTCCTTCTTTGCCCGGCGACTACAGTGGCGCTTAGAAAAATTTATGCCAAAGCAACGCCACCCAGGTAAAGACGGCAATAAATATTGAGAGCAATACTGCGGCCGAGCCCATGTCCTTCGCCCGCCCGGAAAGCTCATGATAATCACTGCCGATTCTGTCAACCACGGCCTCAATGGCGCTATTTAAGATCTCCACGACCATGACTAATGCTACGGATGAAATAAGCAACACGCGGGTAATAACATCTACATCCAGCCAGCAGGCGATGGCAATAGCCACCACGGCGGCACACCCTTCCTGGCGGAAAGCGGCTTCATTTTTCCAGGCGGCGCAAAAACCCTTCCAGGAGTAACCGGCGGCTTTGATAATGCGAGTCAAACCAGTGGTGCTATTAGGCATGTGTCAGACCTTTTCAATTTTTATCATCAGTTAAACGATGGGAGTTGGAGTGTATACCGCACGATAAGACCATTGCGATACATTTCTGTTCAATCTCTATGAGCTAAAAATCCATTTTTTTTAGCTAAAACAACCTGGTTCACGAGTGGCAATCACGGCCGCAGAATTTGTACATACTTTCTGTTATTCTTGGCTCGCATTTGCATATTTAACCTGAGGCTTTACATCATTTATGTCAGGCTGGCCCCGAATTTATAACAAGTTACTTAATTTGCCATTAAGCGTTCTGGTAAAAAGTAAATCTATACCCGCCGATCCGGCCGCCGAAGTTGGCCTGGATACCTCTCGTCCGATTATGTACGTACTGCCCTATAACTCTCGGGCAGACCTGCTGACGCTACGAGCGCAATGTCTGGCACACGATCTGCCAGACCCGCTGGAGCCGCTAGAGGTCGATGGCGTTGCTCTGCCCCGCTACGTGTTTATCCACGGCGGACCGCGTGTGTTTACCTATTACACGCCGAAAGAAGAGTCGGTGAAGCTTTTCCACGACTATCTGGACTTACATAAAAACAATCCGCACCTCGATATTCAGATGGTGCCGGTATCCGTTATGTTTGGCCGCTCTCCGGGGCGTGAGAAGGGTGAAGTTAACCCACCGCTGCGGATGCTGAACGGTATTCAGAAGTTCTTCGCCGTATTGTGGCTGGGCCGCGATAGTTTTGTGCGCTTCTCACCACCGGTGTCCCTGCGCTGGATGGCTACCGAACACGGTACCGATAAATCCATCGCTCAGAAGCTGGCGAAAGTTGCCCGTATGCACTTTGCCCGCCAGCGTCTCGCTGCCGTTGGCCCACGCCTGCCGGCTCGTCAGGATCTGTTTAATAAACTGCTGGCGTCAAAAGCCATCGCCCGTGCGGTTGAAGATGAAGCTCGCAGCAAAAAAATCTCCCATGAAAAAGCCCAGCAAAACGCCGTGGCGCTGATGGAAGAGATTGCGGCTAACTTTTCTTATGAAGCAATTCGCCTGACCGACAGGATTCTGGGCTTTACCTGGAACCGCCTGTACCAGGGTATTAACGTGCATAATGCCGAGCGTGTACGTCAGCTGGCGCATGAAGGCCACGAAATTGTCTATGTGCCTTGCCACCGCAGTCATATGGATTACCTGCTGCTTTCCTACGTTCTTTATCACCAGGGGTTAGTGCCTCCGCATATTGCGGCCGGTATCAACCTGAATTTCTGGCCGGCAGGTCCAATATTCCGTCGTCTGGGCGCATTCTTTATTCGCCGTACCTTTAAGGGTAACAAGCTCTACTCCACGGTGTTCCGCGAATACCTGGGCGAGCTGTTCAGCCGCGGTTATTCGGTAGAATACTTTGTGGAGGGTGGTCGCTCGCGTACTGGCCGTCTGCTGGATCCTAAAACCGGCACGCTGTCGATGACCATCCAGGCCATGCTGCGCGGCGGCACCCGTCCGATTACGCTGGTACCGATTTACATCGGCTATGAGCACGTAATGGAAGTGGGTACCTACGCTAAAGAGCTGCGCGGCGCGACAAAAGAGAAAGAGAGCCTGCCGCAGATGCTGCGCGGCCTCAGCAAGCTACGAAACCTGGGTCAGGGCTACGTTAACTTCGGTGAACCACTGCCGCTAATGACCTGGCTGAACCAGCGGGTGCCTGAATGGCGTGAGTCTATCGACCCAATCGAAACCGTGCGCCCAGCCTGGCTGACTCCGACGGTTAATACCATCGCGTCGGAAATTATGGTCCGGATTAATAACGCCGGTGCCGCGAACGCCATGAACCTGTGCTGCACGGCGCTACTAGCCTCTCGACAGCGCTCCCTAACCCGTGAGCAGCTTACCGAGCAAATCACCTGTTATCTGGATCTGCTGCGCAACGTGCCTTATTCCCCTTGCGCGACGGCACCTGCCAGCGATGCTCAAAAGCTTATCGATCACGCCTTGCAGATGAATAAGTTCGAGGTGGAAAAAGACACCATCGGCGACATTATTATTCTGCCGCGCGAACAGGCCGTGCTGATGACTTACTACCGTAATAACATCGCACATATGCTGGTACTGCCATCGCTGATTGCGCTGATTGTCGCTCAGTATCGTCAGATTGACCGCACCGAACTGTGTCGCCAGATTCAGCTGGTCTATCCAATGCTCAAAGCCGAATTGTTCCTGCGCTGGGATGATGAGCAACTGCTGAGCACTCTGGATGCACAGATTGCCGAACTGGCGCGTCAGGAGCTGATTCAGGTTGATGGCGATGCTATCTCCGTTGATCCACACCGTTCACGGACGCTACAACTGCTGGCGGCCGGCGTGCGGGAGACGGTACAGCGCTATGCGATTACCTTCTGGCTACTGAGCAACAACCCGGCTATCAACCGCGGTACTCTGGAGAAAGAGAGCCGCACCATGGCTCAGCGTCTGTCTGTGCTGCATGGCATTAACGCACCGGAGTTCTTCGATAAGGCAGTGTTCACAAGCCTGGTGCTGACGCTGCGTGACGAAGGCTATATCAGCGATACCGGCGATGCGAAGCCAGAGCAGACGATGGCTATCTATCAAATGCTGGCACAGCTAATCACCTCAGATGTACGTCTGACGATTGAAAGTGCCGGGCAGGATGAAGATTAATTCCTGACGCTGCGCCCATAAAAAAACCACTTCCCAGGAAGTGGTTTTTTTTACCTGCTGCATGCAGCTTAGTGATGCCAGTAACTCAACACCACGCCAATAAACAGCGCCAGGCCTACGTAGTTATTATTCATAAACGCGCTAAAGCACGGCATACGCTCGCGCCCGGCAATCAGCTTCTGCTGGTAAACGAACAGCCCTGCCGCCACCGCCAGCCCTAAATAATAGGGTAATCCCAGCCCATTTAGCTGGCCTACGGCAATCATTAATCCCAGCACCACTAATTGCAGCACGCCGATGATAATTCGATCGTAGCTTCCGAATAGAATAGCGGTCGATTTAATGCCAATTTTCAGGTCGTCGTCACGGTCTACCATCGCATACTGCGTGTCATACACCACCGCCCAGCAAATATTAGCCAGGAACATTAGCCAACAGCTCAGTGGCAATGATTCGCTAACAGCAGCATAGGCCATAGGGATAGACCAGCCAAACGCCGCGCCCAGTACCACCTGTGGCAGATGGGTATAGCGCTTCATAAACGGATAAACCCAGGCCAGCGCCAGCCCGGCGATGGACAGCAGAATCGTCATGACATTAAGCGTTAAAACCAGCAGGAATGAGAGCACCACCAGCGCAATAAACAGCGTCCTGGCTTCCTTCTCACTGATATCACCACTCGGCATAGGACGATGCGCAGTGCGCTTAACGTGCCCATCGAATTTGCGATCGGCGTAATCATTTATCACGCAGCCTGCGGCACGCATTAGCCAAACCCCGGCCACAAACACCAGCAAAATCGTCAGCGGCGGCGCGCCGGGCGTTGCCAGCCATAACGCCCATAAAGTCGGCCACAGCAGTAACAATGTCCCTATCGGCTTATCGGTTCGCATCAGGCGATGAAAAGCCAGCAGTTTATTCTGCGTCAGACTCCGCTCCATTTTTGTTCCTCTTGATACAACGGCGACGCAGGCAGGAATAGCTCACTCAGCAGCAGCGGCTTGCCGGAGAGCCGTAACAGGGAACGCCGTCCCCAGAGCGACTCGCTGCGTCCAATATCGATAAAATCACGCGTAAGCGTAGACGATGAAAATAAATAGCGGCCCAGCGGCGTAGTGCCAAGGCGCGCCAGCGCCAGTTCCGGCCCGCTTAACGTGGACTCTGGTACCAGGGTCAGCCCGGCCAGCCACGGAACGCCATCACCATATAAGATAACTTCCCGCCGCCAAAAGCGTACATCACCCGGTAGATAGCGGGCATCTTCTCCCAGCGAATCTACCGTTACAAAATCCTCAAATACGACCTCAACGCTCACCTTACGGCAATATTGTTCAAACCGCCGGGTCATTGAATCTTCCAGCAATAACCAATCCAATACGGCCTCATTGGCCCTATCGGCAAAGTCAGAATGATATTTCAGCGCGAATAGCGCCTCCATAGCGGATTGAGGCATCTTTGCAGCTCCAGAGAGTGAGACGCGCTCATTGTACCTCAGGTAACCCGCCGTTAGCGCGGGGCGGGCCGCGATAATGCACTAAATAGCAACAATAGAACAACATTTGCGCAGCGCTCAGAGGTTACTCACGTTTCAGCCGTTTGCTATTACATAACCATAGTGCGATGACTAACAACAAAATGGCGCCAGAGTTGATAAGCACGCTAACCGGCGAACTGTGATCGGTGATGATAAGCCGCACGATTGCCGTGATTCCTATGTAGACAAAATAGCGTAAGGGGAAGTGATACCCAGACTGAAAGTACTTCACTATCAGGGCAATAAATTCGAAATAAAGAAAGTAGACCACCAGCCCTTCAACCATCTCATACTTACTTCGCTCATCGGGCGCAAACAGCACATCAGCTAAATGGATAGTCTCTTTACCTAAAAAGATAATCAGGATGATACCCAGCGCCAGCAGGCCAAGGTTGAGCACGGTTTGCAGAATTGAAGCTATCTGCTCGGCTCGGGCAGGAGCGGGCGTTGGGGATGGAGTTTGTGATGCCATAGCTACACCTCATAGTCCGGGTTCCAGCTACGACTTATACGCTAAAAGTGTGACGCAGATCTAGTTTATTCATCTGGAGTCGGCTAATTCCTGGCGGCAAATGAATCCGGAAAAACTTTTGCTGAAGCCCCTCTCGCCTCCTGACAAAAAAATACCGGCCCGCAGGCCGGTATTTTATTGTCCACATCCTCGACGGGATTAACCGCGCCAGGATTTATAACGGTTAATCAGACCGTTAGTGGAGCTGTCGTGGCTTGATACATCTTTATCATCTTTCAGCTCAGGCAGAATGCGGCCTGCCAGCTGTTTACCCAGCTCAACGCCCCACTGATCGAAGGTGTAGATGTTGAGGATAGCGCCCTGAGTAAAGATTTTATGTTCATACAGCGCAATCAGCGCCCCCAGCGCATACGGAGTGATTTCCCGCAGCAGGATGGAGTTAGTTGGGCGGTTACCTTCAAACACTTTAAACGGCACCACGTTTTCCAGCTGTGCCGGGTCTTTACCCTGGTCCCGGAACTCTTGCTCTACGACTTCGCGCGACTTGCCGAATGCCAGCGCTTCGGTCTGAGCAAAGAAGTTAGACAGCAGTTTAGGGTGGTGATCACCCATTGGATTATGGCTGATAGCAGGCGCAATAAAATCACAAGGAACAATTTTTGTCCCCTGGTGAATCAGTTGATAAAACGCGTGCTGTCCATTGGTACCCGGTTCGCCCCAGATGATTGGCCCGGTTTGGTAATCAACGGCTTTACCGGTACGGTCTACGTACTTACCGTTGGACTCCATATTGCCCTGCTGGAAGTAGGCCGCGAAGCGGTGCATATACTGGTCATACGGCAGAATCGCTTCAGTTTCAGTACCAAAGAAATTGTTGTACCAGATGCCAATAAGCCCCAGCAGCACCGGAAGATTCTGTTCCAGCGGCGCGGTGGAGAAGTGTTTATCCATCGCATGAGCGCCGCTCAGCATCTGTACGAAGTTGTCATAACCCACGGACAAAATGATAGACAGGCCGATGGCTGACCACAGAGAGTAACGGCCACCTACCCAATCCCAGAACTCAAACATGTTGGCAGTATCAATACCAAACTTGCTCACTTCCTGGGCGTTAGTAGACAGTGCGGCAAAGTGTTTAGCCACATGTTTCTCATCACCCGCCGTTTTCAGGAACCAGTCGCGCGCGCTGTGGGCGTTGGTCATCGTTTCCTGAGTGGTGAAGGTTTTAGAGGCAACCAGGAACAATGTAGTTTCCGGATCGACTTTCTTCAACACTTCAGCGATATGGGTGCCATCGACGTTTGAGACAAAGTGCATAGTCAGATGGTTTTTGTAAGGGCGCAGCGCCTCGGTCGCCATGAATGGGCCCAGGTCGGAACCGCCAATACCGATGTTAACGACATCGGTGATAGCCTTGCCGGTATAACCTTTCCAGCTACCGCTGATAATGGCTTCCGAGAAGTGTTTCATCTTCTCCAGCACGGCGTTGACTTCAGGCATGACGTCCTTGCCGTCAACCTTGATAGGAGTATTGCTGCGATTACGCAAAGCCACGTGCAGTACGGCGCGATCTTCGGTGCGGTTGATCTTCTCACCGGAGAACATGGAGCTGATAGCCCCTTTAAGGTCAGTCTCTTCGGCCAGTTTGAACAGTTTATCCAGAGTCTGCTGGTTAATGCGGTTTTTGGAGAAGTCCACCAGCATCTGGTCGTCGAAAGTCGCGGAGTACCGGTTAAAACGGTCAGGCTCCTGGGCAAATAATTCAGCAATAGTGACGTCTTTCATCTCAGAGAAGTGCTGTTCCAGCGCCTTCCATGCCTGAGTCTGGGTAGGATTGATGTTTTTCATAGTCGTACTCATCTGATTTGCGAATTGAGACTGGTTTCGATTGTAGCGCTTGTCCACGGTCTTGGTGATGCTTTTATGCTTTCACAGCTCGATAAACCACAAGATCCGCTACCTTTAGCGTGATTCGGGCGCAGCCCTCGCTGCCCTACCCCCAATCACGCAATATGTAAAAAAATACGAATAACTCAGCGAGTTGCCGTCCCTGCATTAGCCAGCTCCAATTTTGAGCAGGTTAAATGTTGCCACCTATACTGTAATCGCCGGGCCGGTTTTCAGGCCTTCGTATTTTGACTATTCAGAAGGATAACCGACGTGGAACTGACGGCCCCGCTGCTTCTGGTTATTATTGCGATAAGCTCCCTGGCAGCGCAGTGGCTGGCATGGCTATTACGGCTCCCGGCAATTTTGCCGTTATTAATTTTTGGTATCGCGCTTGGCCCGCTATCCGGCGTACTTAATCCTGACGAGCTATTCGGCTCGCTACTGTTTCCCTTAGTCTCCCTGTCCGTGGCTATCATCCTGTTTGAGGGTGCGCTGACCCTGCGTTTTGACGAAATTCGCGGTCTTGGCGGAGTGGTTCGTAACCTGGTCTCAATAGGCATGCTAGTGACATTTGCCGTTATCACCATTGGGTGCTGGGCTATTCTCCATCTCGCATGGCCTTTATCTGCATTGGTCGGCGCGGTCACAGTCGTTACCGGCCCCACGGTTATCGCGCCGCTGATGCGCGTCGTACGGCCCAAAGCCAGTATCAACCGGGTATTACGTTGGGAAGGGATTGTTATCGATCCGGTGGGAGCAATATTTACCTTGCTGGTATTCGACTTTATTCGCCTGCAACAGGAGGCGGGGTCGCTGCTGCATCTGGCCACCCTGTTGGCCCAAACGGTAGTAGCTGGCCTGATTTGCGGCGCGCTGTTTGGCTGGCTACTGGGCAATGCTCTGCGCCGCGCCTGGCTGCCTGGGTATCTGCAAAATTTTGCGGTACTGGCAATTGTGCTGCTGACTTTCGGCTTATCAAACGCTATTGCCGAAGAGTCCGGGCTGCTGGCTGTAACGGTGCTGGGTATATGGCTGGCTAATATGCGCGATGTCGATACCTCAGATATTATCGCCTTTAAAGAAGAACTCTCGGCCCTGCTGATTTCAGCGCTATTTATTATCCTCGCCGCCCGCCTCAATCTTGGTGCCCTGTGGTCTCTGGGCTGGCCATTGCTGGGGCTGCTGCTGGTAGTACAGTTTGTTGCCCGCCCGCTGACTATTTTGGTCTCTACTTTTGGCTCCAGCCTGCACTGGCGCGAAAAACTACTCCTGAGCTGGATAGCCCCGCGCGGCATTGTAGCGGCTGCGGTCAGTGCCCTTTTTGCCCTCACGCTGCAAAAGAGTGGCGTGTCCGGATCGGAGCAATTAGTCAGCGTTGTGTTTGCCATCATTATCGGCACTGTCATCTTTCAAAGCCTGACCAGCCCGCTGCTGGCCCGGCTGCTTAAAGTGCAACAGCGCAAGCCAAATGGAGTGCTGATAGTCGGCGCTAATACGGTTGCCCGCACCGTTGCCCATGCCTTGCAGAAGCAGGAGATTCCGGTGCAGGTTAGCGATAACAGCTGGGAATATTATCGCCTTGCACGCATGGAAGGCATTCCTGCCTATTACGGTAATGTTTGGTCCGAACATGCGGAAAATTACATCGATATTAGCGGAGTTGCCCAGGTAATTGCGCTATCACCTAATCGCCACCAGAATGCTCTGGCGGTCTATCACTTTAGCCATATTCTTGGCAGCAAACGGGTATTCGCGATTCGTTCTGGCGCTCCCGTAAAGGGGCGGGCAAACGCCGAAAGCTCCCGCTTTGCCCGCCATCAGCGGCTGTTTAGTGAAGAAATAACCTGGGCTCGTTTGAGCCTGCTGCTGGCGCAAGGTGCCACCATTAAAGCTACCCGCCTAAACGCCAGTTTTGGCTGGCTGGAATATCTGGAAAAACATAGCGGCGTAGTGCCGTTATTTGCCCTCTCGCCGGAAGGAAAGCTGCTCACGTTGGGCAAAAATATAACCCCACCATTACCCTGTACATTAATCGCGCTAGTTCAGAATGAAAATTCCGCACATCCAGGTCGTTGACAACGAAACGATAACAATTTATTTCTAATACCCTACTTACGTTTCCTTACGTGAGCCAGAAGAGGCGCGCCGCCCAGGCAGAATGTCCGAGAAGCCCATTCCAAGACGATATTCGAGGGGGAGCGGCGCCGAGTCAGACGATACGGGCGGTGTCGTTTGCCGGCTGCAGGGGCTGAATCCCCTGGGCTGTCACCAGAAATGTCCCGCAGTCCGGGCATTTCACAAGGTGGGGCGCTTCTGGGTTGTATGTAGTACGGTTGTGTCTACGTCTGCCCGCTTACCGCTCTTCCCTTGTGCCAAGGCTGAAATTATTACTGCCATCAAATATGGCACCCTGACACGAGGCTTTTATGACAAATCCTGATTCTCCTCACCCCATCGTCGCGAAATTCGGAGGCACCAGCGTCGCCGATCACGATGCCATGGATCGCAGTGCCGATGTGGTGCTTGCTGACCCCCGTACCCGTCTGGTGGTGCTCTCCGCTTCTGCCGGTATCACCAATTTACTGGTGGCGCTGGCTTCAGGCCTGGATACCAGCGAACGCTTTGCCAAACTGGATGCGGTACGAAAGATCCAGTATGACATTATTGAAAAGCTCGCCAATCCTGAAGTCATTCGCGAAGAGATCGACCGGTTACTGGAGAATCTGAGTACGCTGGCCGACGCCGCTGCGCTGGCCTCTTCGACCGCACTAACCGATGAACTGGTCAGCCACGGCGAACTAATGTCGACACTGCTCTTTGTCGAAATTCTGCGTGAGCGCGGCGTGGAAGCTCAGTGGTTTGATGTACGCAAAGTGATGCGTACCAACGATCGCTTTGGTCGTGCAGAACCAGAAATATCGACGCTCAAAGAGCTGGCAGCTCAGCACCTGCAGCCGCGACTGAATGAATCACTGGTGATTACCCAGGGATTCATCGGCAGCGAAGCACAGGGGCGTACTACGACCCTGGGGCGCGGCGGCAGCGACTATACTGCCGCCCTCTTAGGGGAGGCGCTTTCGGCGATTCGGGTCGATATCTGGACCGATGTGCCAGGAATCTACACCACCGATCCGCGTGTGGCTCCGGCTGCCCGGCGTATTGATGAAATTGGTTTTGAAGAAGCCGCGGAAATGGCCACCTTTGGGGCTAAGGTTCTGCATCCGGCGACCCTGTTACCCGCGGTACGCAGCGGTATTCCGGTTTTCGTCGGCTCAAGCCGCGAACCGGCCGCTGGCGGCACTTTAGTGTGCAACAAGACCATCAATCCGCCGCTGTTCCGGGCTTTGGCGCTGCGCCGCCAGCAAACACTGCTGACGTTGCACAGCCTCAACATGCTGCACTCCCGGGGTTTTCTGGCAGAAGTTTTCGGTATCCTGGCGCGCCACAATATTTCTGTCGATCTGATTACCACTTCAGAAGTGAGCGTGGCGCTAACCCTCGACGACACCGGTTCCACCTCCACAGGTGACACATTGCTGACTACCGCACTGCTCACCGAGCTCTCTTCCCTGTGCCGGGTTGAGGTTGAAGAAGGCCTGGCGCTGGTCGCGCTTATCGGTAATAACCTGTGCAGCGCTCGCGGTGTAGGTAAAGAGGTCTTCGGGATGCTTGAGCCGTTTAACATCCGCATGATCTGCTATGGCGCATCCAGCAATAACCTTTGCTTCCTGGTGCCGGGCCGGGATGCGGAAAAAGTGGTGCAGGAGTTGCACCGCAGTCTGTTCGAATAACGTCTTAACTTGCCTTACCTTCAGCGCCGGGCCCGCATGCCCGGCGCTGTTTTATCCTGACATCAGAGGCCACGTAGCCCTGAGCGGGAACCACACAACACCGCAAGGACAACCTTATGCTGGCCACTGTTACCCGCCTGTTTCCACTCTGGGCGCTGCTGTTATCAGGCATCGCGCTGCTGAACCCCAAGCCCTTTACTGCCATCAGCCCCTGGGTCGCTACCCTGTTAATGCTGGTGATGTTCGGAATGGGTGTTCATCTAAAACTGAGCGATTTCCGCCGGGTGCTGACCCGCCCCGCTCCGGTGATCGCCTGCACTTTTCTGCACTATCTGGTTATGCCGTTAGCCGCCTGGCTACTAGCCATGGCTTTTAAGATGCCGCCGGATCTTGCCACCGGCATGGTATTAGTCGGCAGCGTCGCCAGCGGTACGGCATCTAACGTCATGATCTATCTTGCGAAAGGCGACGTAGCTCTGTCAGTTACTATTTCGTCAGTCTCTACTCTGGTCGGTGTTTTCGCCACTCCGCTGCTTACCCGGCTTTATGTTGATGCGCACGTCAGTGTAGACGTCATGGGCATGCTGCTGAGTATTTTGCAGATAGTCCTGGTGCCAATTACTCTTGGACTCATTATTCATGCGCTATTTCCGCGCGCAGTAGCCCGGGTTGAGCCGTGGCTGCCGCTGTTTTCGATGGCATGTATTCTGGCCATTATCAGTGCAGTGGTTGCAGGCAGCGCAGGTCAGATTGCAAGCGTAGGGCTGGTCACTTTTGTGGCGGTGGTACTGCACAACGGCATCGGACTGCTCAGCGGTTACTGGGGCGGCAGACTCTTCGGGTTTGACGAATCGACCTGTCGGACCCTGGCTATTGAAGTAGGTATGCAAAACTCTGGTCTGGCAGCGGCGCTGGGCAAAATGTATTTCTCGCCGCTGGCGGCACTCCCCGGCGCGCTGTTTTCGGTATGGCACAATATTTCCGGTTCTCTGCTGGCCGGTTACTGGTCTGGCAAACCCACAGAGCAACCAACTTCCCGGCAGCCTAAAGAAGCTATCCGGCGCTGAAAGTAGCGCTATGCCCACATTAAAAAGCCCCGCAGTGCGGGGCTTTTTTACATCAATCTTTCAGCCTGTCTTCGTCATTATCCGGCTGCTCCAGCACGCTGTAAGCAACCGAGCAGAACAGCGAGTTCAGCCGTTTCATATCCCCGAGCAAGTTTAAATGCAGCGAGCTGGTCTCAATACTCTGCACGTTTTGCTGGTGCAGCCGGTTAACGTGGGCGTAAGCATAACGCTGGTTGAGAATGCGGAATCGATGCTTGCTGCGACGCAGGCGACGGGCGCTGTCCAGATCATTAGCGAAGAACACCGTCAGGCTCAGGCGCAGATTACTCATCAACTGACTAAGCAGGTTATCCAGCTCCTTAATCCCCTCCGGCGAAAACGCTCTGCGAGCGGCCAGCGATTTATGTGCCACTTCACTGCCCATACGCTCAATAATATCCGCCGACTGCTGCAGGTTTAGCGTCATCTCCATAATCTCTGCCCAGCGCCGTGATTCAGCATCTGCCAAATCCTCTTTTGGGATCCGCGCCAGATAGAGCTTAATAGCGGTATGCAGAACATCTACATCCTCCGCCAGCTTACGCAGCGTCTTCTCCTGGCGCGGCTCGCCGTTAACCACTTTGCCCCAGGTTTCCAGCATCTCCTCCATAACATCGCCCATCCGAAGAGTTTCCCTTGCGGCATTTGCCAGGCCCAGAGAAGGCGTTTCTATAGCCGAAGGATCGAGATGTTTAGGCTTCATCCGCGCTTCTTCCTCCGGTGAATCACTGATGATACGACGACAGAAGTTAGCCATGGTATCGGCAAACGGAACCATCGCCAGGCAGCGAATCAGGTTGTAGAACACGTGGAAATAAATAACCAGTTCCGACTCAGGAAGCGGCAAATGGCGCATGTAACTCGCCAGCACATGGACAAACGGCAGAATAATCAGGCTGCCCACCAGCTTAAACAGCAGGCTACCCAGCGCTACCCGGCGAGCAGCGGCGTTAGCGGTGCTGTTATTAAGCATCGCCAGCAGGCCAGACCCGAGGTTGGCACCAATAACCAGGCACAGAGCCACGTCAAAAGAGATAACGCCGGTGGCGTTTAACGTGGCTGTCAGCAGCACGGCCGCAAGGCTGGAGTAGGAGATAATGGCAAACACCGCGCCAATCAGAGCATCCAGCATAATATCGCCGGTCAGCGACGCAAAGATGACCTTAACCCCTGAGGCCTGAGTTATCGGCGTTACCGCCTGAACGATAAGCTCCAGCGCCAGCAAAATCAGCCCAAGGCCAATCCCTACCCGGCCAAGCTGCCCAACGCGAGTCTGTTTTTTACTCAGGAATAAACTAACGCCGACGAAAATCAGCAGCGGTGACAGCCATGATAAATCGAAGGTCAGCACTCGCGCCATCAGCGCGGTACCGACATCAGCTCCCAGAACTATCACCAACGCTGGCGTGAGCGCAACAAGATCCTGAGCGACGAATGAAGTCACCAACATGGTCGTGGCGTTGCTGCTTTGTACCAGGGCCGTGACCCCGATACCGGCGCAAAACGCCATCGGTTTTTTTTCAACACTGCGGCTCAACACGGTACGCAGCCGTGCGCCAAATACCCGCATCACGCCCGTCCGGACAATGTGCGTTCCCCATACCAACAGGGCCACCGCAGACAATAAGTTCAAAAGAGTTAACACCGCGTCTCCTTAGAGTTGTTATCGTCAATTCCCTGCATTCAACACTCCCTTAAGTGCGTGCAATCGCACAACGGAAGAGGCTTTGTAGGCTCCCGTTTATTTGCAGACTCCGATTAAGTATAAGAGTTAATTAATAAAACGCCGGAACCGCGCCCTCAAATCCCGACGGCGCGGCCTGGTATCAGGCTCCGGATAAAACGCCATCCGGAGCTGTTGTCACTTTACGTCACCGATGAGTATTTGAGATAGCCTCATTCGTGCGTATGGTTATTCCGGGTCATAGCCCAGATTTGGTGCCAGCCAGCGCTCCGCTTCCGTTACGGTCATACCCTTGCGGCGGGCATAGTCTTCTATCTGGTCGCGCTGAATTTGCGCCACCGCAAAATACTTACTCTGCGGATGACTGAAATACCAGCC
Organism: Salmonella enterica subsp. enterica serovar Choleraesuis; assembly: GCA_022846635.1. Lineage (GTDB taxonomy): Bacteria > Pseudomonadota > Gammaproteobacteria > Enterobacterales > Enterobacteriaceae. The sequence continues at coordinate 3,978,388 of AP025685.1, forward strand.
TGATACCGATGCGCCAGGCCACATGGCATATGACTCAGTCAGTTTCATGCCGGTGTGCAGCTCAACGTCCAGCAGCTTCCAGATAGTGGCCTTTTCGGTATGCTCCGGACAGGCAGCATAGCCCGGCGCCGGACGGATGCCCTGATAATTCTCGCGGATAAGCTCTTCGTTGCTAAGGTTTTCATTGGCCGCATAGCCCCAGTAAACCTTGCGTACCCGCTCATGTAGATATTCAGCAAAAGCCTCTGCCAGCCGGTCAGCCACGGCTTTAACCATAATCTTGTTATAGTCATCATGCTGGGCGTCATAGGCAGCAGCCAGCTCGTCCTCTTCCAGACCGCCGGTAACGGCAAATGCGCCTATGTAGTCGGCTTTATGGCTCGATTTAGGCGCCACAAAATCCGACAAACAATAGTTAGCAAAACCGACTTTCTCAGTCTGCTGACGCAAATGATGGGCTACGGCACGCAGATGGCTGCGTGATTCATCTTCATAAATTTCGATGTCATCACCCACCCGGTTAGCGGGGAACAGCCCTACGACTCCTCGCGGAGTCAAAGTGCCTTCTGCATGTAATTTATCCAATAGCGCATTGGCATCGTGGAACAGTCGCTGGGCCTCTTCGCCCACCACTTCATCCTCCATAATACGCGGATACTTCCCGGCCAGTGACCAGGTCATAAAGAATGGCGTCCAGTCGATGTAATTACGCAGGGTTTCGATACTGGCGGTAACGGACTCCACCCCAGGACGGTGGACCTTAGGAGGCATATAGCTATCCCAGTCAAAAGCCAGATCGTTTTCTCGCGCCGCCGCAAGAGTTACCGGTGGTGTGCGCGGTTTCTTACGGCCATGCTGTGCCCGAACCGTTTCGTACTCTTTACGGGTGCGGGCCACAAAATCATCGCGCTGAGTATCGGACAGCAGCGCAGCTACTACGCCAACGGTACGCGAGGCGTTCTGCACATAAACCGTCGGCCCGCTGTAGTTCTGCTCGATCTTCACTGCCGTGTGGGCTTTGGAGGTAGTGGCCCCGCCAATAAGCAACGGCAGGGTAAAGCCCTGGCGCTCCATCTCTTTGGCAACGTTAACCATCTCATCCAGAGAAGGCGTAATCAGCCCGGACAACCCGATAATATCGGCCTTCTCTTCAATGGCGGTTTTGAGGATTTTCTCGCACGGCACCATGACGCCCAGGTCGATAATTTCGTAGTTATTGCACTGCAACACCACGCCGACGATATTTTTACCGATATCGTGGACATCACCTTTAACCGTAGCAATAACCATTTTGCCGTTGCTGGAGCCTTTCTCTTTGCTGGCCTCAATAAATGGCTCCAGGTAGGCCACGGCCTGCTTCATTACCCGCGCCGATTTAACCACCTGCGGCAGGAACATTTTACCCTCGCCGAACAGGTCACCGACCACATTCATACCGTCCATCAGCGGCCCTTCAATGACTTCAATCGGGCGCGCGGCCTGCTGACGGGCTTCTTCGGTGTCCTGCTCTATAAATTCAGTAATCCCTTTCACCAATGAGTATTCGAGGCGTTTTTTCACTTCCCAGCTGCGCCATTCGGCCTGCTGAGCATTGGCAGTCTCATCGGTTTTAGTACCGCGATATTTTTCCGCCAGATCCAGCAGGCGCTCGGTGCTGTCATCCCGGCGATTAAGAATGACATCCTCAACCGCGTCACGCAGTTCGGCAGGCAGGTCGTCATAAATAGCCAGCTGCCCGGCGTTCACGATCCCCATATCCATACCGTTACGAATGGCGTAATAAAGGAACACCGCGTGAATTGCCTCTCGCACCGGGTCATTACCGCGGAATGAGAAGGAAACGTTAGATACACCGCCCGAAATCAGGGCGTGCGGCAGCTCACGTTTGATATCTTCGCAAGCTCCGATAAAGTCCATCGCATAGTTGTTATGCTCTTCAATACCGGTAGCAACCGCGAAAATATTCGGGTCGAAAATAATATCTTCCGGCGGGAACCCCACCTCTTCTGTCAGGATCTGGTAGGCCCGACGGCAAATCTCTATCTTGCGCGCCCGGGTATCTGCCTGGCCCTGTTCATCAAAAGCCATCACAACCATCGCAGCACCGTAACGCCGCACCAGCCGGGCATGATGAATAAAGGTTTCAACGCCCTCCTTCATGGAGATGGAGTTAACGATGGCTTTACCCTGGACGCATTGCAGACCCTTTTCGATAACCTCCCATTTGGACGAGTCAATCATCAGCGGGACTCTGGCAATATCCGGCTCCCCGGCAATCAGGTTGAGGAAGCGAACCATCGCCGCTTCCGCATCCAGCATCCCTTCATCCATGTTGATATCGATAATCTGGGCACCGCTTTCAACCTGCTGGCGGGCAACATCTAGCGCTTCGTTATATTTCTCTTCTTTAATCAGCCGCTTAAATTTTGCCGAGCCGGTAACGTTGGTGCGCTCGCCGACGTTCACGAACAGGCTTTCCGACCCGATATTGAGTGGCTCAAGACCAGACAGGCGGCAGGAGACCGGCAGTTCAGGCAGGCGACGTGGCGCTACGCCCGCCACTGCCGCACTCATCGCCGCGATATGCTCCGGCGTGGTTCCGCAGCAACCACCGACGATATTTAAGAATCCGGCCTCGGCCCACTCTTTAATTTGCGCGGCCATCGTTGACGCATCGAGATCGTATTCACCAAAGGCGTTTGGCAAGCCAGCATTGGGGTGAGCGGTGACATAGCATTCGGCAATACGCGACATTTCTGCCACATACTGGCGCAACTCATCCGGCCCCAGGGCACAGTTCAGGCCCATGGTGAGCGGCTCGGCATGGCGCAGCGAGTTGTAAAAAGCTTCAGTCGTTTGCCCCGATAGCGTACGGCCGGAAGCATCGGTAATGGTGCCGGAAATCATCACCGGCAGGCGAATGCCCAGCTCATCAAATTCAGTTTGTACGGCAAAAACCGCCGCTTTGGCATTAAGGGTGTCGAAGATAGTTTCGATCATAATCAGATCGACCCCACCTTCCACCAGCGCACGGGTTGCTTCCCGGTAGGCATCCACCAGTTGATTGAAGCTGATGTTGCGATATGCCGGATCGTTCACATCGGGTGAGATCGAGGCGGTGCGGTTGGTCGGCCCCAATACTCCAGCCACATAGCGCGGCTTTTCTGGAGAGCGTTCGGTCCACTCATCGGCAATGCGCCGGGCCAGACGCGCAGCCTCCAGGTTAATCTCTGCCGCCAGCGCCGACATTTCGTAATCGGCCATTGCAATGGTAGTGGCATTAAAAGTGTTGGTTTCGATGATATCCGCACCCGCAGCAAAATAGGCGTCGTGAATTGCGGCTATGGTTTCCGGGCGTGAGAGCACCAGCAGATCGTTATTTCCCTTGAGATCGCACGGCCAGTCGGCAAAGCGTTGCCCCCGGTAGTCTGCCTCTTCGAGCCGATAGCTCTGGATCATGGTGCCCATTCCCCCGTCAAGGACGAGGATCCGCTCTGCCAGTTGCTGGTGAAGTTGTTCTGTTTTGTTATGAATACGCACGCTCACTCCCGACTAAACCCTGGTATGCAAAAGCCAACGGGTCATAGTGGCATAAGTAATGAGAGTGTAAAAGGATTGCAACATGATACATCCTCAGGTTACTGCTCCTACCAGTTTGCCATGAGTTGCATTCCTGCCAAATAAAACGAAAATTATTTCCACGATACAGAAAAAGGAATCGATATGGCGGCCGAATTACCTGTCAAACGGGGCAAGAAACCACGCTCAGCGGCGGCAGCCACCGCAACGCCGACCGGGCAGGTTCAGTCTCTGACCCGTGGGTTAAAACTTTTAGAATGGATTGCTGAATCACACGGTAGCGTGGCGCTGACCGAACTGGCACAACAGGCCGGATTGCCCAACTCGACGACCCATCGCCTGCTGACCACTATGCAACAGCTCGGCTTTGTTCACCAGGTGGGCGATCTGGGCCACTGGAGTATTGGCGCACACGCCTTTCGGGTTGGCAGCAGCTTCCTGCAAAGCCGTAATCTGCTGGCGATTGTGCATCCGATTTTACGCAAGCTGATGGAGGCTTCCGGCGAGACCGTGAACCTCGCCGTACTGGATAATAACGACCATCAGGCAATTATTGTCGATCAGGTGCAATGTACTCAGCTCATGCGTATGTCGGCTCCTATTGGCGGTAAACTCCCGATGCACGCATCCGGAGCAGGCAAAGCCTTTCTCGCTAATCTGTCCGACGATCAGGTAGCAAATCTGCTGCATCGTCAGGGGCTGCACGGCTATACCCATGCCACGCTCACCTCTCCTTTACATCTGAAAGAGGATCTGGCGTTAACCCGCAAGCGCGGCTATTCACTGGATGATGAAGAACATGCACTGGGCCTGCGTTGCCTGGCATCCTGTATCTATGACGAGCACCACGAGCCTTTTGCGGCTATCTCTATCTCCGGGCCTATTTCCCGGGTAACGGATGACCGGATAACCGAGCTGGGCGCACTGGTCATTAAAGCGGCGAAAGAAGTAACCGTCGCCTATGGCGGCGGGCGCTAAATGGACGGGCTGACGACACGCTGGCACCGCCAATATCCAGAGGCGTTCTGCTGGTCGTTTGGGGATTCACCTGCGCTTGCTGACGAGCTGGTTGCTCTGGTTATAACAGGGCGGAAGCGGGCTACCTGCTGCTCCCTGGCCAGCTATCGGGCCGATAAACGCCCCGTCACCCCAGGCTCCTATCATATTGTGCTTAACGGTGCGGGAGAACCTGCCTGCGTCATTCGTACGCTGGCGCTGCGTATAATCCGGTTTGACCAAATGAGCGGTGAACTCGCGGCACTGGAAGGTGAAGGTGATTTAAGCCTGGCGCACTGGCGCCAGGCTCATCAGGAATTTTTTACTCGCGAAGGGACCTGGGCACCCGATATGGAGCTGGTGTTCGAGGAGTTCGCTGTCGTTGAGGTCGCTGGGTAAATTAGCCGCACTGCCTGAGGTTGCCATAACGAACCGCAAACCTCTGGCGGCGGCGGTAAGCGTACACATCCTCAATATGCCCATCCCGAATACGAGCCTGAAGCGCCCGCCAATAGCTGGCCTGGAGCAGTTCGCTGTGCATCTCTTCAAATAGCGGGCCCACCGCGGGATCGGCACAAAGCCAATGGCGAAACTCCTCAGGAAAAACATCTCCCGGCGCAACGCTGTACCACGGTTCCGCCGCCAGCTCCTGCTCAGGATATTGGGCTGCTGGGATGTCTCGGAAATTTACCTCGGTCATATAGCAAATTTCATCGTAATCGTAGAACACCACTCGCCCGTGGCGGGTCACACCAAAGTTCTTATACAGCATATCGCCGGGGAAAATGTTAGCGGCGGCTAGCTGACGAATGGCGTTGCCATACTCTTCGACCGCATCGCGAAGCTGCGCCCCCTGCACCTGCGCAAGCCAGAGGTTAAGCGGCACCATACGGCGCTCAATATAAAGATGGCTTAGTGTAATGTGAGATTCATCTTCGGTTAGCTTTTCCGACACCTCAGTGCGCAGTAGCGCCAGCAGTTCCGGACTTATTCGGCTTTTTTCTAGCGTGAAATTTTCAAACTCCTGAGTGTCGGCCATTCGACCTACCCGATCATGCTCTTTGACCAGCCGGTAGCAAGCGCGCACGTGTTCGGCGCTCATCTCTTTTTGCGGCGCGAAGCGGTCCTTAATGACTTTGAATACCCGGTCAAAACCAGGCAGGGTAAACACCAGCATCACCATTCCACGGATACCCGGCGCTTCAATAAATTGATCGTCACTGGCGGCGATATAGTCGAGATATTCGCGATAAACTTCGGTTTTCCCATGTTTCTGGCAGCCAATAGCCATATAGAGTTCAGCCGTCGTTTTACCCGGCAGAATATCGCGCAACCAGGCTACCAGTGCGCCGGGATGGGGGGCGTACACCATAAAATAAGAACGGGCGAACCCAAACACGATGCTGGCCTCAGCCCCCCGGGTCAGACAGGTATCAACCCACAGTTCCCCTTGTTCGCTGCGGTGAATCGGCAGCAAAAACGGTAAGTTGCCTTCGGGCAGCACCAGCTTACCTATCAGCCATGCCGCTTTATTACGATAGAAAAGCTCACCCGCCACCTGCAGCTTTACCCGGACGAGCATATCAACGCCCAGTGCTTCCGTCAGATGCGTGACGATATAGTTCACATCGCGCGCCAGGTCTTGCCACGGCAGACGCAAAGGCAGGTCATGCAATATGCGGGTCAGCATGGCCGTCCAGCCTTTATCAGGGGTAAAGGTTTTCGCTAGCGGACGCCCGTGATTATCGGCGCTATGGCCTGGCAGAGAGCTATAAATAAACAGGCGCTGTGGCGTCAGGGAGCGGTGATCAAACAGGCGGCAATATACTGAATTAAAAAAACTTTCGGCAATTTCATAGCGTGGATAATCTGGTAGCAGCGCCTCAAAATGACGCTTTACCCGCAGCAAAAATTCCGGGTCTGGTAAACGAGCATCAGTAATACACTTCAGCTGTTCAACCACCAGCCCCACATGATGATCATAGAGATGAATACGCTGTTTCATCGCCTGCTGTACCGCAGGCCAGTCGGCCTGTTCAAAGCGGTGCTGAGCACCTGAGGTTACCTCAAGAAAGCGGCCATATTGCGCGTCAAACCCCTGCAATATAGTGGCTGCGACCAAACGCTCCAGATCACGCGTCATCATCTCTCCCCGGCTAAAACGCCCCCAAAAGGGGGCGCATTAAGGTAATAGACCTGCTGCTATCAGAACTGGGACTCTTCCGTCGAACCGGTCAGCGCCGTTACCGATGAGGCTCCTCCCTGAATAATGGTAGTGACCTTATCGAAGTAGCCAGTGCCCACTTCCTGCTGGTGGGAAACAAAGGTGTAGCCTTCTCCAGCTTTGGCGAATTCCGGCTGCTGTACTTTCTCCACATAGTGCTTCATGCCTTCGCCCTGGGCGTAAGCGTGCGCCAGGTCAAACATGTTGAACCACATGCTATGGATACCTGCCAGGGTAATGAACTGGTATTTGTAGCCCATATCCGCCAGCTCTTGCTGGAAGGCGGCGATGGTGCGATCGTCCAGGTTTTTCTGCCAGTTGAATGAAGGCGAGCAGTTGTAGGCCAGCAGTTTGCCAGGATACTGGGCGTGAACAGCCTCAGCAAAGCGGCGCGCCAGCTCCAGATCTGGGGTGGAGGTTTCGCACCACACCATATCGGCATATGGGGCATAGGCCAGCCCACGGCTAATTGCCTGTTCAATTCCGGCCTGGGTACGGTAGAACCCTTCAGAGGTGCGCTCACCGGTGATAAATGGCTTATCGTACGGATCGCAGTCAGAAGTGAGCAGGTCGGCTGCATCGGCATCCGTACGGGCAATAAGTACGGTTGGAACACCCATCACGTCAGCAGCCAGGCGTGCAGCCACCAGTTTTTGAATCGCTTCCTGAGTTGGAACCAGTACTTTGCCGCCCATATGGCCGCATTTTTTCACCGAAGCGAGCTGATCTTCAAAGTGCACCGCGCTGGCTCCCGCCTGAATCATCGCTTTCATCAATTCAAAAGCGTTGAGTACGCCGCCGAAGCCGGCTTCGGCATCCGCCACGATCGGCAGGAAGTAGTCCACATAGCGCGGATCGTTCTCTTCAATCCCTGCTGACCACTGGATCTGATCGGCACGTCGGAAAGTATTGTTGATCCTGTCTACTACCGCAGGCACCGAATTGGCTGGATATAAGGATTGATCCGGATACATGCTGCCAGCGAGGTTGGCATCGGCGGCCACCTGCCAGCCGGAAAGATAAATTGCTTCTATGCCCGCCTTGGCCTGCTGCAAAGCCTGACCGCCGGTAAGCGCACCCAGGCTATTCACATAACCTTTTTTAGCCTCGCCATTCAGCAAACGCCAGAATTTATCCGCCCCCAGCTGTGCCAGGGTACATTCCGGATTAACCGAGCCGCGCAGTTTTACTACCTCTTCAGCGCTGTAAGGGCGTTTGATTCCTTCCCAACGCGCGCTGTCCCATTCCTGCTTAAGCTGCTCAATCTGTTGGCTACGTGACTTTTTCATCGTAAATGCTCCATCGACTCTTCCTGGCTCCCCAGGCGTTAAAGTTATAGGCCGGATTCTGCCCGGCCCGATAATCAGCCCGGCAATCAGGCCAGCAGGCGGTAGCCCGGTAACGTCAGGAAATCGATCAATTGATCGGAAGTGGTAATCTGCTCCATCAGACGTGCAGCTTCGTTAAAGCGGCCGGCAGAGAAGCGCGCCTCTCCAACCTCTTCACGGATGGTTTCCAGCTCTTCGGCCAGCATGGTGCGGAATAGCTCAGCGGTAACTTGCTGGCCATTGCTCAAATTTTTGTGGTGGTGGATCCACTGCCAGATAGAGGTGCGCGAAATCTCTGCGGTAGCAGCATCTTCCATCAATCCGTAAATAGGTACGCAACCATTACCGGAGATCCAGGCTTCGATGTACTGCACCGCCACCCGAATATTGGCGCGCATACCGGATTCGGTACGCTCACCCGGGCTTGGCTCCAGAAGGGTTTTAGCTTCGATTAGTCCATCTTCTTCACGCAACACATCCAGCTGGTTCGAGCGCCCCGCCAAAATCTCATCGAATACCGCCATCGCCGTATCGGCCAGGCCCGGGTGCGCAATCCAGGTACCATCGTGCCCGTTTTGAGCTTCCAACAGCTTGTCAGCATGAACTTTGCCTAGAACCGCTTTGTTCTCCTCCGGATCCTTACTCGGAATTAGCGCTGCCATACCGCCCATGGCAAAGGCTCCGCGACGGTGGCAGGTTTTAATCAGCAGGCGTGAATAGGCGCTAAGAAACGGCTTATCCATAGTGACGCTCTGACGGTCAGGCAGCACCCGGTCAGAATAGTTTTTAAGAGTTTTGATATAGCTGAAGATGTAATCCCAACGCCCGCAGTTCAGGCCCACAATGTGGTCTCGCAGAGCATGCAGGATTTCATCCATCTGGAATACCGCCGGCAGCGTTTCAATGAGCAGCGTCGCTTTAATCGTGCCGCGCGGCAGGCCGAAACGATCTTCGGTAAAACTGAATACCTCACTCCACCATGCCGCCTCTTGCCAGGACTGAGTTTTTGGCAGATAGAAATAAGGGCCGCTACCTTTTGCCAGCAGCGCCTTGTAGTTGTGGAAGAAATAGAGCCCGAAATCAAACAGGCTGCCGGGAATAGCCTCTTCACGCCAGGTCACGTGTTTTTCAGGAAGATGCAGACCGCGCACGCGACAGATAAGCACTGCCGGGTCGGGCTTAAGCTGGTAGATTTTCCCGGACTCGTTGGTGTAACTGATGGTGCCATTAACCGCATCACGCAGGTTAATCTGCCCTTCAATCACTTTCTGCCAAGACGGCGCCAGCGAATCTTCAAAATCGGCCATAAAAACTTTTACGTTGGCATTCAACGCATTGATAACCATCTTGCGCTCAACCGGGCCGGTAATTTCTACGCGCCGATCTTGCAAGTCGTCCGGGATACCGCGAATTTTCCAGTCACCATTACGAATGGAAGATGTTTCCGAAATAAAATCAGGTAACTTACCGCTATCAATATCCTGCTGCTGATTTAGCCTTGCAGCCAGTAATTGATTACGACGTGGCGTAAATTTCGTTACCAGCTCAGACAGAAAATCCACGGCATCTGCCGTGAGAATCTGACGCTCCAGCTCGCCAGCCGGATGGTGAAATATGATCTCATCGCTCATTGTTTGTTGTGTCATACCCCGACTCTCCCAATTTAACCCGTTCCCGTTAGCCAACCAATCATCGGATCAGTGCGCACTTTTCGTTCAACACAGTTAATCCTAATCGATCGAATTAAAAAATCAAAAACGATTTCCATTTTTATTTAAAATTAATGCTATCCATATGATTAATATTGAAATAAAAATATTTATTTATAGTAATCAGTTTTCAATTAACGAATTTTTAGACGTGCTTGCTGGCATTTGGTCGCGGCTATGGATGAGCATCTTCTGAGAACGATTGGCAACGCTGGCACATTCACACAATACGGCGCAGACTGGATCTCCTTACCATATCGCCCCTGGGGTTAAGATGTGTGAGAGACAGAATGCGTAAAGAGCTGGATTTAAAAATGCTGTATTTCTTTCGGGCTATTTATCAAAGCGGAAATGTGTCGCAGGCCTCTGAAATGCTAGAACTGAGCCAGCCCTCGGGTAGTCTTCTGCTTAAGCGTCTGCGCGAAGAGTTTAATGATGCTTTGTTTGTCCGCGTCGGGCAAAAAATGGTGCCTACCGCCGGTGCTCAGCATGTTTCAGCCACCATTTTCTCTATTCTCGATCTGGTAGATAACCAGCTAGATATCACCCTCCCTTTTGATCCGCATACCAGCCGCCGCAGCTTTACTATCGCCATGACAGATATCAGTCAAATGACGCTAGTGCCGCGTCTGCTGGAAGCCTTCAAACAGGCAGGCGCTGACAAAGTTCAGCTTTCTATCAGGGAAATAGACGACACAATATATCCACTGTTGGAGTCGGGAGAGGTGAGCCTGGCTATCGGATATTTGATGGATATACCCGATAATTTTTATCAACAGCGGCTGTTCGATGAGCACTATATTTGCCTGAGTAGTGCCCAGCACCCGCGAGTTCAGCAGCCGCCAACCCAGGAAGAGTGGATTCAGGAACAACACTTGTTGGTTCGAGGAGATGGAACGGGTCATGCAGATACCGATCGCCATCTGGCTCGTTACGGTATTCATGAGCGTATTTCGATGGTGGTACCCAATTTTCTGGGTGTAGGAGGAATAGTAGCCAACAGCGAACTGCTGGCTACAGTGCCATGCCAGGTAGCAGAAAGCTTTATCAGCTCAGGCTCCTGTCAGGCGTGGCCGCTGCCGGTAGCATTCCCTTCATTTACGATTCGCCAGGTCTGGCATCAGCGCTATCACAATGATCCGGGAATTATCTGGCTTCGGCAGCAACTGGCGAAGCTTAGTCAGGCAGATTAAAGATACGGCGCGCAGTCCCCCAGGCAATGTCTTTTTTCACCTTAGGATCCAGAGTTAGCGGGTCAAACCAGCCTGCGGCTTCATGCATATCTTCATAAGGATAATCGACCGAGAACATTACGCGATCGGCTCCCATCACTTCCAGAGCATTATGCAAAGCACTGGTAGTAAAGTGCCCGCTGGTCGTCACATAGAAGTTGCTGGTCAGATAATCGGTTAATGGCCGCTGATTAGTACCAAGGCCTGCGCCTTCAGACTGTTTTTTCAGTCGATGTTCAGTACGTGGAAGCAGATGAGTCAGCCCTTCACCCAGGTGGCCCAGAATGACTACCAGGTTAGGATAACGATCGAACAAACCGCTCATCATCAGACGAATTGCATGAACGGCAGTTTCTGGCGCAAAGCCCCAGGCGGAACCCACCAGACTTTCATAACCACGATAAATACCACAGGCAGAAGGCAGCGGTTCACGTGGATGCAAATATACCGGAACATTAAGCTCGCTGACTTTTTGCCAGAACACTTCTACGGCCGGATCGTCCAGATAACGAGTCCCTTCATGGGCATCCATATTGGTGTAACCGTTAATCAGCGCCCCTTTCATACCCAGCTTTTTAACCGCACGTTCTAGTTCATCTGCGGCCGCCTGTGGATTTTGCAGGGCAACGGTCGCAAAGGAACTAAAACGATCTGGATGTGGCTTAACAAAATTCTCAGCAATAAAGTCATTGGTACTGGTGGCAAAGCTGGTAGCCGTAGCACTGTCCAGAATTGACTGTGCACCGGGAGAAGTAAGCGACAGAATACTGTGGCGGATACCGCATGCATCCATATCCTGTAGCCGAAGCGTAGTTTCCAGCAGGCGTTTTTCTACATCTTTCATGTAGTCACGACCATTACGCATCGCTTCGCCTTTAGCATCCCACAGGCGGTTATTTTCTGGGGTAGACAGATGTTCTTCTAACGCGATTTTTCCTTTCATGGCCTTCACCTCGTATTCAGTTGTGTACGAGGCAAACAATACGATACCGGCTCAATGCCAGCCATATCGTGCACTTTATAGTCTCTATCAGGATTTTTAATAGTCCCCGAATCGCCCGGTATTCATGAGGCAAACCGGGGACTTTAGATAAGATTAATCGAGAGTAGGGTTCATCTGCCGCAGGTCATAAGGGGTTATCTGATAGACATAATAGTTAAGCCAGTTGGCGAATAGCAGATTGCCGTGGCTGCGCCAGCTGGCGCGTGGGGCTCGTTCAGGATCGTTATTGGGGAAATAGTTCCAGGGAACATCCGGAGATAGTCCCGCTTCACAATCACGGAAATATTCACTCGCCAGCGTGTGTGCATCATATTCAGGATGGCCGGTAACAAAAGCGATGCGTTTGTCCCGACTGGCAAACAGGTAGGCATCACCATTGGCGGACTCTGCCAGAATATCAAGATCGGTATGTTCACGAATCACGGATGCCGGGAAATCTGCATAACGCGAATGGGGTGCCAGGAAGCTGTCATCAAATCCACGGGTCAACAAAGCATGAGGCTGAGTAATGTGGTGTTCATATACGCCAGATAGTTTGTCTTTACGGGTATGCTTAGGGATGTTGTACAACACATTGAGCGCAGCCTGTACCGCCCAACAGACGCAAAGCGTCGAAGTAACGTGATCTTTTGCCCACTCAAGCACCCGCTGAATTTGCGGCCAGTAAGCAACATCATCAAACTCAACCAGCCCCAGCGGAGCGCCGGTAACAATTAACCCGTCAAAGTTTTGATCCTGAATGTCTGCGAAATTGCAGTAAAAAGCATTGAGATGTTCGGCTGGGGTATTACGCGATTCACGAGCATCAATACGCAGTAGCTGTATATCAAGCTGCAATGCAGAGTTAGATAGCAGGCGTAAAAACTGGTTTTCAGTCTCAATTTTTTTCGGCATCAGATTGAGAATAAGTACCTTCAGGGGCCGAATCTCCTGGTGGCTGGCCCGCGATGTCGTCATGACAAAGACATTTTCCTGACGCAAAAAATTAACCGCAGGTAACTCATCGGGAACGCGAATCGGCATGGCCTGACACCTCACTATATACATTTAAACGTTTAGACATCCAGATATCCAAAATAACCAGGTTACCTCAAGATGTCGAGCCTTCAGGCTTTGGGTGAAAAACTTTCAAGGCAGTAAACGAAACGGGGAAATGTGGCCTGGCGCGCAAATCTTGCTCACACTGCCCTCTGACGCATTTATATACGCTAAAGAAATTTATTTTGCAGCTATACCGAGACCCGATATCACTATTCTCGAGGGCGTGTTATGACAATTTTATCGGAACGGCTTCAGCTGCGGCCCGTATCAGCGGTGGATATTGGCGACGTATGGCGAATTTATGGTGATGCCAGAACCCACTCTTTCAATCCTAAGGGACCACTTTCCAGCTATCAGGGGGCTGAAGCCCTGTTGCAAGAATGGATGAATGGCTGGCAGCTTGATGGATTTGGAGAATTTGCTATAGCGCTCAAGAGTGCGCCACAGGAGACAATAGGTTTCGGGGGAATTAAGCTCCGTCACTATGAGGGAAAGATTCATTACAATCTGGGATACCGGCTGGCGCCAGAGGCGTGGGGCAAAGGCTATGCCAGTGAATTTACTCAGCGAGTTTTATGGTTCGGCTTCACCGCGCTGCGGCTTTCCAGAGTAACAACCGTTGTGCGTCCGGCCCACGCTGCTTCGCGTCGGGTATTAGAGAAGAATGGATTACGTTGCACTGCCTCTGTTAATGATGTTCCCGGGGCCGATCCCAGCCTGTTTTATGAGATAACGCTTCAGGAGTGGCGCTCTGGACCGCAGGAGAATGCTTAGTGGGCTCTTCAATAACTGGCGATGGCTCAATTTTTAGCAGTGCAGAAAAAACAAAAAGCCCAGTCTTTCGACTGGGCTTTCTGCTTTATTTGATGCCTGGCAGTTCCCTACAATACTCGTATCATCCTGATACTCGCCCCTGCGGGGCCGCCGCCAGGCGGCGTTCAAAATCGTTCCCGACGATTTTGTCGCATGCCCATGCTCAGGTGGCAAACTTCCGGATATCAGGCAAAAGAAAAAGCCCTGTACGTCAGTACAGGGCTTCGTCTCTTATTTGATGCCTGGCAGTTCCCTACTCTCGCATGGGGAGACCCCACACTACCATCGGCGCTACGGCGTTTCACTTCTGAGTTCGGCATGGGGTCAGGTGGGACCACCGCGCTAGTGCCGCCAGGCAAATTCTGTCCGTTCACCGCTTTCGCCATGAACGTTTATCCGAAAACTAAGCTGAAAATCTCTCAAATCCAACACCAAAACCTCTTTGGCGTTGTAAGGTTAAGCCTCACGGTTCATTAGTACCGGTTAGCTCAACGCATCGCTGCGCTTACACACCCGGCCTATCAACGTCGTAGTCTTCAACGTTCCTTCAGGAGCATCAAGTGCTCAGGGAGAACTCATCTCGGGGCAAGTTTCGTGCTTAGATGCTTTCAGCACTTATCTTTTCCGCATTTAGCTACCGGGCAATGCCATTGGCATGACAACCCGAACACCAGTGATGCGTCCACTCCGGTCCTCTCGTACTAGGAGCAGCCCCCCTCAATTCTCCAGCGCCCACGGCAGATAGGGACCGAACTGTCTCACGACGTTCTAAACCCAGCTCGCGTACCACTTTAAATGGCGAACAGCCATACCCTTGGGACCTACTTCAGCCCCAGGATGTGATGAGCCGACATCGAGGTGCCAAACACCGCCGTCGATATGAACTCTTGGGCGGTATCAGCCTGTTATCCCCGGAGTACCTTTTATCCGTTGAGCGATGGCCCTTCCATTCAGAACCACCGGATCACTATGACCTGCTTTCGCACCTGCTCGAGCCGTCACTCTCGCAGTCAAGCTGGCTTATGCCATTGCACTAACCTCCTGATGTCCGACCAGGATTAGCCAACCTTCGTGCTCCTCCGTTACTCTTTGGGAGGAGACCGCCCCAGTCAAACTACCCACCAGACACTGTCCGCAACCCGGATCACGGGTCTACGTTAGAACATCAAACATTAAAGGGTGGTATTTCAAGGTTGGCTCCACGCAGACTGGCGTCCACGCTTCAAAGCCTCCCACCTATCCTACACATCAAGGCTCAATGTTCAGTGTCAAGCTATAGTAAAGGTTCACGGGGTCTTTCCGTCTTGCCGCGGGTACACTGCATCTTCACAGCGATTTCAATTTCACTGAGTCTCGGGTGGAGACAGCCTGGCCATCATTACGCCATTCGTGCAGGTCGGAACTTACCCGACAAGGAATTTCGCTACCTTAGGACCGTTATAGTTACGGCCGCCGTTTACCGGGGCTTCGATCAGGAGCTTCTCTTGCGATGACCCCATCAATTAACCTTCCGGCACCGGGCAGGCGTCACACCGTATACGTCCACTTTCGTGTTTGCACAGTGCTGTGTTTTTAATAAACAGTTGCAGCCAGCTGGTATCTTCGACTGCCTTCAGCTCCAGGAGTAAATCCCTTCACCTAACGACAGCGTGCCTTCTCCCGAAGTTACGGCACCATTTTGCCTAGTTCCTTCACCCGAGTTCTCTCAAGCGCCTTGGTATTCTCTACCTGACCACCTGTGTCGGTTTGGGGTACGATTTCGTGTTACCTGATGCTTAGAGGCTTTTCCTGGAAGCAGGGCATTTGTTACTTCAGCACCGTAGTGCCTCGTCATCACACCTCAGCGTTAAAAAGAGTCCGGATTTACCTAAACTCTCCGCCTACATGCTTAAACCGGGACAACCGTCGCCCGGCTAACATAGCCTTCTCCGTCCCCCCTTCGCAGTAACACCAAGTACAGGAATATTAACCTGTTTCCCATCGACTACGCTTTTCAGCCTCGCCTTAGGGGTCGACTCACCCTGCCCCGATTAACGTTGGACAGGAACCCTTGGTCTTCCGGCGTGCGGGCTTTTCACCCGCATTATCGTTACTTATGTCAGCATTCGCACTTCTGATACCTCCAGCAAACCTCACAGTTCACCTTCAACGGCTTACAGAACGCTCCCCTACCCAACAACACATAGTGTCGCTGCCGCAGCTTCGGTGCATGGTTTAGCCCCGTTACATCTTCCGCGCAGGCCGACTCGACCAGTGAGCTATTACGCTTTCTTTAAATGATGGCTGCTTCTAAGCCAACATCCTGGCTGTCTGAGCCTTCCCACATCGTTTCCCACTTAACCATGACTTTGGGACCTTAGCTGGCGGTCTGGGTTGTTTCCCTCTTCACGACGGACGTTAGCACCCGCCGTGTGTCTCCCGTGATAACATTCTCCGGTATTCGCAGTTTGCATCGAGTTGGTAAGTCGGGATGACCCCCTAGTCGAAACAGTGCTCTACCCCCGGAGATGAATTCACGAGGCGCTACCTAAATAGCTTTCGGGGAGAACCAGCTATCTCCCGGTTTGATTGGCCTTTCACCCCCAGCCACAAGTCATCCGCTAATTTTTCAACATTAGTCGGTTCGGTCCTCCAGTTAGTGTTACCCAACCTTCAACCTGCCCATGGCTAGATCACCGGGTTTCGGGTCTATACCCTGCAACTTAACGCCCAGTTAAGACTCGGTTTCCCTTCGGCTCCCCTATTCGGTTAACCTTGCTACAGAATATAAGTCGCTGACCCATTATACAAAAGGTACGCAGTCACACCCTCAAGGGGTGCTCCCACTGCTTGTACGTACACGGTTTCAGGTTCTTTTTCACTCCCCTCGCCGGGGTTCTTTTCGCCTTTCCCTCACGGTACTGGTTCACTATCGGTCAGTCAGGAGTATTTAGCCTTGGAGGATGGTCCCCCCATCTTCAGACAGGATATCACGTGTCCCGCCCTACTCATCGAGTTCACAGAAGGTGTGCTTTCATGTACGGGGCTGTCACCCTGTATCGCCGGACTTTCCAGACCGTTCCACTAACACACAAACTGATTCAGACTCTGGGCTGCTCCCCGTTCGCTCGCCGCTACTGGGGGAATCTCGGTTGATTTCTTTTCCTCGGGGTACTTAGATGTTTCAGTTCCCCCGGTTCGCCTCGTTAACCTATGTATTCAGTTAACGATAGTGCACGAATGCACTGGGTTTCCCCATTCGGACATCGTCGGTTATAACGCCTCATATCAGCTTACCGACGCTTTTCGCAGATTAGCACGTCCTTCATCGCCTCTGACTGCCAGGGCATCCACCGTGTACGCTTAGTCGCTTAACCTCACAACCCGAAGAAGTCTTCGTGTCGCAAGAATTTGAGAGACTCGAACATATCATCGTCATTTCTTATTACGGAGAAATGAGACGGTATGTCGTTTCAATTTTCAGCTTGTTTCCAGATTTTTAAAGAGCATAATACTTCGCAACACACTGTTAACCAGTGCATTCTGAAGTATTTTTTACGAGAAGTAATGGTGGAGCTATGCGGGATCGAACCGCAGACCTCCTGCGTGCAAAGCAGGCGCTCTCCCAGCTGAGCTATAGCCCCAAGTAGTATGTAAACCTCACGTACTAATTCATTCTGAGACAAGGCGCGGTAACGCGAAGCATACTCATGTATGTGAGCGTTGCCGTAACACAGTATCAGAAGGAATTGGTAGGCCTGAGTGGACTCGAACCACCGACCTCACCCTTATCAGGGGTGCGCTCTAACCACCTGAGCTACAAGCCTGCAGAGGTTTTACTGCTCGTTCTTTTTCATCAGACAATCTGTGTGAGCACTACAAGGTTGTATCTTTATAGGTAAGGAGGTGATCCAACCGCAGGTTCCCCTACGGTTACCTTGTTACGACTTCACCCCAGTCATGAATCACAAAGTGGTAAGCGCCCTCCCGAAGGTTAAGCTACCTACTTCTTTTGCAACCCACTCCCATGGTGTGACGGGCGGTGTGTACAAGGCCCGGGAACGTATTCACCGTGGCATTCTGATCCACGATTACTAGCGATTCCGACTTCATGGAGTCGAGTTGCAGACTCCAATCCGGACTACGACATACTTTATGAGGTCCGCTTGCTCTCGCGAGGTCGCTTCTCTTTGTATATGCCATTGTAGCACGTGTGTAGCCCTACTCGTAAGGGCCATGATGACTTGACGTCATCCCCACCTTCCTCCGGTTTATCACCGGCAGTCTCCTTTGAGTTCCCGACCGAATCGCTGGCAACAAAGGATAAGGGTTGCGCTCGTTGCGGGACTTAACCCAACATTTCACAACACGAGCTGACGACAGCCATGCAGCACCTGTCTCAGAGTTCCCGAAGGCACCAAAGCATCTCTGCTAAGTTCTCTGGATGTCAAGAGTAGGTAAGGTTCTTCGCGTTGCATCGAATTAAACCACATGCTCCACCGCTTGTGCGGGCCCCCGTCAATTCATTTGAGTTTTAACCTTGCGGCCGTACTCCCCAGGCGGTCTACTTAACGCGTTAGCTCCGGAAGCCACTCCTCAAGGGAACAGCCTCCAAGTAGACATCGTTTACGGCGTGGACTACCAGGGTATCTAATCCTGTTTGCTCCCCACGCTTTCGCACCTGAGCGTCAGTCTTTGTCCAGGGGGCCGCCTTCGCCACCGGTATTCCTCCAGATCTCTACGCATTTCACCGCTACACCTGGAATTCTACCCCCCTCTACAAGACTCTAGCCTGCCAGTTTCGAATGCAGTTCCCAGGTTGAGCCCGGGGATTTCACATCCGACTTGACAAACCGCCTGCGTGCGCTTTACGCCCAGTAATTCCGATTAACGCTTGCACCCTCCGTATTACCGCGGCTGCTGGCACGGAGTTAGCCGGTGCTTCTTCTGCGAGTAACGTCAATTGCTGAGGTTATTAACCTCAACACCTTCCTCCTCGCTGAAAGTACTTTACAACCCGAAGGCCTTCTTCATACACGCGGCATGGCTGCATCAGGCTTGCGCCCATTGTGCAATATTCCCCACTGCTGCCTCCCGTAGGAGTCTGGACCGTGTCTCAGTTCCAGTGTGGCTGGTCATCCTCTCAGACCAGCTAGGGATCGTCGCCTAGGTGAGCCTTTACCCCACCTACTAGCTAATCCCATCTGGGCACATCTGATGGCAAGAGGCCCGAAGGTCCCCCTCTTTGGTCTTGCGACGTTATGCGGTATTAGCCACCGTTTCCAGTAGTTATCCCCCTCCATCAGGCAGTTTCCCAGACATTACTCACCCGTCCGCCACTCGTCAGCAAAGAAGCAAGCTTCTTCCTGTTACCGTTCGACTTGCATGTGTTAGGCCTGCCGCCAGCGTTCAATCTGAGCCATGATCAAACTCTTCAATTTAAAGTTTGATGCTCAATGAATTCTGTCATTCGTAATGAATTAACTGTTGTTCACTTGAGACTTGATAAATCATTTAGCGTCTTGCGACGTTAAGATATCAGTGCCTCGAGTGCCCACACAGATTGTCTGATAAATTGTTAAAGAGCAGTGAGTTAGCGGCGCTTCGCTTGCTAACTCGAGGTGGCGTATATTACGCTTTCCTCCTTCAGAGTCAAGCGATTATTTTCGCTTTTCTCTGGCGGGCGTTCCGAAGAAACCCTTGTGACCCGGCGGCTTGCGTGCCGTTGTTCCGTGTCGATGGAGGCGCATTATAGGGAGTTAAGAATTTGCCGCAACCCCCAAATCGCATAAAAATAACTGACTGCTGCATTCCACAGCAAAACGCCGCTTTATACCCATTTATTCACATATTTATCCACAGCAGGCGGTAAAACCCAAATTTCGCGAGCGCTACGCAAACGTTTTCGTTACAATGCCGCGCAAATGACTTGATGATCGTTTGGCGATCGGATCTGGCAAATCGCCACTCTAAATGTCATTTTCTTTGCTAATGCCTTTAGTAATAAATGAAATCCGGGAGATTTATCACCATGCAACACCGTCGTCCTGTCCGCCGCGCTTTGCTTAGCGTTTCCGATAAAACCGGCATCGTCGAATTTGCCCAGGCTCTGGTAGCCCGCAACGTTGAGCTGCTCTCTACTGGCGGTACCGCTCATCTGCTGGCAAAAGCGGGATTGCCGGTCACTGAAGTTTCCGATTACACCGGATTTCCGGAAATGATGGATGGACGCGTCAAGACTCTTCATCCAAAGGTGCATGGAGGGATCCTTGGCCGTCGCGGCATGGATGATGAAGTGATGAGTCAGCATGGGATCCAAACGATCGACATGGTTGTCGTTAACCTCTATCCATTTGCTCAGACTGTGGCAAAGCCAGACTGCTCTTTAGAAGATGCCGTCGAGAATATTGATATCGGTGGTCCAACGATGGTTCGCTCCGCAGCTAAGAACCATAAAGATGTTGCTATCGTAGTAAAGAGCAGCGATTACGATGCCATTATTAAAGAGATGGATGCTGGCGAAGGTTCACTGACGCTGGAAACCCGTTTTGATCTGGCTATTAAAGCTTTCGAACATACCGCCGCCTACGACAGCATGATTGCCAACTACTTCGGCAGCATGGTTCCGGCTTACCATTCTGAAAGCAAAGATCCTGCCGGACGCTTCCCTCGCACGCTCAATCTGAACTTCATTAAAAAGCAGGATATGCGTTATGGCGAGAATAGCCATCAGGATGCTGCCTTCTATATAGAAGAACATATTAATGAAGCATCGGTCGCAACCGCCGTTCAGCTTCAGGGCAAAGCGCTTTCTTATAACAATATCGCTGACACCGATGCCGCCCTGGAATGCGTGAAGAGTTTTGTGGAACCTGCATGCGTTATCGTGAAACACGCAAACCCATGCGGCGTGGCCGTTGCCGGCAATCCTCTGCAAGCTTACGAGCAGGCATATAAAACCGACCCAACCTCTGCTTTCGGTGGGATCATTGCTTTTAACCGCGAACTGGATGCTGAAACTGCCCAGGCCATCGTATCCCGCCAGTTTGTCGAAGTGATCATCGCTCCAGGCATTAGCCTTGAAGCGCTTAAAATTACTGCCGCCAAACAAAATGTCCGCGTACTAAGCTGCGGTGAGTGGGATAACCAGGTCGCCAGCCTCGACTTTAAACGCGTCAACGGTGGTCTGCTGGTTCAGGATAGAGATTTAGGCATGGTCAGCCGCGGCGAGCTGCAAGTTGTTACTGAACGTCAGCCAACCGAGGATGAACTACGCGATGCGCTGTTCTGCTGGAAAGTCGCGAAGTTCGTCAAATCCAACGCGATTGTTTATGCCAAAAACAATATGACCATCGGCATTGGCGCAGGACAGATGAGCCGTGTCTATTCCGCTAAAATTGCCGGCATTAAAGCCGCCGATGAGGGACTTGAAGTCGCCGGTTCGGCAATGGCCTCGGACGCTTTCTTCCCATTCCGCGATGGTATCGATGCCGCAGCCGCCGTCGGCGTGACTTGTGTTATCCAGCCTGGTGGTTCAATTCGTGATGAAGAGGTTATCGCTGCCGCTAACGAACACGGTATCGCGATGATATTTACCGGTATGCGCCACTTCCGCCACTAACAGGGAGCAGCTATGAAAGTTTTAGTTATAGGCAACGGCGGGCGCGAACACGCGCTAGGCTGGAAAGCAGCACAATCACCTGAGGTTTCTACTGTTTATGTGGCCCCCGGGAATGCCGGAACTGCACTTGAACCCGGTCTGCAAAATGTCGATATCGCCGTAACCGATATTGCCGGGCTGCTAGACTTTGCCCGCAGTGAAAAGATCGCTCTGACGATTGTTGGTCCTGAGGCTCCGCTGGTTATCGGCGTGGTCGATGCTTTTCGCGCCGCCGGGATGACTATTTTCGGGCCGACCCAGGCCGCCGCCCAGCTTGAAGGTTCCAAAGCGTTTACTAAGGATTTCCTGGCTCGCCATCAAATCCCTACGGCTGAGTACCAAAACTTTACCGAAGTGGAGCCAGCGCTCGCTTATATTCGCGAACGCGGCGCGCCGATTGTTATCAAGGCTGATGGTCTGGCCGCTGGTAAGGGCGTTATCGTCGCGATGACGCTTAAAGAAGCTGAAGACGCCGTTCACGATATGTTAGCCGGAAACGCTTTTGGCGATGCCGGGCACCGCATAGTGGTAGAAGAGTTTCTGGATGGTGAAGAGGCCAGCTTTATCGTCATGGTGGACGGTGAAAATGTTCTGGCTATGGCCACCAGCCAGGATCATAAACGGGTTGGTGATAATGATAGCGGCCCTAATACGGGCGGTATGGGGGCCTATTCACCGGCTCCTGTCGTTACCGATGAAGTCCACCAGCGTACGATGGAACGTATTATCTGGCCTACCGTTCGCGGGATGGCACAGGAAGGAAATGTCTACACCGGCTTCCTGTATGCCGGGTTGATGATCGACAAATCCGGCAACCCAAAAGTTATTGAGTTCAACTGCCGGTTCGGCGATCCGGAAACCCAGCCGATTATGATGCGTATGCAGTCAGACCTGGTGGAACTGTGTCTCGCAGCCTGCCGGGGTGAGCTGGATAAGCAAACTTCAGAGTGGGATCCCAGAGCCGCGCTGGGCGTCGTAATGGCCGCCGGAGGATATCCTGGTGATTATCGTCGTCATGACGTTATTCACGGTCTGCCGCTTGAACAGACTCCAGACGGGAAAGTGTTTCACGCCGGTACCGCACTACGCGATGACCAGCAGGTTATTACAACCGGCGGTAGAGTACTGTGTGTGACTGCGCTGGGTGATAGCGTGGCTCAGGCCCAGCAGCGAGCTTATACCCTACTCAAAGATATCCACTGGGAAGGTTGCTTTAATCGCAGCGATATCGGCTACCGGGCAATTGAGCGCGAGCAAAGCCGTTAAACCTTGCAGGGCCGCTCAATCGGGCGGCCTTTTTCTATATCAGCCTATCGGTCAGAATGTATCGGCCTTGGGCTGCCAACCACAAACATCCTCATTTTCGATCAGCAACAACTGAGTGCCTTCCGGAGCTTCGAGCCATGCAACGCTCACAGCCTGTGCTGAGTGGCTTTGGCGGCTGGATATTTTACTTAATGCAAAGCTATCGAGAGCCGGAGCTATCGTTGTGCCTTCACAGGTCAGGACTTTGCCGCCCGGCTGCCAGCGCCCTTGATAGAGCTTCACGCGGCCGCTGCGCAGCGCATCGCTAATCGAACGCACCTGCCCTGCCCGATACTGATACATCGCAATACTGTCGGTAGAGAGCTGCTGTTTCTGCCCCTGAAGCTGCCGCTGCATAAAACTGACGTTGCCTTTAGTATCGAAACGCAGTTTTACCTGCTCCGGATCGCGTCCGGTGATGTTAACTTCAAGGGAAGTAAGCTGCTCCCCCTGCCAGTGATATTCACTGAGTGTGGTATGACCGTCTCTCAGCGGAGTAAACGCCATCATCAGATGCACGCCTTCGCTGCTGTCGTCTTTTCGCCACAGGCGGACGACGCCGTCATCGGCTATGTAGCCGCTGGCGGTAAAAGGGGGTGGCCCGCTATGGAAGCTACAGGCACTAAGAGCCAGGCATCCAAACGCTATAAGCGCTTTACGCCAGATAAACAAAAGGGGCGCTGGCGCCCCTCTGTCAAAACTCTTCGCTGTCACGCGTTATTACTTAACGGCGTCTTTCAGCGCTTTACCAGAGACAAATGCCGGTACGTTTGCAGCGGCGATTTTGATCTCTTTACCCGTCTGCGGGTTGCGGCCAGTACGCTCAGCGCGGTGGTTCACTTTGAAGGTACCGAAACCAACCAGTTGTACAGCATCGCCTTCTTTCAGAGACTCAGTAATTGCAGCCAGAGTAGATTCCAGTGCCACTTTAGCCTGGGCTTTAGACAGGTCAGCCTTGTCCGCAATTACATCAATCAGTTGAGTCTTGTTCATAAGTTATCCTTACAATGTGTTTATCGCTTGCTAAGCATCGAGTGCGACGGAAATGCCTTAAAAGCACTCTCCTGCATACACGCACCGATAGCCACTTTTTTTCGCCCCACAAATGTAGACCAGACGGGGGGCAGATGGGAAGCCTTCAGGCATGACAAAACAGGCTGTAAATCACGTTTTATTGTCTCACTGGTTAAAAATTATACCAATGTTGCTACATCCCGCCTCCCGCAAGTCCGCGCGCAGGCCTTTGATCAACTCAACGTCTCTTTCTTCGCACTCGTCAAGCAACCGAAAAATCTCCCACTGAATGTCCCATTCTTGCTCTACGGCCGGGTTATTTTTCAGCTCTTCGTCCGTCATTTCACGACCTTCCTGGGTCATTTCCAGCATCGCCACGGAGGTAATAGAAGTTTTACTCACCTCCACAGCATGCTCTAAGGTTTCACCGCTTAGGCGTGAGTGAATCAGCTCACTCAATGCCACACAGGCATCGATAGCGGGGAAGACACCGTACATGTCGTAGTCATCGGCAGCCGGGATAGATTCTTCAAACTTTTCAAGCTGGCTGTCGAAGTTTACTTTGGCATCTTTAACGGTCAGCGTTTCCCAGATGAGATCGAGGATACGGCGATAAATCTGGCCATCACCGAAGCCAGTTTGCTGGCAAAACATCGCATAGTTGGGATACATCCGCTCGCACAGAGCTGCCATAAAAGTGACGTGTTGCCAGCTTTCCATGCGCTCCAGTCGCAGATGAATGGGGTTTTGTAACATGTTGAAGTCTCACCAGGGATAAAATTAGCCGCAGTGTAACGCAATCAGGGGTGAATTTCTCGCCAGCGCGTAAATGCCGGGCGACCAGATGCCACGGCATCGGCCCAGCGGGTCGGCTCCGGCAGGCGATAGCCCGCCATACAGCGCTGTACCCATGCCAGCGCGCTGCCGGCGCTAACCTGATGGCCGGTCGAAATAAACAGAGGGTTGCAGCGCGCTTTACTGCGCCAGACCCACCCCAGTTGCTCACCTTTATCAGTAAGAGTGGCCAACGCACCGGGCGATGCATCAAGCTCTTCAAACTTTCCGCACAGGCGCTTTTTCGCCACTCCAATGGTTGGGACATCCGCCAGTAAGCCAAAATGGCTGGCAACCCCCAGACGACGTGGGTGAGAAACCCCGTGTCCATCTACCATCACGAGCTGTGGTTTCTGGCTGAGTTGCTGCCAGGCGGCCATTAACGCCGGCGTTTCTCTAAATGAGAGAAAACCGGGAATGTAGGGCATTTGGGTGGGAATGCGGGCAATCTGGTATTCGATTAATTCAAGAGAGGGGTAGCTTAGCAAGACTATTGCCGCTCGCGTAATCTCCCCGCCCTGCTCGAAGCCCACATCGGCACCGCCAATTAATTCAGGTGCCAACAGCTGCGGGCTATCCTCGTGGATAACCCGGGAGGCCAGCGTGAGCTGCTGCTCACGCAGCGCGCGGAGATCCATACCCTGGTTAACGGTGGTAAGGCGCAGACAGGCGGTGAACGGCTTCAACAAATGCACCGGCATGTTCTGGTGGAACGTCCTGATGGATACCGTGCCCCAGGTTGAAGACATGTCCCTCGCCGGAGCCAAAGCCCTCGAGGATGCTTGCTACTTCCTGCTCAATACGCTGCGGCGGCGCATACAAAATGGAAGGGTCCATATTGCCCTGCAGCGCAACTTTATCGCCAACCCGACGCCGGGCATCGGCAATATCCGTGCTCCAGTCCAAACCCAGTGCATCGCAGCCGGTTGCGGCCATCGCCTCCAGCCACTGACCCCCGCCTTTAGTAAACAACGTTACCGGAACCCGGCGGCCATCGTTTTCGCGAATTAAACCATCCACAATGCGCTGCATATAGTCGAGAGAGAACTGACGATAATCGCGCCCGGTCAGCACACCGCCCC
The DNA here is from genome assembly GCA_022846635.1 of Salmonella enterica subsp. enterica serovar Choleraesuis. Classification (GTDB taxonomy): domain Bacteria; phylum Pseudomonadota; class Gammaproteobacteria; order Enterobacterales; family Enterobacteriaceae. Next base: position 4,004,187 of record AP025685.1, read on the forward strand.
AGGTATCAAAAATCATCACCGACTGGGCACCTGCCTTAATCTGCGCATTAAGATAAAGCGTGACACTTTGCGCCAGCTTATCCAGCAACTGATGAAGGGCCTGTGGCTCGGCATACATCATTTTTTTAATTTTGGTGAAAGCCTTACTGCTGCCGCCTTCGACCATATAGGTCGCCAGCGTCCACGGGCTGCCGGAAAAACCGATAAGAGGCACTTCACCTTTCAGGTTACGGCGAATAGTACGAACCGCATCCATTACGTAGCCCAGCGATTGTTCCGGGTCAGGAACGGGCAGCCGTGCAACATCCGCTACGCTGCTAATGGGCGAGGAAAAACGCGGCCCTTCGCCGGTTTCAAAATAGAGCCCGAGCCCCATAGCATCCGGGATGGTCAGAATGTCGGAAAACAGAATGGCAGCATCGAGTTTATAGCGGCGCAGTGGCTGTAATGTCACTTCGCAGGCCAGTTCAGGATTTTTGCACAAAGACATAAAGTCCCCGGCTTCAGCGCGGGTGGCTTTGTACTCTGGTAGATAGCGCCCGGCTTGCCTCATCATCCAGACGGGCGTAACGTCCACCGGTTGGCGCAGTAGTGCTCGCAGGTAACGATCGTTTTTCAATTCGGTCATAAGTGCATTTCCTTTAGCGTCAGCGGGCATTCTACCATGACTTATTCGTGCTCAGCCCGACAGCGGGCTACGGTGTCCTCAATAAGACGGCGAGCGACAGTGCCCACAGGGGGTAACTGAGGTAACGCGTCGTAGCGATACCAGCCAGCGTCCAGCAGTTCTTTAGGATCAATTTTCAACTCACCGCCCGCATACTCGGCGGTGAAAGCCATCATCAGCGATTGAGGAAATGGCCAGGGCTGCGAAGTGACATAGCGCAGGTTTTTCACCTGGATATTGCTTTCTTCCATCACTTCACGCGCGACGGTTTGCTCAAGGGTTTCCCCCACCTCAACAAATCCGGCCAGCACGGTGTAAATACCGTTTCGATGGCGCGTATGTTGAGCCAGCAGGATCTCATCGCCCCTGCGGATTGCCACAATAATGCACGGCGCAATCTGCGGATAGTAACGCTCACGACAGTGATTGCAGAGCATGGCCCATTCGGTGCGGCTGGGGTGCATTTCATGGCCGCAGTAACCGCAAAATTTATGCGAGCGATAAAACTCGGCTAGCTGCACACCGCGCCCGGCAAGCTGGAATAGCCCCGCTTCTTCCCCCAACAGTTGGCGTAAAGAAACCATGTCTTGTGGGCGGCTGGAGCATACAAGCCAGACCGGTTGTTCCTGCCAGTGACCGATGATGGTACCGCTCTGTCCGATAAGCGAATAGCGTCCGGCTTCACCATGTGGCAAATCTCCACCGGGCAGCCATACTTTATTTCCGTGGCTGAGGATCCACCAGCCACTATCATTACTATTAATCAGACGTTCCATAAACTTTGCACAACCTCAAGTTCACTGGCAGTGTTTAACATTAAAGTTACTTAACAACGATGAGACCGCGTTAAGTTTAACGCTCACGGAGCCGACTATGCTAAACCACCTTAAAAATCTAACCGAAACTCTTGGTGGTAGTAACCCATTAGTGGATAGCTGGCTACAGGCCAGGAAACAGTTATTGGTCTCCTGGTACAGTCTGGTTGGGATTAAGCCTGAAAAAGAGTCGCATACTCGGCTTGATGAAATGGCTCTCGATCAGTTCTGCCACTCTCTGGTCGATTACCTGTCTTCTGGCCATTTTAAGATTTACCAGCAAATCATTCGCGACTTACAAGAAACCAGCCCGCTAACTACAGCAGTTAATAAACTCTATCCTCAGCTCGAGCATAATACCCAGCAAATCATGGATTATTACGATGATTATCTACTGAATGCCATCGATCATGATAATTGCATGGAGTTCCAGCAGGCGCTTTCTGGCCTTGCCGAAGCGCTAGGTGCTCGTTTTGCGCTGGAGGATAAGCTGATTATGCTGGCATATCAGCACGACCTGCAGCTGCTTGACGGCGCGGCTAATAATCTGTCGCGTCCGGCTTGAGTTTAGCGCTATTAGCGCGTAGTTTACTTCCAGCCCAGTGAACTGGGCTAATATCTCGCGTTATTTTCCCGGCAGCAGCATGCTGCCTGATGAATACCGAGCCCTCTAAGCCAGCGGCGTCGTATCGCGGCGGCAACTGAGCGATACCCGGGAGCATAGACAACTATGTGACCGGGAGAGCGAAGGCAGCCAACAAAGATACGGTGTTGCTGGCGACGAGGGATCTATCTTGTCGGAGTGCCCAGTACAGGCCCCCCCCTGCACGGGCTGAGACCGTTAATTCGGGATCCGCGGAACCTGATCGGGTTAAGACCTGCGCAGGGAACAAGAGTAAAAATGTGTATCGGTGAGATGTGATGCTTCATGCTTTGGCTTTCGGCCATTGTTTATGTCAGCTTACGCTCTACGATCCACCACTCATCCGTTGTTCTGACAAGCCATTTCCCGATCGATACAGGAAAGCGCTATGTCTGGTTCTAAATCATCCGGCCGCCGCGAAAATCGCGCAGCCGCTAAAAATTTTCTGGCAACTCTCTCTGGTGCTGCTTTTCCATGCTCTCAGCGTCGTTACCTGGCCGGTTCCCGAGCCGATGTAAAAGTCCCCATTCGTTCTATTCAGTTAAGCCCGACCTTCATCAATGACGATCCAGCCAACCCGCAATTTGAAGAGAATGAGTCTATCCCGGTATATGACACCTCTGGCCCCTATGGCGATCCTGATATCACCGTTGATATTAATAAAGGGCTGACACCGGTACGCGCGCAGTGGATATCAGGGCGAAATGATAGCGAGAGCCTCCCGCAGTTCAGTTCCACGTGGACCCAGGCTCGCCAAACCGATATCACGCTGGACACACCGCAATTCCCAAAACCACCGCTGCCACGACGCGCTTTGGAAGGGCTGCGGGTCACACAGCTGCATTACGCCAGAAAAGGGATCATTACCCCGGAGATGGAATTTATTGCTCTACGGGAAAATATGGGCCGCGAACAGATACGTAGCGCAATGCTGAACCACCAGCATTCGGGAGAGCGTTTCAGCGCACCGTTACCGCTAATAGATGCAGAATTTGTTCGTCAGGAGGTCGCCGCCGGCCGGGCAATTATCCCTGCCAATATTAACCATCCGGAATCTGAGCCGATGATAATCGGGCGTAATTTCCTGGTGAAAGTAAACGCTAATATCGGCAACTCCTCCGTGTCTTCTTCCATTGAGGAAGAGATTGAAAAGCTGGTCTGGGCCACCCGCTGGGGAGCCGACACCATTATGGATCTCTCAACCGGACGGCAGATTCACGAAACCCGCGAATGGATAGTACGTAATAGCCCGGTTCCGGTTGGCACCGTGCCGGTTTATCAGGCACTGGAAAAAGTAAACGGCATCGCGGAAAACATGACCTGGGAATTATTCCGGGATACGCTGCTGGAGCAGGCGGAGCAAGGGGTAGACTATTTTACTATCCACGCCGGACTGTTATTACGCTATATCCCGCTCACCGCCCGCCGGCTGACTGGCATCGTTTCCCGCGGCGGTTCGATAATGGCTAAGTGGTGCCTGGCGCATCATCAGGAAAACTTCCTCTATCAGCACTTTCGCGAAATCTGCCAGATTTGCGCCGCTTATGATGTGGCGCTCTCACTCGGCGACGGGTTACGCCCTGGCTCGATTCAGGATGCTAACGATGAAGCGCAATTCTCTGAACTGAGAACGCTGGGCGAGCTCACCCTTATCGCCTGGGAGTATGACGTTCAGGTCATGATCGAAGGCCCGGGGCACGTGCCGATGCAGCTAATTGAGCGCAACATGAGCGAGCAGCTCAATCACTGCCACGGCGCGCCTTTTTACACCCTTGGTCCACTGACCACCGATATTGCCCCTGGCTACGATCATATTACCTCTGGCATTGGTGCGGCATTTATCGGCTGGCTCGGCTGCGCCATGCTCTGCTATGTCACCCCTAAAGAGCACCTTGGTCTTCCCAATAAAGAAGACGTAAAACAAGGCCTTATCGCTTATAAAATTGCGGCGCATGCAGCAGATTTGGCCAAAGGACATCCCGGCGCACAAATCCGTGATAATGCGATGTCGAAAGCGCGTTTCGAGTTCCGCTGGGAAGACCAGTTTAACCTTGCGCTCGACCCCTTCACCGCCCGCGCATGGCACGATGAAAACCTGCCGCAAGAGTCGGCTAAAACAGCGCATTTCTGCTCTATGTGCGGCCCTAAGTTTTGCTCAATGAAAATTAGCAAAGAAATTCAGGATAACGTCTCCCGCCAGCAGCTACAGGAACAGATGGACGATATGGCCAAAACATTCCTTTCGCACGGTGGAGATATCTATATTCAACAAGAGGATAAATCATGTTAACCCCCCTGTTTCCTTCGGTTCCGCGTCGTCTTGGCCTCTATCCAGTCGTCGATAGCGTAGAGTGGATAGCCCGCCTGCTGGATGCTGGTGTGCGTACTCTGCAGCTGCGAATTAAAGACTGTAAGGATGAGGAAGTTGAAGAAGATATCAAAGCTGCCATTGAGCTGGGAAAACGCTATAACGCCCGGTTGTTTATCAATGATTACTGGCGTCTGGCGATTAAACATCAGGCCTATGGAGTGCATCTTGGCCAGGAAGATTTGCAAGATACCGATCTCCAGGCCATTCAGGATGCCGGGCTACGCCTGGGCGTTTCTACTCACGATGATATGGAAATAGACGTAGCGCTGGCCGTGCGCCCTTCTTATATCGCTCTCGGGCACGTATTCCCAACCCAGACCAAGCAGATGCCTTCAGCCCCGCAGGGCCTGAAACAGCTGGCGGAGCACATCCAGCGGCTGGGGGACTACCCAACGGTCGCTATTGGCGGTATCAGCATTGAGCGTGCGCCTGCTGTCCTTGAGACAGGTGTTGGCAGCATTGCCGTAGTCAGCGCTATCACACAGGCTCCAGACTGGCACAAAGCGACTCTTGAGTTACTGGCCCTGGCCGGGGTGGGCGATGAAAGATGACAGCTTCATGCGTTATAGCCGGCAGCTGCTATTAGAGGAGTTTCCGGAGCAGGCACAGGAAAAGCTGGCCAACAGCCGGGTGCTCATTATCGGCCTCGGAGGACTAGGTTCACCGGCGGCGCTTTATCTGGCAGGGGCCGGTATTGGTACGCTGGTTATTGCCGATGACGACAAAGTACATATCAGCAATTTACAGCGCCAAATTCTTTTTACTCAACGAGATATTGGCGAGGTTAAAAGCACGGCGGCCAGTCGTCATCTGGCCGCTCTTAATCCCGAGTGCCGCATAATTCCGTTGGCTGAGCGGCTCCATGGTAAGGCTTTGAGTAACGCCGTCAATGAAGCCTCACTGGTTCTGGATTGCAGCGACAATATGGCAACGCGCCAGGAGATCAATGCCGCCTGTGTTCGGCATCAAACCCCGCTTATCACTGCCAGCGCAACGGGAATGGCCGGACAATTTATGGTACTCACCCCACCCTGGGCCAATGGATGCTACCGCTGTCTGTGGCCGGAGATGACTGAACCCACCAACAACTGCCGCACCGCCGGGGTTCTCGGCCCGGTAGTGGGGATGATGGGGACAATGCAGGCGCTGGCGGCAATTAAGCTACTGGCCGGTATAGAGACCGAATCCGGCACGCTGACTCTTTTCGATGCCCGCCAGCAGCGCTGGCGTCTGATACATCTGACCCGGGCTCCTGGCTGCCCCGTATGTGGAGATCACCATGCAAGTGTGGCTTAACGATCAACCCATCCCCTGCCTGGCTGGAATTGCGCTATCGCAATTACTAGCGCAGTTATCTCAGCCAGTTTCTGGCGTCGCACTGGCGGTAAACGATCGCATCGTTCCTCAAAATCAGTGGGCTAATTATCTCTTGCAGGATAACGACCGCATCCTGCTATTTCAGACTATTGCCGGAGGCTAAAATGTTACGTATTGCCGATAAAACTTTCACCTCACATTTATTCACCGGCACCGGGAAATTCGCCAGCCCCACGCTGATGACTGACGCTATTCGCGAATCCGGTAGTCAGTTGGTCACTCTGGCGATGAAACGCGTTGATCTACAACGTCCCGGAGACGATATTCTGGCCCCACTTATAGCGGCAGGCGTCCAGCTTTTACCGAATACCTCTGGAGCGAAAACGGCGCGTGAGGCCGTATTTGCCGCTCAGCTGGCGCGGGAAGCGCTGGGTACCAACTGGATAAAGCTTGAGATCCATCCGGATCCCCGCTACCTGATGCCGGATCCGCTAGAAACATTAAAAGCCGCTGAACAACTCGCCGCCGACGGCTTTGTCGTGCTGCCTTACTGCGGTGCCGACCCGTTATTGTGCAAACATCTGGAGCAGGCCGGATGCGCTGCGGTTATGCCGCTCGGTGCGCCTATCGGCTCCAATCAGGGGCTGCAAACTAAAGCGATGCTGGAAATTATTATCGACCAGGCGCGGGTGCCGGTAATCGTTGACGCCGGTATTGGCGCGCCAAGCCATGCTAGCGAAGCACTGGAAATGGGCGCCGATGCGGTGCTGGTGAATACCGCCATCGCCGTAGCCGCTAATCCGGTACAAATGGCCAGAGCATTTCGACTGGCGGTAGAAGCCGGTGTCACGGCCCGGTCTGCCGGGCTTGGGCAAATGGCAGCTACCGGTGTAGCCACCAGCCCGCTAACCCGCTTTCTCGACCACCAGCCGGAGGCCTCCGCGTGAACGAGACTTTTGCCGAACGGCTCGCGCAGCTTGATTGGGAAGAGCTACGCATGGCCATCCACAGCCAAACAGCACAGGATGTAGAGCGCGCACTTAGCGCTCCGCGCCTGAAACTTAATCATCTTATGGCGCTTCTTTCCCCGGCGGCGGCAGATTACCTGGAGCCACTGGCACAACGGGCGCAGGCGATGACCCGCGCCCGCTTCGGGAATACGGTCAGCATGTATGTGCCACTTTATCTGTCTAACCTGTGCGCCAACGACTGCACCTACTGCGGTTTCTCTATGAGCAATCGTATTAAGCGTAAGACCCTGGATGCTGAAGAGATTGCTCGCGAATGCGCGGCTATTCGCGAGCTGGGTTTTAATCAGCTGTTATTGGTTACCGGGGAGCATACGCATAAAGTAGGAATGGACTATTTTCGCCAGCATCTGCCTGAAATTCGTAAACAGTTCAGTAGCCTGCAAATGGAAGTTCAGCCGCTGGCTGAAGAAGAATATGCCGAGCTTAAAACTCTTGGACTGGACGGGGTTATGGTTTACCAGGAAACCTATCACCCTGCGACTTATGCTCGTCATCATCTCAAAGGGAATAAGCAGGATTTTTACTGGCGGCTGGCAACGCCAGAACGTCTGGGCAGAGCCGGAATTGATAAAATTGGACTCGGTACATTAACCGGGCTTTCGGATAGCTGGCGCTGTGACAGCTATCTATTAGCTGAGCATCTGCACTGGCTACAGTCGGCCTTCTGGAAGAGCCGGTTCTCGATATCATTTCCTCGCCTGCGGCCTTGCACTGGCGGCGTAGAGCCAGCAAGCATTATGGATGAACGCCAGCTGGTACAAACCATCTGTGCTTTCAGACTGTTTGCCCCTGATGTCGAGCTGTCTTTATCTACCCGGGAGTCGCCGAGCTTTCGCGATCGTGTCATTCCACTCGGTATTACTTCGGTTAGTGCTTTTTCAAAAACTCAGCCAGGTGGTTATGCCGATAATCACCCGGAACTGGAGCAGTTCGCTCCCCACGATAGCCGCAGGCCCGAAGATGTTGCTGCCGCACTGCGGCAAACCGGGTTACAGCCGGTATGGAAGGACTGGGATAGTTATCTGGGACGTTAAACAAAGATCGATTTATCAGGCATAGGCAAAAAAAATGGCACCCATAGGTGCCATTTTTTATATAAAAGTTTTGATATTACTGATGGTTATGTTTTTTAAACGCACTAGAGATCAGTACATAACCGCTGGATAAAATAATACCGAATAGCGCCATAAGCACCACGATTAAGCCTCGCCCCAGGCCATCGCTACGGACTGGAAGAGATGGATTCATCTGGTAGTTAAACGGACTAAAATCAACGTCCTCGATTTTAATATCCTGCAATTGCTTCAGTCGGAATTGACGGTTTTGCAGATCAGTATTCATTTTGGTCACGTCATCAAGCGTGCGTTCAATATCGAGTTTTTTCTCAATACCTTCTGACCCCAGAACAACTGAGTAATCCGGGTCATCTTTTACCGCCTGACCGTTGCTATACACCGGTTTTTTGATTCCAGCTGCGTTGGCAACTTCCAAAGAGTACTGTAAACGCTTCAGTTTGTTTTCATGATCGCGAGTCAGGTTGGCAATATCAAGCTTCAGTTTATTCTGCTCATGCTTAACTTCGAGATCTACAGCCGCACGGATATCTTCCAGAGCATCGTGTTTCACTTCGTTAGAAACATAGCGGATATAACCACCAAGTACGTCCTGTGCTTCAAGCGCTGAAGGAGCTGTAAATTTCAGACTCCACGAACTATAAGCATTTTTATCTTTATTTTTGCTGTCTTCGTTATTCTGCATCACGAAATTGTCAGCAGCACTCACTACCGCCTGATGCAGAATGGCCGGATCTTTAGCATCATCACCCAGCTGCTGGACGATGTATTCGGAGCTTTGCAAATAGGTTTGCAGTAAAGTTTTCGAGTCGAAGCGCTGTAAGAACTTCAGATAGATAGCATTGGGGTCAACCGGAACATTGACGTTTAATACATCAAGTTGTACCAATACACTACGCAACTTAACCAGTTGCCTGGTTTCCGGAGTAGTGATGACAGCCTGGCTAGTCCATTTTTTCGGCAGCACGAAAGCAAGTACAATGCCCAGCACAATAAAAATGGCTGTTATAAGCATTATCTTCTTCTTATTGCGCCACAAGGACTCAAGCAAATCGATAATATCGATGCTATCGGCATTGGAAAAATTATCGGGTAACGCCGGATTATTCGTGGTGGTTACTGTGGGAGTGTTTTTTATCATGGTCAGAACATCCAGCCTGATGAAGTGTTAATTAAGTGCATAACAACATTCGATAGCAATCGATATTGCGACAAAGGATGCCCGATTTGCCTGATCATGGCAATACATTAATGACAGAAGAACACAAAGGGTTCTTGTTTGATTCTTGCTGTGGATCACTGTGGTTTCAATGGCGGCACAACCTGCCAGGAACAGCGATACCGGCTAACTAACATTAGACAAAATTTTAAGTATGTCCCTCTAATCAGTGAGTCATTAATATTAATAGATGTCATCAGATTTTTACCGTTTATGAAATGAATATAATTAGCTAATTTCAAAACCCAAATGGAAAAAATAAGAACCAATAATTACTATTTGGTTTATATCCCTTATCTTTTGTTAAAAAAAACGGCCAGCATATGCTGGCCGTTTTTATTCATCAGGGGCTAGCCCTTAATGAATTAATCGTTGTCTGAACCACCCAGACCCGCATTCAGCAGCTCTGCCAGGTTGGCAGAAGCTTCTTCAACGCTCACCTGAGGTGCAGCCGGAGCTTCACCCGCAGCGCGGCGGCGGATACGGTCCTGGTGGTACGCGTAACCGGTACCAGCAGGGATCAGACGACCAACGATAACGTTCTCTTTCAGGCCACGCAGTTCATCACGCTTACCAGCAACGGCGGCTTCGGTCAGGACACGAGTAGTTTCCTGGAACGATGCAGCAGAGATAAACGACTCGGTTGCCAGAGACGCTTTGGTGATACCCAGCAGATCGCGGGAGAAAGTCGCCGGGATCTTGCCGTTCGCTTCCAGTTCGCGGTTAGCGATCTTGACGCGAGAGTATTCAACCTGTTCGCCTTCCAGGAACTCGGAACTGCCTGCGTTTTCGATGGTTGCTTTACGCAGCATCTGACGAACGATAACTTCGATGTGTTTATCGTTAATCTTAACGCCCTGCAGACGGTATACGTCCTGTACTTCGTTAACAATGTAACGAGTAACAGCATGTACACCACGCAGACGCAGAATGTCGTGTGGCGCTTCTGGGCCATCGGACACTACGTCACCGCGTTCTACGCGTTCACCTTCAAACACGTTGAGCTGACGCCATTTTGGAATCATCTCTTCGTATGGATCGCTGCCGTCTACCGGAGTGATAACCAGACGACGTTTACCTTTGGTCTCTTTACCGAAGGAGATGATACCGCTGATTTCAGCAAGGATCGCAGGCTCTTTCGGACGACGCGCTTCGAACAGGTCGGCAACGCGCGGCAGACCACCGGTAATATCCTTGGTACCGCCGGATTCCTGAGGAATACGCGCCAGGGTATCACCGGAGCTGATTTTAACGCCGTCATCCAGCTGAACGATCGCTTTACCAGGCAGGAAGTACTGAGCTGGCATATCGGTACCAGGAATCAGAACGTCGTCACCATTAGCATCAACGATTTTCAGAGCAGGACGCAGGTCTTTACCACCACCAGTACGTTCTGCGGAATCCAGAACAACGATGGAGGACAGGCCGGTCAGTTCGTCGGTCTGACGAGTTACGGTCTGGCCGTCAATCATATCGGTGAAGCGAATAGAACCTGCCACCTCGGTGATAACCGGCATGGTATGCGGATCCCAGTTCGCTACGGTTTCGCCCGCATTGACCTGCTCGCCGTCACCTTTAGCCATCACAGAGCCGTAAGGCACTTTATAGCTTTCTTTAGTACGACCGAATTCGTCGATCAGTTTCAGCTCGGTGTTACGAGAAGTGATAACCAGTTTACCGCTGGAGTTCACAACCGTTTTCGCGTTGCTGAGTTTCAGGCTACCTTTGTTTTTAACCTGAATGCTGGATTCTGCTGCCGCACGAGATGCCGCACCACCGATGTGGAACGTACGCATGGTCAGCTGAGTACCAGGTTCACCGATGGACTGTGCCGCGATAACCCCGATAGCTTCACCGTTGTTGATGATGTGGCCACGCGCCAGGTCACGACCATAGCAGTGCGCACATACACCGAAGTCGGTGTCACAGGATACAACGGAACGAACTTTGACGGAGTCAACAGAGTTCGCTTCCAGCAGGTCACACCAATGTTCGTGCAGCAGAGTGTTGCGCGGAACAAGGATGTCTGCAGTACCCGGCTTCAGAACGTCTTCAGCAGTCACACGACCCAGTACGCGATCGCGCAGTGGCTCTTTAACATCACCACCCTCGATAACCGGGGTCATGGTGATACCTTCGTGAGTACCACAGTCGTCTTCGGTAACAACCAGATCCTGCGCCACGTCTACCAGACGACGAGTCAGGTAACCGGAGTTCGCAGTTTTCAGTGCGGTATCCGCCAGACCTTTACGAGCACCGTGGGTCGAGATGAAGTACTGGAGTACGTTCAGACCTTCACGGAAGTTCGCAGTGATTGGCGTTTCGATGATGGAGCCATCTGGCTTAGCCATCAGACCACGCATACCAGCAAGCTGACGAATCTGAGCGGCGGAACCACGCGCACCGGAGTCGGCCATCATGTAGATGCTGTTAAAGGAAACCTGCTGCTCTTCTTCACCGTTACGGTTGATAACGGTTTCAGTCTGCAGGTTTTCCATCATCGCTTTGGATACACGGTCGTTGGCCGCGGCCCAAATATCGATGACTTTGTTGTAACGTTCGCCGGCGGTTACCAGACCAGACTGGAACTGCTCCTGGATTTCGGCAACTTCAGCTTCCGCTTCCGAGATAATCTCGTGTTTCTTCTCTGGGATAACCATGTCGTCGATACCAACGGAAGCACCTGAACGGGCTGCGTAGGCAAAACCGGTGTACATGGTCTGGTCAGCGAAGATAACGGTCGGCTTCAGGCCCAGCACGCGATAGCAAGTGTTGAGCATTTTGGAGATAGCTTTCTTACCCAGCGCCTGGTTGACGATGGAGAAAGGCAGGCCTTTTGGCACAATCATCCACAGAATCGCACGACCAACGGTAGTATCGATAAGGCTGGTTTTCGAAGTGAAACCGCCCTGACCGTCTTTTTCGTATTCAGTGATACGCACTTTAACGCGCGCATGCAGAGAGGCCAGGCCAGCGCGGTAAATACGCTCAGCTTCTTTAGGGCCAGTCAGCACCATGCCTTCGCCTTTGGCGTTAACACAGTCACGGGTCATGTAGTACAGACCCAATACCACGTCCTGAGAAGGAACGATGATAGGCTCACCGTTCGCAGGCGACAGGATGTTGTTGGTAGACATCATCAGCGCACGCGCTTCCAGCTGGGCTTCCAGCGTCAGCGGTACGTGAACAGCCATCTGGTCACCATCGAAGTCGGCGTTATAGGCCGCACAAACCAGCGGATGCAGCTGGATAGCTTTACCTTCGATCAGAACCGGTTCAAACGCCTGAATACCCAGACGGTGCAGGGTTGGCGCACGGTTCAGCAGTACCGGGTGTTCGCGGATAACTTCGTCCAGGATATCCCAGACTACGGCTTCTTCACGCTCAACCATTTTCTTAGCGGCTTTGATGGTGGTGGCGAGGCCACGCAGTTCCAGCTTGCCGTAGATGAATGGTTTGAACAGCTCCAGTGCCATTTTCTTCGGCAGACCGCACTGATGCAGACGCAGGTATGGACCTACGGTGATTACAGAACGACCGGAGTAGTCAACACGCTTACCGAGCAGGTTCTGACGGAAACGACCCTGTTTACCTTTGATCATATCGGCCAAAGATTTCAGAGGACGTTTGTTAGAGCCGGTGATGGCACGACCGCGACGGCCGTTATCCAGCAGGGCATCTACCGCTTCCTGCAGCATACGTTTTTCGTTACGTACGATGATATCTGGCGCGGCCAGATCCAGCAGACGTTTCAGACGGTTGTTACGGTTGATAACGCGACGATACAGATCGTTCAGATCTGAAGTTGCGAAACGACCACCATCCAGTGGAACCAGCGGACGCAGATCTGGCGGCAGAACCGGCAGAACGGTCAGGATCATCCACTCTGGCTTGTTGCCAGACTGTACGAACGCTTCAAGCAGCTTGATGCGCTTGGTCAGCTTTTTACGCTTGGTTTCAGAGTTGGTTTCGTTCAGCTCTTCGCGCAGAGTTTCACACTCTTGCTCCAGATCCATGCTTTTCAGCAGGGCCTGGATAGCTTCCGCACCCATCTTCGCATCGAATTCATCACCGAACTCTTCCAGCGCGTCGAGATACTGCTCTTCGGTCAGGATCTGACGACGTTCGAGGTTGGTCATCCCACCTTCGATTACAACGTAAGATTCGAAGTACAGTACACGTTCGATATCGCGCAGCGGCATATCCAGCAGCAGGCCGATACGGGACGGCAGAGATTTCAGGAACCAGATGTGCGCGGTCGGAGAGGCCAGCTCGATGTGGCCCATACGCTCACGACGCACTTTGGTCTGAGTAACTTCAACGCCGCACTTCTCGCAGATAACACCGCGGTGCTTCAGGCGCTTGTACTTACCGCACAGGCACTCGTAGTCTTTTACCGGCCCGAAGATACGGGCGCAGAACAGACCGTCACGCTCTGGCTTGAAGGTACGGTAGTTAATGGTTTCCGGCTTTTTAACTTCACCGAAAGACCAGGAACGGATCATATCTGGCGAGGCCAGAGCGATCTTGATCGCATCAAACTCTTCGGTCTTAGTTTGCGCTTTCAGAAACTTAAGTAAGTCTTTCACGGATTAGCTCCCGTCGGAGTGAGACTTCTCAGAGACGTCCGGTGTGACCCGGACGTCCTGTAACCAATACAGCAGATGCGAGTAATTACTCGTCTTCCAGCTCGATGTTGATACCCAGCGAGCGGATTTCCTTCAGCAGTACGTTGAAGGACTCCGGCATGCCCGGTTCCATCTGATGATTGCCATCGACGATGTTTTTATACATCTTCGTACGGCCGTTCACGTCATCAGACTTAACGGTCAGCATTTCCTGCAGAGTATAGGCGGCGCCGTAAGCTTCCAGCGCCCACACTTCCATCTCACCGAAGCGCTGACCACCGAACTGAGCCTTACCACCCAGCGGCTGCTGAGTAACCAGGCTGTAAGAACCGGTAGAACGCGCGTGCATTTTGTCATCAACCAGGTGGTTCAGTTTCAGCATGTACATGTAGCCGACGGTAACCTGGCGCTCGAACTGCTCACCGGTACGACCATCGAACAGGGTAATCTGACCGGAAGTCGGCAGGCCACCCAGCTGTAACAGTTCCTTGATTTCAGACTCTTTAGCACCATCGAACACTGGAGTTGCGATTGGCATACCTTTTTTCAGGTTTTCAGCCAGACGCATTACTTCGTCGTCCGTGAAGGTGTTCAGGTCAACGCGCTGACGCACATCGGCACCCAGGTCATAAGCACGCTGGATGAATTCGCGCAGTTTCGCGACTTCCTGCTGCTGCTTCAGCATAGCGTTGATTTGCTCGCCGATACCTTTCGCAGCCATACCCAGGTGAGTTTCCAGGATCTGACCGATGTTCATACGCGATGGTACGCCCAGCGGGTTCAGTACGATGTCGACCGGAGTACCGTTGGCATCGTGAGGCATATCTTCGATCGGGTTGATCTTAGAGATAACACCTTTGTTCCCGTGACGGCCCGCCATTTTATCGCCCGGCTGAATCTGACGTTTAACGGCCAGATAAACCTTAACGATTTTCAGCACGCCTGGAGCCAGGTCATCGCCCTGAGTGATTTTGCGACGTTTAGCTTCGAGTTTTTTCTCAAACTCGTGCTTCAGTTCGTCGTACTGCTCAGCAAGCTGTTCCAGCTGGTTCTGCATGGCTTCATCAGCCAGGCCCAGTTCCAGCCAGCGATCGCGGGTCAGTTTGTCGAGCTTCTCAGCTTCAACGCCACCGGCAATCAGCAGAGCGCGGATACGGCCGAACAGACCGGCTTCGAGGATCTGCAGTTCTTCAGACAGGTCTTTCTTAGCCTGCTTCAGCTGCATCTCTTCGATTTCCAGCGCACGTTTGTCTTTTTCCACGCCATCGCGAGTAAAGACCTGAACGTCGATTACGGTACCGGAAACGCCATTTGGCACACGCAGGGAAGAGTCTTTAACGTCAGACGCTTTTTCACCGAAGATAGCGCGCAGCAGCTTCTCTTCTGGGGTCAGTTGAGTTTCGCCTTTAGGCGTTACTTTACCTACCAGAATGTCGCCACCGGTAACTTCCGCACCGATATATACGATACCGGACTCATCCAGTTTGGAGAGCGCAGCTTCACCCACGTTCGGGATATCAGCGGTGATCTCTTCTGGCCCCAGCTTGGTGTCACGAGACACACACGCCAGTTCCTGAATGTGGATGGTAGTGAAGCGGTCTTCCTGTACTACGCGTTCGGAGACAAGGATGGAGTCTTCGAAGTTGTAGCCGTTCCACGGCATGAACGCTACGCGCATGTTCTGACCCAGCGCCAGTTCACCGAGGTCGGTGGATGGGCCATCAGCCAGTACGTCGCCACGTTCAATTGGTTCGCCCAGGGATACACACGGCATCTGGTTGATGCAGGTGTTCTGGTTAGAACGGGTGTATTTGGTCAGGTTGTAGATGTCGATACCGGCTTCGCCTGGGTACATCTCATCTTCGTTAACTTTAATAACGATACGAGAAGCATCCACGTACTGGATAACGCCACCACGTTTAGCTACGGCAGTAACACCGGAGTCAACCGCTACCGCACGTTCCATACCGGTACCAACCAGCGGCTTATCAGCGCGCAGAGTTGGAACGGCCTGACGTTGCATGTTCGCACCCATCAGGGCGCGGTTAGCATCATCGTGTTCCAGGAACGGGATCAGGGACGCACCGACGGAAACCACCTGCTGGGTGGAAACGTCCATGTAGTCAACCTGATCGGCGTTGAACAAGCTGGATTCGCCTTTGCTACGGCAGGTAACCAGATCTTCAACGAAGCGACCTTCGTCAGTCAGACGGGAGTTCGCCTGAGCAATAACGTAGTTGCCTTCTTCGATAGCAGACAGGTAATGAATTTCGTCGGTCACGATACCGTCTGAAACTTTACGATATGGAGTCTCGAGGAAGCCATATTCGTTAGTCTGTGCGTACACGGACAGGGAGTTAATCAGACCGATGTTTGGACCTTCAGGCGTTTCGATTGGGCAGACGCGACCGTAGTGAGTCGGGTGAACGTCTCGCACTTCGAAGCCCGCACGTTCACGGGTCAGACCGCCTGGGCCGAGAGCCGAGATACGACGTTTATGCGTAATCTCAGACAGCGGGTTGTTCTGGTCCATAAACTGAGACAGCTGGCTGGAACCGAAGAACTCTTTAACCGCAGCAGAGATAGGCTTGGCGTTGATCATGTCCTGAGGCATCAGGGTATCCAGATCGCCCAGAGACAGACGCTCTTTAACCGCACGCTCTACACGAACCAAGCCAACGCGGAACTGGTTTTCCGCCATTTCGCCAACGGAACGGATACGACGGTTGCCGAGGTGGTCGATATCATCGACTTCGCCTTTACCGTTACGGATATCAATGAGCTTTTTCATCACTTCGATGATGTCTTCTTTGCTCAGGATACCGGAACCTTCGATTTCGTCGCGCAGCAGAGAACGGTTGAACTTCATACGACCAACCGCAGACAGATCATAGCGGTCTTCGGAGAAGAACAGGTTCTCAAACAGGCTTTCAGCAGCTTCGCGAGTTGGCGGCTCACCAGGGCGCATCATACGGTAGATTTCTACCAGAGCACTCAGACGATCGCTGGTTGGGTCGACGCGCAGAGTCTCAGAGATATACGGGCCGTGATCCAGGTCGTTGGTGAACAGCGTTTCGATACGCTTGTGGCCAGACTGACTCAGTTTGGCCAGCAGGTCGAGCGACAGCTCCATGTTAGCGGCGCAGATAAGCTCACCAGTTGCCTGGTCAACGTAATCTTTAGCTGCAACTTTACCTGCGATGTACTCAACCGGAACTTCGATGTGTTTAACTTCATCTTTTTCCAGCTGACGGATGTGACGCGCAGTGATGCGACGACCTTTCTCAACATAGATTTTGCCGTTGGCTTCGATGTCGAAAGAGGCGGTTTCGCCGCGCAGACGCTCAGGAACGAGTTCCATCTGCAGCTTGTTGTCACGGATCTCGAACACCACTTTGTCAAAGAACAGGTCAAGGATCTGCTCAGTGGTGTACTGCAGTGCGCGCAAAATGATGGTTGCAGGCAGTTTACGGCGACGGTCGATACGGACAAACAGGTTGTCTTTCGGGTCGAATTCGAAGTCCAGCCAGGAACCACGGTAAGGGATGATACGTGCGTTATACAGCACTTTCCCTGACGAGTGGGTTTTACCCTTATCGCTGTCAAAGAACACGCCCGGGCTGCGATGCAGCTGGGAAACGATAACACGCTCAGTACCGTTGATGACAAAGGTACCGTTATCGGTCATGAGCGGAATTTCGCCCATGTAGACTTCTTGTTCTTTGATGTCTTTAACGGTGCCTTCCGGCGCTTCACGCTCATAGATGACCAGGCGCAGTTTCACGCGCAGTGGCGCGGAATAAGTCACGCCACGGATTTGACATTCTTTAACGTCAAATACCGGTTCACCCAGGCGGTAGCTGACGTATTGCAGCTCGGAGTTACCGCTATAGCTTTGGATAGGGAACACGGAACGGAAGGCTGCTTCCAGACCGTACTGCCCTTCAGGATCTTGCTCGATAAACTTCTGGAACGAGTCAAGCTGGATAGAAAGGAGATATGGAACGTCCAGAACCTGGGGACGTTTACCAAAATCCTTACGAATACGTTTTTTCTCGGTATAGGAGTAAACCATAGGGTTCCTCAGCTCGCTGACAAGTCGACCCACTCTGTCCACGGGGGGACAGTTTATGCAACACCGTTTTGTTGATCGGAAAGTGAACTACTTTCCGCAATGCCTGTTTCTATCACTCTTAAACCATTTCATTGCGATTTACACAGAGCGAGCGCCCTGTCGCAGTATATTAAGGCGTAGATAGAAACAAGCATTGACGTGGCATCCAGCAGTCAAACAGTGTGAAACACTACTGGCGCCTTACAGCGCAAAAAGGCTGGTGACTAAAAGTCACCAGCCATCAGCCTAATTTCTCAGGCTGCAACCGGAAGGGTTGGCTTATTTAACTTCAACTTCAGCGCCAGCTTCTTCCAGAGCTTTTTTCAGAGCTTCGGCGTCATCTTTGCTCACGCCTTCTTTCAGAGCGGCTGGAGCAGATTCTACCAGGTCTTTAGCTTCTTTCAGACCCAGGCCAGTTGCGCCACGTACTGCTTTGATAACAGCAACTTTGTTAGCGCCAGCGGCTTTCAGAACTACGTCGAACTCAGTTTTTTCTTCAGCAGCTTCAGCTGGGCCTGCAGCAACAGCTACAGCAGCGGCAGCAGAAACGCCGAATTTTTCTTCCATTGCAGAAACCAGTTCAACAACGTCCATTACGGACATAGCGGCAACTGCTTCGATGATTTGATCTTTAGTGATAGACATTTAATTGTTCCTGAAAATCAGAATAAAGTTTATACGTTAGCAAGTACGTTAGAAAAGTAAGCGCTATTAAGCAGCTTCTTTTGCATCGCGTACAGCAGCCAGAGTACGTACCAGTTTGCCGGCAGCGGCTTCTTTCATGGTAGACATCAGGCGTGCCAGTGCTTCTTCGTAGGTTGGCAGAGTTGCCAGGCGATCGATTTGCGCAGCAGGGATCAGTTCACCTTCAAAGGCAGCGGCTTTGACCTCAAAGTTTGCATTCGCTTTCGCGAAATCTTTGAACAGACGAGCAGCAGCGCCCGGGTGTTCCATAGAATATGCAATCAGGGTCGGACCAACGAACGCGTCTTTCAGGCACTCAAACTGAGTACCTTCAACAACACGGCGCAGCAGGGTGTTACGAACAACACGCATGTATACGCCGGCTTCGCGACCTGCTTTACGCAGTTCGGTCATTTTGTCTACGGTAACGCCGCGGGAATCCGCAACTACAGCAGACAGCGCGCCTTTGGCTACTTCGCTGACTTCAGCAACAATTGCTTGTTTGTCTTGAAGATTTAAAGCCATTAGCTTTTGCTCCTGGATTGGGCCGGAGTGAAATTACTCCGGAACTCACTTCACTTATCCACAAAGTAGATAAGCCACAATTACGGTGAGCAGAATCCAGTTAAGAAAAAAATTCTTGTCGGTTCTGTCACCGTCTACGCAGGTAAAAATTAAGTTTCTTACGAAACACCTGCGGTCTTGGACGGAGGCCAGGATCAGGCCTGGCTCCAACCTTCCCTGCCCCTTCAAGCTCTGGTAAACCATCGCTAAAAGGAACAGGTAAAATTCGTGTTCCGCCGATATAAATCAGCGGAACTGCGGGCGTAAGATTCTAGATGAAAATTTCGCCCGTTACAACCGCAAAATTAGTTTGCAGTTGCAGTAGACAGACCAGCCTGGTCGATGGCTACGCCAGCGCCCATGGTGGTGGACAGGCTGATTTTCTTGATGTACACGCCTTTAGCCTGAGCTGGTTTTGCTTTTTTCAGCGCAATCAGCAGGGCTTCCAGGTTTTCTTTCAGTTTGTCAGCGTCGAAGTCCACTTTACCGATGGTGGTGTGGATGATGCCGTTTTTGTCGTTACGATAACGAACCTGACCAGCTTTAGCGTTTTTAACCGCTTCAGCTACGTTAGGGGTTACAGTACCAACTTTCGGGTTTGGCATCAGACCACGTGGGCCCAGTACCTGGCCCAGCTGGCCAACAACGCGCATCGCATCTGGAGAAGCGATAACAACGTCGAAGTTCATTTCGCCTTTTTTGATCTGGTCAGCCAGATCTTCCATACCTACCAGCTCAGCGCCAGCAGCTTTAGCTGCTTCAGCGTTAGGGCCCTGGGCAAATACGGCAACGCGAACGGAACGACCGGTACCGTTAGGCAGTACAGTTGCACCACGTACGTTCTGGTCAGATTTACGAGCATCGATGCCGAGGTTTACGGCAACGTCAACGCTTTCAACGAATTTAGCAGTGGCCAGCTCTTTCAGCAGGGCAACGGCTTCGTTGATGTCATACTGTTTAGTTACATCAACTTTGTCACGGATCACGCGCATACGCTTGGTCAGTTTAGCCATTGTCTTAGTCCTCCACTACCAGGCCCATGGAACGAGCAGTACCTTCGATAGAGCGAGTCATCGCTTCGATATCGGCACCAGTCATGTCCGCAGCTTTAGTTTGAGCAATTTCCTGAACCTGAGCGCGAGTAACTTTACCCACTTTATCTTTGTTCGGTTTGCCAGAACCAGACTTGATACCTGCAGCTTTCTTCAGCAGAACGGCAGCCGGTGGAGTCTTGGTAACGAAAGTGAAAGAACGGTCAGCGTAAACGGTAATTACTACCGGGATTGGCAGACCTTTTTCGATGGAATCAGTTTTGGCGTTGAACGCTTTGCAGAATTCCATGATGTTAACACCCTGCTGACCCAGAGCTGGACCAACCGGTGGACTTGGGTTTGCCATACCAGCTGCAACCTGCAGCTTGACATAGGCCTGGACTTTCTTAGCCATCTCAATTTCCTCTAATGGGTAATAACGCCGGTACGCCTCACTCAGACAGCTTTAGCAGCCCGAATAATTACGCGTAATCTGTGGCTCCCCGTGGTTTAAATTCAGTTTTATGCTCGATGAGCATAAAAACAAAAGGCGCGAAATTGTATATCAACTTCGCGCCTTATACAACGAATTGTCGCTGTTATTTTATACGCTATCAGGCTTTCTCGACCTGGCTGAAATCCAGCTCGACCGGAGTAGCACGACCAAAGATAGAAACCGACACTTTCAGGCGGCTCTTCTCATAGTCAACTTCTTCCACCACACCGTTAAAGTCAGCAAATGGACCGTCGTTAACGCGAACCATTTCGCCCGGCTCAAACAGAGTTTTCGGACGTGGCTTATCACCAACCTGCTGCAGGCGGTTCATAATAGCGTCAACTTCTTTGTCGCTGATAGGTGCCGGGCGATCGGAAGTACCACCGATAAAGCCCATAACGCGCGGTACGCTACGCACCAGGTGCCAGCTCGCGTCGTTCATAACCATCTGCACTAAAACATAACCTGGGAAGAACTTACGCTCGCTTTTACGGCGCTGGCCACCACGGATCTCAACCACTTCTTCGGTTGGAACCATGACTTCGCCAAACAGCTCTTCCATGTTGTGTAATTTGATATGTTCGCGCAGGGAAGTAGCTACGCGGCCTTCAAAACCGGAAAACGCCTGAACGACGTACCAACGTTTCTTAGGAGCTTCAGACATCTCAGAACCTCAGGCCAGTGATAAAGGAAACCAGGCGAACCAGAATACCATCCAGTCCCCACAGGATCAGTGACATTACGGCGGTGACCGCTGCAACAATGAGCGTAGTGTGCAATGTTTCCTGGCGGGTCGGCCAAATCACTTTGCGAACTTCTGTTCTTGCTTCACGGGCAAAAGCAACCGTCGCTTTGCCTTTGGTGGTCAGCAACGCTACGCCACCGGCTACAGCAATCAAAACAACCACCGCCAATGCACGCAACGGCAGGGTGATATCGCGATAAAGATAATTGCCTACGATAGCCACGACTAGCAGTGCTGCGACCACTAACCATTTCACCGCTTCCAGGCCGCGCCCACTTCCTTGAGCTTCGGTATTCGCACTCATAAATCAACCTGTCACAATAAAGACAAACACTTTTGCCCCGCGTAAGCGAGGCAACCAAACCGAATTTTATACCTTTTTATCATTCACTACGCGATATATGGTCGCGTTGGTGGCCTCTGTGTTACGCGCTTAAAGCGCCAAAAGAGGACACAAATGAAAATCTATCTGGGTATGTATGCTTCGGGCTTCACGCCATCAACAGAGCCTGTCTCAGCAATGATTATCGGAAAAAAATCACTGATGAGCCAGGTTCTGGAAAGAGAGCGTACAAAAAGGGCATCAAATGATGCCCTTTTCTTGCGCATTGCGTCAAATGTTTTGGAGATTAACCCAGAACTTTAGCAACAACGCCCGCGCCAACGGTACGGCCGCCTTCGCGGATTGCGAAACGCAGACCATCGTCCATTGCGATTGGGTGGATCAGGGTAACAACCATTTTGATGTTGTCGCCTGGCATTACCATCTCTACGCCTTCTGGCAGTTCGATGGTACCGGTCACGTCAGTAGTACGGAAGTAGAACTGTGGACGGTAGCCTTTGAAGAACGGAGTATGACGGCCGCCTTCGTCTTTGGACAGGATGTACACTTCAGATTCGAACTTGGTGTGCGGGTTGATTGAACCCGGTTTAGCCAGAACCTGGCCACGTTCGATTTCTTCACGTTTGATACCACGCAGCAGAACACCAACGTTCTCACCAGCACGGCCTTCGTCCAGCAGTTTGCGGAACATTTCAACGCCGGTACAGGTAGATTTAGCGGTATCTTTGATACCAACGATTTCTACTTCGTCACCAACTTTGATGATGCCGCGCTCTACACGACCAGTTACTACGGTACCACGACCGGAGATGGAGAATACGTCTTCGATTGGCAGCAGGAACGGCTTGTCGATAGCACGCTCTGGTTCTGGGATGTAGGTATCCAGGTGACCAGCCAGTTCGATGATTTTAGCTTCCCAATCTGCATCGCCTTCCAGCGCTTTCAGAGCGGAACCACGTACGATTGGAGTATCGTCGCCTGGGAAGTCGTACTGAGACAGAAGTTCACGAACTTCCATTTCTACCAGTTCCAGCAGCTCTTCGTCATCAACCATGTCACATTTGTTCAGGAACACGATGATGTAAGGAACGCCTACCTGACGACCCAGCAGGATGTGCTCACGGGTCTGAGGCATAGGGCCGTCAGTCGCAGCAACAACCAGGATAGCGCCGTCCATCTGAGCAGCACCGGTGATCATGTTTTTAACGTAGTCGGCGTGCCCTGGGCAGTCAACGTGCGCGTAGTGACGAGTCGGGGTGTCATATTCAACGTGGGAAGTGTTGATGGTGATACCACGAGCTTTTTCTTCTGGTGCGTTATCGATCTGATCGAATGCACGAGCGGCACCGCCGTAGGTTTTAGCCAGTACGGTAGTGATGGCCGCGGTCAGGGTAGTTTTACCATGGTCAACGTGGCCGATAGTACCGACGTTAACGTGCGGTTTAGTACGTTCAAATTTTTCTTTAGACATCGATTGTCCCTCTAAGACACGGATAAATCGGTGATATCACCACATCAACCAGGCGAAAGCCCGACTTGTTGAATGCTAAGTAAATAACAGAGAGAAACGGGGGAGGAGAGATAGTGAAGTGGTGCTGATACCCAGAGTCGAACTGGGGACCTCACCCTTACCAAGGGTGCGCTCTACCAACTGAGCCATATCAGCACGTTTGGAGCGGGCAGTGGGAATCGAACCCACATCATCAGCTTGGAAGGCTGAGGTAATAGCCATTATACGATGCCCGCATCCTGAAACTCGGCTACCCAGTTCTTTCTGTAACAAAAAAGAGAATTATCTCTTTTTACGTTTGAGTCGATGAATGACTTCGACCAACTCATGCAGTGAAACACTGCCAGAAAGTGGTGGTGGGGGAAGGATTCGAACCTTCGAAGTCGATGACGGCAGATTTACAGTCTGCTCCCTTTGGCCGCTCGGGAACCCCACCCAAATTGTTACTTGATGGTGCCGGCTACCGGAATCGAACTGGTGACCTACTGATTACAAGTCAGTTGCTCTACCTACTGAGCTAAGCCGGCATCAAGTAGCGCGCATTCTAGAAATAGCTGTGCCGAGATGCAACTAAAAATTTGCTTAAAACGCTTCAATGCTCATATTTTGTTCGAAATATATCTTTTTCTGCTAACTGCATAGAAAAAACGGGTGAATATTCACCATTCCAGAGACCAAAAACGATAGAAACCGGGCGAGTAATTCCCAGTCCCGAATGCAAAACTCATTTTTGGTATGCAAAAAAATTATGCGCAGAGCATCCCTGGCATCACGAAATACGATTTTTACTTATAATAGCCTCTCATCTGGTGGTACTCTCCCGGCCATTACTCAATTAGTTGCAGCACCGCAGGTAGTGATATGAGCCTCCCATCGGCCATGATTAAACCTGCATGATTGAAGAAAGAGAGCAAGCATGACTCCTTATTTACAATTCAACCGGAGCCAGTGGGCCGCCCTGCGCGATTCTGTCCCTATGACTCTGACTGAAGGTGAGATTGCCCGTTTAAAAGGGATTAACGAAGATCTCTCGATGGATGAAGTGGCCGAGATCTATCTGCCACTTTCGCGCCTGCTCAACTTTTACATCAGCTCGAATCTGCGGCGTCAGGCGGTGCTAGAACAATTTCTCGGGACCAACGGGCAGCGTATCCCCTATATCATCAGCATCGCCGGTAGCGTCGCCGTAGGTAAAAGTACCACCGCACGCGTATTACAGGCGCTATTGAGCCGCTGGCCAGAGCATCGTCGGGTAGAGCTCATCACGACCGATGGCTTCCTTCATCCTAATAAGGTGCTAAAAGAGCGCGATCTGATGAAGAAGAAGGGTTTTCCCCAGTCTTACGATATGCACAGACTGGTGAAGTTTGTCTCCGACATTAAATCCGGCGCAACTGATGCTACTGCCCCGGTCTATTCGCATCTGATTTACGATGTCATACCGGATGGAGACAAAAACGTGGCTCTGCCCGATATCCTGATTCTGGAAGGGTTAAATGTCCTGCAGAGTGGGATGGATTACCCACACGATCCGCATCGGGTTTTCGTGTCCGACTTTGTCGATTTTTCTATTTACGTAGATGCGCCGCAAGAGCAGCTAAAAAAATGGTACATCAGCCGCTTCCTGAAGTTCCGGGAAGGCGCTTTTAGCGATCCTGATTCCTACTTCCATCACTATGCGCAGCTGCCTGAAGCCGAAGCTGTCAACGTAGCCACCCATTTGTGGAATGAGATAAACTTGGTCAATTTGCAGGAAAATATTCTGCCGACCCGCGAACGCGCTAGCCTGATATTAACTAAAAGCGGTAACCATGCCGTAGATTCAATCCGGCTGCGTAAATAATACAAGGGGAGCCGATGGCTCCCCTTTCCTTTCTGTAATCGCTTACTGTCCGCGCAGAGAAATTTCCCCACCAACCCATGGTTTTATTACGCCATCCTGCTCCAGTAACAGTGCACCCTGCGCATTGATACCGCGTGAAATTCCTTTTATTTCACGATCGCCAATAATGAGTTTAACCGGACGATTAATAAAGTTATCCAGGCGCTCCCAGCGGCCCAGGAATGGGGCTAATCCTTCCTGCTCAAATAGCTGTAAAGATTTACGCAGCTCGTCAATAAGCTGTACAGCCAGCTCATTACGGTCAAGATAGATACCCGCCTCTTGCAGGTTAATCCAGCCCTGATTGACCACCTCACTATCCACCTGGCGCATAGAAAGGTTAATCCCCGCCCCACTCACGATCTGCGCAGCATCCCCGGTTTTGCCGGTTAACTCCACCAATATACCGGCAAGTTTGCGATCGTTCAGGTAGAGGTCATTTGGCCATTTAACCCGGACATTATCGGCACCGAGTGACTGCAAAACCTCCGCCATTACGATGCCAATGACCAGACTTAAACCCACTGCAGCGGCAGGCCCTTGCTCTAAACGCCAGAACATTGAGAGATAAAGATTGGCGCCAAATGGAGAAAACCACTGGCGACCGCGACGACCACGACCCGCATACTGATATTCAGCAATGCAGACATCGCCCGAATTCAATTCTGCGAGCCTGTCCAACAAATATTGGTTAGTAGAATCGATGGCAGGTAAAACGGCGACACGGCCACCTGAGATGTGACTCTGGATATAATCGGCGTTGAGCAACTGCATCGGCTCCGGGAGGCTATAACCTTTCCCTGGTACCGTAAATACATCAATTCCCCAATCACGCAGAGTCTGGATATGTTTATTAATTGCAGCACGGCTCATGCCAAGCGATTCGCCCAGGTGTTCACCTGAGTGGAATTCACCATCACTTAAAATGCCGATCAGGGTCAGTGGAACTTTGTTATCTCTCATGCAATGGTCTCCGTCGCATTAACTTCACCTTGCTCTCCAATGAAGCGAACTTCCGGATCAAGCCAGACACCAAATCGCTCACCGACTCGTTGCCGCACCGCATGGGCCAGACCTACCACATCTTTTGCAGTTGCCTGATTTTGATTAATAAGAACCAACGCCTGCTGACGATGTACCGCCGCACCACCAAGCTGGAAGCCCTTGAGTTCACATTTATCAATTAGCCAGCCAGCGGCCAATTTCACCATCCCATCAGCCTGCGGATAGTGTGGTGCGTCAGGCCACTGGGCAAGAAGAGACTGAGCCTGCTCTGCGCTAATCAGGGGGTTTTTGAAGAAGCTGCCGGCATTACCAAACTGGCGCGGATCGGGAAGCTTAGTCTGACGCATATGACAGACCGCATCAAAAATTTGGCTGGCGGTTACAGTTTCAGGGTCCAGCCGGGTCAAATCCCCATAGCTAAGGACTGGCATCCATGCTTTCACCAGACGCAGGCCAACAGCGGTGATCGCAAATTTATCCTGATACTCATGTTTGAAGATGCTATCCCGATAGCCAAAACGACATTCTTCAGCTGACAGCCGTTGAGTTTCTCCGGTGCTTAACTCGATACAATCGACGTAGTGGCAAACCTTTTTAAGCTCGACACCATAAGCGCCAATGTTCTGAATCGGAGAGGAGCCTACACAACCGGGTATCAAGGCCAGATTTTCCAGCCCGGGAATATTGCGGTCCAGGGTCCAGCGAACCAGCTGATGCCAGTTTTCTCCGGCTCCAACGTGGAGCTGCCAGGATTCATCATCCTCTGTCAGATCAATCCCGGCAATCCGGTTCAGAATAACCGTTCCGGCAAAGTCGGCCAGTAATAACACATTGCTCCCTTCACCAAGAATCAACGCCGGCTGTTTGGCCTGAATGGCATTCTGCCATGCATCTACCAGCTGTTGTGGTGATTGAGCTTGCACCAGGTTGGTAGCAGCAGCTTCAATCCCGAAAGTATTAAATGGTTTAAGGGAGGTCGTCATTATATATATCCTATGATTAATCCCGGCTAGTTTACCTCATCCACTTAGTAAGTGCTGCCGACAGAAAATATTCCTTTCTGGCAGGACTCTGGCGTTTCATTTGATGACGGGTGGGAAATACTGCACCTGCCGGGTGAGCAGTCATGGCTAGCGATGAAAAGGCAGAATTGAAGTGTTCATCAGCGCATGCAGGGCTTTTTATAGCCGGGATCCGCAGTCTTTAGAGGCGTGTTTGTCTGTGCTGCAGGCAAAAGAAAAAGCCCTGTACGTCAGTACAGGGCTTTGTCTCTTGTTTGATGCCTGGCAGTTCCCTACTCTCGCATGGGGAGACCCCACACTACCATCGGCGCTACGGCGTTTCACTTCTGAGTTCGGCATGGGGTCAGGTGGGACCACCGCGCTAGTGCCGCCAGGCAAATTCTGTCCGTTCACCGCTTTCGCCATGAACGTTTATCCGAAAACTAAGCTGAAAATATTCTCAAATCCAACACCAAAACCTCTTTGGCGTTGTAAGGTTAAGCCTCACGGTTCATTAGTACCGGTTAGCTCAACGCATCGCTGCGCTTACACACCCGGCCTATCAACGTCGTAGTCTTCAACGTTCCTTCAGGAGCATCAAGTGCTCAGGGAGAACTCATCTCGGGGCAAGTTTCGTGCTTAGATGCTTTCAGCACTTATCTTTTCCGCATTTAGCTACCGGGCAATGCCATTGGCATGACAACCCGAACACCAGTGATGCGTCCACTCCGGTCCTCTCGTACTAGGAGCAGCCCCCCTCAATTCTCCAGCGCCCACGGCAGATAGGGACCGAACTGTCTCACGACGTTCTAAACCCAGCTCGCGTACCACTTTAAATGGCGAACAGCCATACCCTTGGGACCTACTTCAGCCCCAGGATGTGATGAGCCGACATCGAGGTGCCAAACACCGCCGTCGATATGAACTCTTGGGCGGTATCAGCCTGTTATCCCCGGAGTACCTTTTATCCGTTGAGCGATGGCCCTTCCATTCAGAACCACCGGATCACTATGACCTGCTTTCGCACCTGCTCGAGCCGTCACTCTCGCAGTCAAGCTGGCTTATGCCATTGCACTAACCTCCTGATGTCCGACCAGGATTAGCCAACCTTCGTGCTCCTCCGTTACTCTTTGGGAGGAGACCGCCCCAGTCAAACTACCCACCAGACACTGTCCGCAACCCGGATCACGGGTCTACGTTAGAACATCAAACATTAAAGGGTGGTATTTCAAGGTTGGCTCCACGCAGACTGGCGTCCACGCTTCAAAGCCTCCCACCTATCCTACACATCAAGGCTCAATGTTCAGTGTCAAGCTATAGTAAAGGTTCACGGGGTCTTTCCGTCTTGCCGCGGGTACACTGCATCTTCACAGCGATTTCAATTTCACTGAGTCTCGGGTGGAGACAGCCTGGCCATCATTACGCCATTCGTGCAGGTCGGAACTTACCCGACAAGGAATTTCGCTACCTTAGGACCGTTATAGTTACGGCCGCCGTTTACCGGGGCTTCGATCAGGAGCTTCTCTTGCGATGACCCCATCAATTAACCTTCCGGCACCGGGCAGGCGTCACACCGTATACGTCCACTTTCGTGTTTGCACAGTGCTGTGTTTTTAATAAACAGTTGCAGCCAGCTGGTATCTTCGACTGCCTTCAGCTCCAGGAGTAAATCCCTTCACCTAACGACAGCGTGCCTTCTCCCGAAGTTACGGCACCATTTTGCCTAGTTCCTTCACCCGAGTTCTCTCAAGCGCCTTGGTATTCTCTACCTGACCACCTGTGTCGGTTTGGGGTACGATTTCGTGTTACCTGATGCTTAGAGGCTTTTCCTGGAAGCAGGGCATTTGTTACTTCAGCACCGTAGTGCCTCGTCATCACACCTCAGCGTTAAAAAGAGTCCGGATTTACCTAAACTCTCCGCCTACATGCTTAAACCGGGACAACCGTCGCCCGGCTAACATAGCCTTCTCCGTCCCCCCTTCGCAGTAACACCAAGTACAGGAATATTAACCTGTTTCCCATCGACTACGCTTTTCAGCCTCGCCTTAGGGGTCGACTCACCCTGCCCCGATTAACGTTGGACAGGAACCCTTGGTCTTCCGGCGTGCGGGCTTTTCACCCGCATTATCGTTACTTATGTCAGCATTCGCACTTCTGATACCTCCAGCAAACCTCACAGTTCACCTTCAACGGCTTACAGAACGCTCCCCTACCCAACAACACATAGTGTCGCTGCCGCAGCTTCGGTGCATGGTTTAGCCCCGTTACATCTTCCGCGCAGGCCGACTCGACCAGTGAGCTATTACGCTTTCTTTAAATGATGGCTGCTTCTAAGCCAACATCCTGGCTGTCTGAGCCTTCCCACATCGTTTCCCACTTAACCATGACTTTGGGACCTTAGCTGGCGGTCTGGGTTGTTTCCCTCTTCACGACGGACGTTAGCACCCGCCGTGTGTCTCCCGTGATAACATTCTCCGGTATTCGCAGTTTGCATCGAGTTGGTAAGTCGGGATGACCCCCTAGTCGAAACAGTGCTCTACCCCCGGAGATGAATTCACGAGGCGCTACCTAAATAGCTTTCGGGGAGAACCAGCTATCTCCCGGTTTGATTGGCCTTTCACCCCCAGCCACAAGTCATCCGCTAATTTTTCAACATTAGTCGGTTCGGTCCTCCAGTTAGTGTTACCCAACCTTCAACCTGCCCATGGCTAGATCACCGGGTTTCGGGTCTATACCCTGCAACTTAACGCCCAGTTAAGACTCGGTTTCCCTTCGGCTCCCCTATTCGGTTAACCTTGCTACAGAATATAAGTCGCTGACCCATTATACAAAAGGTACGCAGTCACACCCTCAAGGGGTGCTCCCACTGCTTGTACGTACACGGTTTCAGGTTCTTTTTCACTCCCCTCGCCGGGGTTCTTTTCGCCTTTCCCTCACGGTACTGGTTCACTATCGGTCAGTCAGGAGTATTTAGCCTTGGAGGATGGTCCCCCCATCTTCAGACAGGATATCACGTGTCCCGCCCTACTCATCGAGTTCACAGAAGGTGTGCTTTCATGTACGGGGCTGTCACCCTGTATCGCCGGACTTTCCAGACCGTTCCACTAACACACAAACTGATTCAGACTCTGGGCTGCTCCCCGTTCGCTCGCCGCTACTGGGGGAATCTCGGTTGATTTCTTTTCCTCGGGGTACTTAGATGTTTCAGTTCCCCCGGTTCGCCTCGTTAACCTATGTATTCAGTTAACGATAGTGCACGAATGCACTGGGTTTCCCCATTCGGACATCGTCGGTTATAACGCCTCATATCAGCTTACCGACGCTTTTCGCAGATTAGCACGTCCTTCATCGCCTCTGACTGCCAGGGCATCCACCGTGTACGCTTAGTCGCTTAACCTCACAACCCGAAGAAGTCTTCGTGTTGCAAGAATTTGAGAGACTCGAACATATCATCATCATTTCTTATTACGGAGAAATGAGACGGTATGTCGTTTCAATTTTCAGCTTGTTTCCAGATTTTTAAAGAGCAAATATCTCAAACGTAACTCAGAGAGTCAGTTTTGAGATACTGATGTCGGCGACTTTCACTCACAGACCAGCAAGTGGCGTCCCCTAGGGGATTCGAACCCCTGTTACCGCCGTGAAAGGGCGGTGTCCTGGGCCTCTAGACGAAGGGGACACTGAAGTCTCAATCGCAAGACGCCTTGCTTCTTTACTTTCATCAGACAATCTGTGTGAGCACTACAAGGTTGTATCTTTATAGGTAAGGAGGTGATCCAACCGCAGGTTCCCCTACGGTTACCTTGTTACGACTTCACCCCAGTCATGAATCACAAAGTGGTAAGCGCCCTCCCGAAGGTTAAGCTACCTACTTCTTTTGCAACCCACTCCCATGGTGTGACGGGCGGTGTGTACAAGGCCCGGGAACGTATTCACCGTGGCATTCTGATCCACGATTACTAGCGATTCCGACTTCATGGAGTCGAGTTGCAGACTCCAATCCGGACTACGACATACTTTATGAGGTCCGCTTGCTCTCGCGAGGTCGCTTCTCTTTGTATATGCCATTGTAGCACGTGTGTAGCCCTACTCGTAAGGGCCATGATGACTTGACGTCATCCCCACCTTCCTCCGGTTTATCACCGGCAGTCTCCTTTGAGTTCCCGACCGAATCGCTGGCAACAAAGGATAAGGGTTGCGCTCGTTGCGGGACTTAACCCAACATTTCACAACACGAGCTGACGACAGCCATGCAGCACCTGTCTCAGAGTTCCCGAAGGCACCAAAGCATCTCTGCTAAGTTCTCTGGATGTCAAGAGTAGGTAAGGTTCTTCGCGTTGCATCGAATTAAACCACATGCTCCACCGCTTGTGCGGGCCCCCGTCAATTCATTTGAGTTTTAACCTTGCGGCCGTACTCCCCAGGCGGTCTACTTAACGCGTTAGCTCCGGAAGCCACTCCTCAAGGGAACAGCCTCCAAGTAGACATCGTTTACGGCGTGGACTACCAGGGTATCTAATCCTGTTTGCTCCCCACGCTTTCGCACCTGAGCGTCAGTCTTTGTCCAGGGGGCCGCCTTCGCCACCGGTATTCCTCCAGATCTCTACGCATTTCACCGCTACACCTGGAATTCTACCCCCCTCTACAAGACTCTAGCCTGCCAGTTTCGAATGCAGTTCCCAGGTTGAGCCCGGGGATTTCACATCCGACTTGACAAACCGCCTGCGTGCGCTTTACGCCCAGTAATTCCGATTAACGCTTGCACCCTCCGTATTACCGCGGCTGCTGGCACGGAGTTAGCCGGTGCTTCTTCTGCGAGTAACGTCAATTGCTGAGGTTATTAACCTCAACACCTTCCTCCTCGCTGAAAGTACTTTACAACCCGAAGGCCTTCTTCATACACGCGGCATGGCTGCATCAGGCTTGCGCCCATTGTGCAATATTCCCCACTGCTGCCTCCCGTAGGAGTCTGGACCGTGTCTCAGTTCCAGTGTGGCTGGTCATCCTCTCAGACCAGCTAGGGATCGTCGCCTAGGTGAGCCTTTACCCCACCTACTAGCTAATCCCATCTGGGCACATCTGATGGCAAGAGGCCCGAAGGTCCCCCTCTTTGGTCTTGCGACGTTATGCGGTATTAGCCACCGTTTCCAGTAGTTATCCCCCTCCATCAGGCAGTTTCCCAGACATTACTCACCCGTCCGCCACTCGTCAGCAAAGAAGCAAGCTTCTTCCTGTTACCGTTCGACTTGCATGTGTTAGGCCTGCCGCCAGCGTTCAATCTGAGCCATGATCAAACTCTTCAATTTAAAGTTTGATGCTCAATGAATTCTGTCATTCGTAATGAATTAACTGTTGTTCACTTGAGACTTGATAAATCATTTAGCGTCTTGCGACGTTAAGATATCAGTGCCTCGAGTGCCCACACAGATTGTCTGATAAATTGTTAAAGAGCAGTGAGTTAGCGGCGCTTCGCTTGCTAACTCGAGGTGGCGTATATTACGCTTTCCTCCTTCAGAGTCAAGCGATTATTTTCGCTTTTCTCTGGCGGGCATTCCGAAGAAACCCTTGTGACCCGGCGGCTTGCGTGCCGTTGTTCCGTGTCAGTGGTGGCGCATTATAGGGAGTTTCTGACGGCTGACAAGTGCTAATTTGAATTAATTTTCTGACTGCTGCTTTTAACAACACTACGTTCACAAACCAGGCTAATTGCGCGTTAAACGCGCAAAATCATGAGCAAAAACCGTCACCTGCTCCCAATCGGTATAAACCACCTCTTTACTGGTATCCGTTTCGCCCCCGGTCATCTTCATAATGAAGCGAATCATCATTCGATCGTACCAGTTGTAACGAGGATAACGCAGCGCCCCGGCAAATACGGCACATAAATCAGGATGCCAAGGGCTATTTAGCAAAAACTTACGGGTGTAGGCGTTGGTTTGTGGCGTACGCTTGTCTGCTTTGCGGGCCACCAGGTTCACTGAGAAGAACGCGCTGGGCAGCGCGTTCAGTTGTTCGGCATTTCGTTTTACGAAATCAAACAGCGAGGAGTGGAAATGCCCGTAGCGAATAGAAGCACCAATGATCACCTTTTCATATTGCTGCCAGTCAATCGCCGCAGCCCGATGCAGATTAACTACATCAGTACTTACGCCTTCTTCCGATAGCTGAGAAGAGATGAACGACGCAATCTCCCGTGCCTGCCCATCGCGTGACGAAAACAAAATTAAGGTTTTCATGTAGCCTCCTGCTATTCCCGCCAGAATGTCGGGGTGAAAAGAACTAAAAGGGTAAACACTTCCAGACGCCCGAACAGCATATTGCCAATCAGTATCCACTTAGCTACCGGATTCATGCTGGCAAAGTTATCTGCCACCACGCCAAGCCCAGGACCCAGGTTATTCAGCGTTGCGGCAACCGAGGCAAAGGCAGAGAAGTCATCAACGCCGGTCGCGATAATTGCCAGCATACTAATTATAAAGACCAGCGCATAGGCCGAGAAGAAGCCCCACACCGCCTCTAAAATACGTTCCGGCAGCGCGCGATTACCAAGCTTAATGCTATATACCGCGTTTGGATGTACCAGGCGTTTTAGTTCACGGTTCCCCTGCTTGAACAACAACAGGATACGGATAACTTTAAGACCACCGCCCGTAGAACCAGCACACCCACCAATAAACGCAGAGCACAGTAACAACACAGGCAGGAATAATGGCCAGCGCGCAATACTATCCGTAGTAAAGCCAGCGGTCGTCGCCATCGACACCACCTGGAAAAAGGCCTGGTTTACCGTCTGCACCACGGTGCCGTAAGTATTATGGAAGAACAAAACAATGGTACAGATGATAACCAGAGAGAGTTGAACGCCGATAAACATGCGGAACTCAGGGTCGCGCCAGTAAACTTTCAGGCTGCGTCCACTCAGTAATGAAAAATGCAGACCATAGTTACAGCCGGATATCAGCAAGAAGATGGCGATAATACTGTTAATGGTCGGGCTGTTAAAATAGCCAACGCTGGCATCGTGGGTTGAAAAGCCGCCGATGGCTATCGTGGCGAAGCTATGCCCGATAGCATCGAACGCTGGCATGCCCGCGAACCACAGCGCCAGAGCGCAGGCAACGGTCAGCAAAACGTAGATAAGCCACAGCGTTTTCGCCGTCTCGGCAATACGCGGGCGCATCTTGTTATCTTTCAACGGGCCTGGCATCTCCGCTCTATATAGCTGCATCCCCCCGACGCCGAGGATAGGCAGAATTGCCACCGCCAGCACGATTATCCCCATACCGCCAAACCATTGCAGCATCTGACGATAGAACAGGATGGCATGGGGCAAGGTATCCAGCCCCACCAGGGTCGTCGCCCCCGTCGTGGTTAAACCGGAAAATGACTCAAAAAATGCGTCCGTTACCGAAAGGTGAGGATGCTCAGCAAAGACAAAAGGTAAAGCCCCCACGCTCCCCAACACCGTCCAGAACAGAACCACAATCAGAAAACCTTCGCGCGGTTTGAGTTCTGATTTTTGTTTGCGGTTCGGCCACCAAAGCACCAGACCAATTATCAATGCGACAATAAACGTTTGGGTAAAGGCACGCCCCGCCCCATCCCGATAAATAAGGGCCACCAGCCCAGGAATAAACATCGTCCCGGAAAACAGGATGACCAAAAGGCCAACAATTCGGGTAATGGCACGAAAATGCATCACTGCCGTTTCCTTTAAAACACGTAATGAGGGGAGGGATTATTGTTCAATCGCCTGTAAATGCAATGAACCCCGGCTAATATCCGCGAGTTTAGCTGAAAAAATAGCCACTTCGCTGGCAGGTAATGCAATCTGTAATCTAACCTGGGCCTGAAATTCACTATGGCGCAGCTCGCCGTGGTGCTGTATTAAAAGCTGTTCAATACTGGCAAGTAGTCCGTAGTCACAGGTCAGCCCATATTCGGTGAGCGCCAGCCGACGTTCAGTTTTTAGCTGAGCCAAAGCCTGCGACACTCCACCACCATAGGCTCTGACCAGCCCGCCGGTGCCTAATTTAACGCCACCATAATAACGAATAACAACCGCGGTAATTTCACCTACACCACTACCCAGAAGCTGGGCAAGAATGGGTTTCCCTGCCGTTCCTGCGGGCTCTCCGTCATCAGAGAACCCCAGTTGCTGAGAGTCATCAGGTGTTCCGGCAACCCAGGCCCAGCAATGATGCCGGGCATCCGGGTGAGCGGCGCGAACTTGCTCCACAAAAAGCTTAGCCGCCACCGAGCCAGGCGTATGCGCCAGCATGGTAATAAAGCGGCTTTTCTTAATTTCTTCAGTGAATGTCACCGGCTCAGCCGGTATTAACCAGCTTTCCATCAAGCCAGCTTCAGATTCCGGGTCATGTTCTCGATATTATTTTCGTGAATGACCACGTTATCCTCGATGCGAATACCGCCAAATGGCTTCAGCGCGTCGATTTTCTGCCAGTTGAAGTTATGGCTGTACTGCCCGCTGCGCCACGGTGCCAGTAATGACTCAATGAAGTAAATACCAGGCTCAATAGTCAGCACCATTCCAGGCTCGAGGATTCGGGTGCAACGCAGGGCCGGATACTGCTCAGGTGCCGCGAGATGGGTGCCGGTATCATCTTGCATAAAACCAGCCACATCATGAACCTGCAATCCTAGCGGATGGCCAAGACCATGCGGCATAAATGGCCCGGTGATATTCGCCGCCACCATCGCCTCTTCACTCATTCCAGACACCAGCTGATGGCGCTGCAGTAGTTTGGCTATCTGATGATGAAATTGAATATGGTAGTCGGTATATCTCACCCCGGCTTTCAGGGTATCGATTAGCGCCAGCTGCTCGGTATTAACGTCTTTAATCAAAGCCGCATAGTCATTGTCGCTATTCATCGACCATGTGCGGGAAAGATCGGCCGCATAACCGTTATATTCCGCACCGGCATCCAGCAGAAAACTACGAACTTCGGCAGGCGGAACGTGATCGAGACGGGTGTAGTGCAGCGTCGCAGCGTGCTCATTGAGCGCCACAATATTGCTATACGGCACATCGGTATCACGATGCCCGGTGGCGGTAAGATAAGCTTGGTTGATATCAAACTCGCTCATTCCGGTACGGAACGCTTCTTCCGCCGCGCGATGACCTTCTACCGCCATTTTCTGCGCTTCACGCATGCAGTACAGCTCATAATCGGTCTTATACGCGCGGTAATAATGAAGGAAGTTGATGACCGACTGCGGGTTGATATTTTCCGCCCGGATATCCAGTGACCGTGCGCGCTCAGCAACCGGCCCAATGTAAGCAATACGCTCGCGGGACAAAGGGAGCTGGCTGGCAATATCATCAGCTTTAGGCAGCGCGATGATGTCAAACTCCGGGCTCCAGAAAGTATCCGGCAACGGGTCAACACTATGCCAGTAATCCACCGGTAGATAGAACCACAGCTTAGGCTTATTGACGCCATCAACCAGCAGCCAACAGTTAGGGGTCTGAGTTACTGGCAGCCAGGCTTTGAACTGAGGATTTACTTTAAAAGGATAGGGATGGTCGTCGAGGAAGACATTGAAAAGTTCGCCGGAATGGATAAGTAGGGCATCCAGCGAATGACGAGCCAGGACCTGGCGCGCCCGATCCTGAAGAGTATCCAGATGATTTTTATACAGAGTAGCAAGTGAATCCATAATTGACCCTTGTAGTTTGGACCGTCATCCCGCCATCTTAACATACCCATTCCAGCGCACCTCCATTTCCGCCTTCCGTGATCATGTTTGCAAATAATTAAACATTAATTTGCATTTTATTAACACAAATCCCACACTCAGCCCCATCTGGTACGACCAGATCCACATGCTGGATTCAGGAGATTGAAATGCTCTATCAAGGCGAAACTCTGTATCTCAACTGGCTGGAAGATGGCATTGCCGAATTGGTGTTTAGTGCCCCAGGCTCAGTTAACAAACTCGATACCGCAACCGTCGCCAGCCTCGGCGAGGCCATTGGCGTACTAGAAAAGCAGACCAATTTACGCGGCGTACTGCTACGTTCCGATAAGAGCGCATTTATCGTCGGCGCCGATATCACCGAATTCTTATCCCTGTTCCAGGTTCCTCCGGAGCAACTTTCTGAATGGCTGCGCTTTGCCAACAGCGTATTTTGTCGGTTGGAAGATCTGCCCGTTCCTACGCTTTCAGCGGTAAACGGTTACGCTCTTGGCGGCGGCTGCGAATGCGTGCTGGCAACTGATTTCCGGCTGGCAACTCCGGATGCGCGCATCGGGCTACCGGAAACTAAGCTGGGTATTATGCCCGGGTTTGGGGGGTCTGTTCGCCTGCCGCGCCTGTTGGGTGCCGATAGCGCACTGGAAATCATCGCTGCGGGTAAGGACGTTGGCGCTAAAGAAGCGCTCAAGCTGGGCCTGATAGATGCCATTGTCGCTCAGGAGAAGCTTCAGGCAGCCAGCCTGAGCATGCTACGCGATGCCATCAATGGCCAGCTGGACTGGAAGGCTCGCCGCGAGCCAAAACTTCAGCCACTGAAGCTCAGTAAAATAGAGGCCACCATGAGCTTCACTATAGCCAAAGGCATGGTGATGCAGACGGCAGGCAAACACTACCCTGCCCCGATTAAAGCCGTTAAAACTATCGAAGCAGCCGCAGGGCTTGGACGTGACGCCGCACTGGAGCTGGAGAATCAAAGCTTTGTACCGCTAACCCAGACCAATGAAGCCCGGGCGCTGGTCGGCATCTTCTTAAATGACCAGTATGTTAAAGGCAAAGCAAAAAAACTGACTCGTGACGTGAAAACGCCAGAGCAGGCAGCCGTATTAGGTGCCGGTATTATGGGCGGTGGCATCGCCTACCAGTCCGCCTGGAAAGGCGTGCCGGTCATCATGAAAGATATCAACACCAAAGCGCTAGAGCTGGGTATTGGCGAAGCCAGCAAGCTGCTGAATAAGCAGCTGGAGCGCGGAAAAATTGACGGTCTGAAGCTGGCTGGGATCATCGCCACTATTCAGCCAACCCTGGATTACAGCGGCTTCGAACGCGCCGATGTTGTCGTCGAAGCGGTCGTTGAGAACCCAAAAGTTAAGAAAGCGGTGCTGGCAGAAGCGGAGAGCAAAGTCCGTCCGGATGCCGTACTCGCCTCTAACACCTCCACAATTCCCATTAGTGAACTGGCGCAGTCGCTACAGCGCCCGGAAAACTTTTGCGGTATGCACTTCTTTAACCCGGTACACCGTATGCCGCTGGTCGAAGTGATCCGCGGAGAGAAAACCAGCGATAGCACAATCGCGACCGTTGTCGCCTGGGCCAGCAAGATGGGTAAAACTCCTATTGTGGTTAACGACTGTCCGGGGTTCTTTGTTAACCGCGTGCTTTTCCCCTACCTGGCCGGCTTTAGCCAGCTGATGCGCGATGGGGCTGACTTCCGCAAAGTCGACAAAGTAATGGAAAAAACCTTCGGCTGGCCGATGGGCCCGGCTTACCTGCTAGATGTTGTGGGTATCGATACGGCTCATCACGCTCAGTCTGTAATGGCCGCGGGATTCCCACAGCGGATGCAGAAAGATTATCGCGACGTGGTAGATGCCATGTACGAGGCCGGGCGTTACGGTCAGAAAAACCAGAAGGGCTTTTACGGCTACCAGCCAGATAGTAAAGGAAAGCCGCGCAAACTGGCGGATGAGCAGGCCGATGCCCTCATCGCCCAGACTCGTACCGAACAGCGCGACTTTAGCGAACAGGAAATCATCGCCCGCATGATGATTCCAATGGTCAATGAGGTGGTTCGCTGCCTAGAAGAAGGCGTTATCGCCAGTCCGGCAGAGGCCGATATGGCGCTGGTTTATGGCCTGGGCTTCCCTCCATTCCACGGCGGCGCTTTCCGCTGGCTGGATACGCTGGGCCTGCCTCAATATGTGGAGCTGGCGCAGCAATACCAGGCATTGGGGCCGTTGTATCAGGTTCCGGCTGGCCTGCTGGCTAAAGCCCGCAACAACGAAGCCTATTATCCTCCGGTTGCCCCTGCGCAGCCGGTTAGCGAACTCAAACGCGCGTGAGGTAAGCCAGATGGAAAACGTAGTTATTGTTGATGCAATCCGCACGCCGATGGGGCGCTCTAAAGGCGGCGCTTTCCGCCAGGTACGCGCCGAGGATTTATCTGCTCATCTGATGCGTAGTCTGCTGTCCCGTAATCCGGAACTGCATGAAAATACCATCGACGACATTTATTGGGGTTGCGTCCAGCAAACGCTGGAACAGGGTTTTAACATTGCTCGTAACGCGGCTCTGCTGGCCGAAATCCCGCATTCTGTACCTGCGGTAACGGTAAACCGGCTGTGCGGTTCCTCAATGCAGGCATTGCACGATGCGGCACGAATGATTATGACCGGCGATGCCAGCACCTGCCTGGTGGGGGGCGTCGAACATATGGGTCACGTACCTATGACTCATGGTATTGATTTTCATCCGGGCTTAAGCCGCAATGTGGCAAAAGCCGCCGGAATGATGGGCCTGACTGCCGAAATGCTGGCTCGTTTGCACGGTATCGGGCGTGAAATGCAGGATACCTTCGCCGCCCGCTCGCACCAGCGCGCATGGGCTGCCACCCAGGAAGGGCACTTCAAAGCTGAAATTATCCCAACTACCGGGCACGATGCCGATGGGGTGCTTAAGCGTTATGACTTCGATGAAGTTATCCGTCCGGAAACCACGGTTGAAGCGCTGTCTGCCCTGAAGCCAGCCTTCGACCCGGCAAATGGCACGGTAACTGCCGGAACCTCCTCGGCATTATCAGAC
The DNA here is from genome assembly GCA_022846635.1 of Salmonella enterica subsp. enterica serovar Choleraesuis. Classification (GTDB taxonomy): domain Bacteria; phylum Pseudomonadota; class Gammaproteobacteria; order Enterobacterales; family Enterobacteriaceae. The sequence goes on from AP025685.1 coordinate 4,044,127, forward strand.
GGGGCCGCGGCTCTGCTGGTGATGAGCGAATCTAAAGCCCGTGCGCTGGGCCTGAAACCACGGGCGCGCATCAGGTCTATGGCTGTTGTTGGCTGCGATCCTTCAATCATGGGCTACGGGCCGGTTCCAGCCTCACGCCTGGCGCTGAAAAAAGCAGGGTTGAGCGTCGATGATATCGATCTGTTTGAAATGAACGAGGCTTTTGCCGCCCAGGTTTTACCTTGCATTAAGGAACTGGGGCTGCTTGATCGGATTGAGGATAAGGTCAACCTTAACGGTGGTGCAATTGCCCTTGGTCACCCACTCGGTTGCTCCGGTGCCCGTATTAGCACCACGCTGATAAACCTGATGGAACGGCGCGACGCCCAGTTTGGGCTGGCGACCATGTGCATTGGGCTGGGTCAGGGTATTGCTACGGTATTTGAGCGAGTGTAATAAAATGGCCGCCCGGCGTTAAACGGGGCGGCCATAACAGCAAAAAAGTTTAGTTGCCGTTCTTCCCGCCTGTCAGGGGCGGGTTTTTTATACTGATTGTCAACTATCAGATAAAAGCAAAAGCATCGCCAAAGATATGTTCCGCAGACGCATTACGCTCAGAGCAGAAACGCTCGCGGGCGATTTTTGCCATCTCAAACCGGCCTGCAATATAAATATCGTGCCCATCGAGGCTGCCATAATCCTGCATAACCGCCGAAAGTACCGTGCCGCTGCGTCCGCGCCAGCCTTCCACAGGCTGCTCAACGACCGCTTCAACCTTCAGGTTAGGATGAGTAATACTCAGCGCCTCAAGCTCTGAAAGATCGTAGAGGTGATGAGCCTCTCTGCCGCCCCAGTAAATAGCAATTTCACGCTGTGGATTGCGGGCCAGAGCAGTTAGCAGAATAGAGCGCACATATGAGAAGCCGGTTCCACCGGCAATCAGCAGCATTGGGCGGCTCTCATCATCACGCAGCCAGGCTTCACCATGAGGAATATCGACAACAACTTCCCGCTGCTCCAGGATCCTGTCCATTACGGCCATGGCGTACAGATTAAGTTCTGAGGCACCAATGTGTAGTTCGATAAATTGCCGTTCGCCAGGAGTTGAAGCCAGCGAAAACGGACGTTTATCACGTTCGTCCATTACTACCATCAGGTACTGCCCGGCGCGGAAGGAAAAGTCGGCTTCAGGCAGCAGGCGTACCCGATATACGGTATCGGTTATCGCATCTACTGAGGTCACTTTACAGCGTAAAATTGTCATTGCTCCCTCTGTTAAGTTAGTGGTGCAGTACCTGGTGGCAGGCGAGTCAGGAGCCCTGACTCTGCTCAAATATGGCCAGTTGATCCCAGATTGCGTCAATGCGCGCCGTGACTTCGGGATCTTTCTCGATTGGCCGTCCCCACTCACGCTGAGTTTCTCCTGGCCATTTATTCGTGGCATCCATCCCCATTTTGGAGCCAAGCCCTGATACCGGTGACGCAAAGTCCAGGTAATCGATCGGGGTGTTTTCCATGAGAACCGTATCGCGCGCCGGATCCATCCGGGTGGTTATGGCCCAGATAACATCGTTCCAGTCGCGAGCATTGATATCGTCATCGCAAACAATGACGAACTTGGTGTACATGAACTGACGCAGGAAAGACCATACACCCATCATTACGCGTTTGGCGTGACCGGCGTATTGCTTCTTCATTGTGACCACCGCCATTCGGTAGGAACACCCTTCAGGAGGCAGATAAAAATCAACAATTTCCGGGAACTGCTTCTGTAAAATAGGGACCAGCACCTCATTGAGCGCTGCGCCCAGCACCGCCGGTTCATCAGGCGGGCGGCCGGTATAGGTGGAGTGATAAATAGCATCATCACGCCGGGTAATATGCGTCACGGTAAAGACCGGGAAGCTATCAATTTCATTGTAGTAACCGGTATGGTCACCATATGGGCCTTCCGGCGCCATCTCGCCAGGCTCGATATAACCTTCGAGAATAATCTCGGCGCTGGCCGGCACTTCAAGATCGTTGGACAGGCACTTAACCACTTCTGTTTTATTACCGCGCAACAATCCAGAAAAAGCGTATTCAGAAAGCGTATCCGGCACCGGTGTCACCGCGCCGAGAATTGTTGCAGGATCAGCGCCTAAAGCGACCGATACTGGAAAACGCTCGCCGGGATGCGCCGCACACCACTCCTGAAAATCCAGCGCACCGCCGCGATGGGATAGCCAGCGCATAATGAGCTTATTGCGGCCAATAAGTTGCTGGCGATAAATTCCCAGATTTTGGCGCTCTTTGTGTGGCCCGCGCGTCACCGTAAGCCCCCATGTCACCAGCGGGGCCGCATCGCCAGGCCAGCACTGCATAATAGGCAACTGGGTAAGATCTACCGCGTCGCCCTGCTGAACCTTCTGCTGGCAGGGCGCATCGCGCAAGCGCTTAGTCGGCATATTCAGCACCTGCTTAAATTGCGGGAGCTTATCGAACAGATCGCGGAAACCTTTCGGCGGCTCGGGCTCTTTAAAAAATGCCAGTAGCTGGCCAACCTCACGCAGAGCCGTAACATCCTCCTGCCCCATGCCCAATGCCACCCGTTTTGGCGTGCCAAACAGATTGCACAGCACAGGCATCGAATATCCTTTGGGATTTTCGAACAGCAGCGCCGGACCGCCCGCTCGTAAAGTACGATCGGCTATCTCGGTCATTTCAAGATGGGGGTCTACGGGCAATGTAATACGCTTGAGTTCACCCAGCGCTTCTAGCTGAGAGAGGAAATCACGCAAATCTCGATATTTCATGCGGCTAATTATTTCTTCCAGTGAAGTGAATCATTATACGGACTTCGGGTAGGCGATGCTGTATTTTTGTTAATAGCTAGTGAAAATGTGATCGCGTTCGCCAAACCCAGCGGGCAGCCTGACCTATCTCTCGCAGGCTGCTTTTGTTATGCTGCGCGCGAAAAAATGGAAAAGAGTCATTATGCAATCCTGGTATCTACTTTATTGTAAACGCGGTCAATTACAACGCGCGCAGCAGCATCTTGAGCGCCAAAATGTCGTCTGTTTGACGCCGATGATAACGCTCGAAAAAATAGTGCGTGGTAAAAGAAGCCAGGTTAACGAACCCCTGTTCCCCAACTACCTGTTCGTTAAGTTCGATCCGGAAGATATTCACACAACAACGATTAACTCTACTCGCGGAGTCAGCCACTTCGTGCGTTTTGGTGCCCTGCCTGCCGTGGTGCCGGACGAAGTTGTAGAGCAGCTGGCTAAATCTCCGGTGCAAAACATAGCCGACCCCGAAACGCCATTCCCTGGCGACAACGTGGTTATTACTGAAGGTGCTTTCGAAGGTCTCCAGGCCATCTTCACCGAGCCAGATGGCGAAACGCGCTCAATTCTACTGCTCAATCTGCTTAATAAACCTGTCATTCAAAGTATGAAAAACACCCAGTTCCGCAAGGCCTGAGGCAGTTTATATACCAAAAAGCCGGTGCACATTTGCATTCAGTTGTTGCTCTAAAGCGTGCGGGTCTTCACCGCGCCAAAGCGCAACCTGGGTAAGGATATGCCGTAACAAAGCCGGCTCATTACGCCTTGAGGCTGGTTTAGGGCGAATATCCCGCGGCAATAGCCAGGGTGCATCGGTTTCCAGCAGTAAGCGATCGGCTGGAATAACAGGTAACAGCTCGCGAAGCTCCAGCCCTCGCCGCTCATCGCAAACCCAGCCGGTTATCCCCAGATATAAGCCATTCTCCAGACACTCCTCTGCCTCAGCACGAGTCCCGGTAAAACAATGCAATACTGCACCAGGCAACTGTGGCAGCCAGGGCTTAAGCAGAGCCATAAAACGCTGATGAGCTTCACGGCAATGCATAAATACCGGCAAGTTGCGCTCCGCCGCCAGTGCTAACTGGGCCACAAAAGCATGCTCCTGCTCCTGCGGTGTGGAGTAGTTACGATTAAAATCCAGCCCACACTCCCCCACGGCAACCACTGATTTCTCATCGAGCAGTTCGGTAATTTGTTCGCGCACGGCATCATTCCAACTCGAGGCATCATGAGGGTGGACGCCAGCCGTAGCCCAACAGCCCGAATAACGCTGTGTAAGTTCAACAACCTTGCGGCTCTCTTCGGCATTGGTACCGGTCAGAAGCATGCCAGTAATCCCGGCCTCTCGCGCCCGGTCGACAACTTCGTCTCTATCCTTATCAAACTGGTTGCTGGATAGGTTTACCCCAATATCGAACATATGAGCGCTCCATAAAAAACCGCCCGAATGGGCGGTTTTATTTACTATTTAGATTCGTTATCCGATGATTTCAGTTCAGTGCTCTCGGCCTCTTCGCCTTCCTCATCCTCTTCTTCCGGTTTTCGGCGCTTACCGACATAGAACCGAGAGAAGAACACCCCGACCTCAAACAGCAGATACATAGGTATAGCCAGCAGCGTCTGGGAGAAGACATCAGGCGGAGTCAGTAGCATCCCAATAACAAAGGCCCCAACCAAAACATATGGACGCTTCGCCTTGAGATCTTCCGGCGTAGTAATACCCAGCCAGCAAAGCAGAACGATGGCGACCGGCACCTCGAACGACACCCCGAACGCCATAAATAGAGCCATGACGAAGTCGAGATAGTTGGTAATGTCTGTAGAGATTACCACCCCAGCCGGGGCCGTTTTTGTCAGGAAGCCAAATGCCAGCGGGAAAACGACAAAGTAAGCAAAGGCCATGCCGATATAGAACAGACAGGTACTGGAAACCAGTAGTGGCACCACCAGACGCCGCTCATGTTTATACAGAGCAGGCGCAATAAACGCCCACACCTGATACAAAATGACCGGGGCTGATAGTATTACCGAAACCATGATGGTCAGTTTTATCGGCGTAAAGAACGGTGACGCAACGTCTGTGGCTATCATCGTTGCGCCCATCGGCATCTGTTTTATCAACGGTGCGGCGACCATCTGATAAATATCGTTGGCAAAGTAGACCAATGCCAAAAAGATAATAAATACCGAGATTATCGAGTTCAGCAGCCGCTTGCGCAGCTCAATCAGATGACTGATTAAGGGTTGAGTATCGTCTACTGCCATGATCAGGATTTTTTATCTGAAGTGTGGCCAACCGTTTCAGGGCAGTCAGCATGTGAAGAGCCGGCAGTCACTGGCTCAGGTATCGCCTGCGGTTCAGCAGATGCTAACTCCTCAGGCGCTTTATTGGGTGCCGCAACTGACGGAGATGCGTCATGTGCTGGTGCTGGAGCCTCTGCTGGAGCACTAGCCGGAGACTCGGCATGTGCAATAGGCTCTGCAGGGGTGGCATCCTTTGGCGGAGGAGTGTGAATAGTATGCTCCTCATCACTTGCCTTCTCAGGATCATTCGCTGTATACGAGCGCTTCATGGATTCCGCGGCTTCGCGCAGCTCATCCATTGATGCCTTAAACTCAGGCGAAAGATTGTCGAGGCTCGCTTTCTCCACCTTTTTCAGGCTGTCCTGAAACTCCTGGAGCTTAAGCTCCTGGCTCAGTTCATTTTGCACCGTAGTAGCAAGGGAGCGCAGTGCGCGCACCCAGCCAGCCACCGTTTTTACTGCAACCGGTAAGCGTTGAGGCCCCAGAACAATGAGGCCAATTACAAATACCAGAACCAGTTCGCCAAAACCAATATCGAACACGACTTACACCTGCTCTTTATCCTTGCTCTTCGCTTCGCCGTTTTTCACGTCGCCGCTTGTATCAGAGAGCGATTTAGCTGTGAAATCCGCATCCTGTGCCGATTTCTCTTTTTCGTTTTCATCATCTTTCATCGCTTTTTTGAAGCCCTTGATAGATGCACCAAGGTCACCGCCCAGCGAGCTTAACTTTTTGGTACCAAACAGTAAGACCACAATGACGACGATGATGAGTAATTGCCAGATACTGATACCACCCATAATGTTCCCCAGATATAGATGATGAATTGACTGTGCCACATTATACGGCACGTGAATAAACGTAACGATGAAAAATCAGGCAGTACGCCGCCAGCCAATAACCCAGGCAACCACGCCTGCTGCCATTAAACCCGCCGTGACTAAACGCCATTCTGGCTGGTTTATCAGCAACAGCGTGCCGCTAAGAATCAGCGTGGCACCGATGCCAAACAAATAGCGCGACTGTCCCTGACGCACGTTGTGGCGCTGAAGTTCCCGGGCGATTTTATCAACACTATGCTGTAATTGCTTGCCCTGGCGCAAACTGTCGAATACCAGTTCGGGTATTTGCGGCATTTTCTCGATCCACATCGGCCCTTTTTCCTTAAAAGCGCGCAGCAACGATGGGATTCCCACCTGGTCACTCAACCACGACTCCAAAAATGGCTTAGCCGTTTTCCATAAATCCAGCTGTGGGTAGAGCTGCCGCCCTAATCCTTCAACATATAGCAGGGTTTTCTGCAGCAGTACCAGTTGCGGCTGCACTTCCATATTAAACCGACGTGCGGTATTGAACAGATTCAGCAGCACATGGCCAAAAGAGATTTCAGAAAGAGGTTTCTCAAAAATAGGCTCACATACGGTACGAATAGCAAATTCAAAATCTTCAACGTTAGTATCCGGTGGCACCCAGCCAGAATCTACGTGTAGCTCCGCAACCCGTCGGTAATCGCGATTAAAAAAGGCAATGAAGTTCTCAGCCAGATAGCGTTTATCTTCTTTATTCAGCGACCCTACTATTCCGCAGTCAATGCCAATGTATTGCGGATCTTCGGGATGCTCGTAGCTCACGAAGATATTTCCCGGATGCATATCGGCGTGGAAGAAGCTGTCGCGAAACACCTGAGTAAAGAAGACCTGAACACCGCGCTCCGCCAGCAGCTGCATATTCGTGCCATTTTTCTTCAGCGTTTCGATATCCGATACCGGGACGCCGTAAATCCGCTCCATAACCATCATATTCTGGCTACAGTAGTCGGGATAAACTTCTGGTACATACAGCATTGGGCTGTCTTCAAAATTACGCCGCAGCTGAATAGCATTTGCCGCTTCGCGCTGCAGATTTAGCTCGTCAATCAGCGTCTTTTCGTAGTCACGCACGACTTCTAATGGACGCAGGCGACGGCCATCTGGAAGCAGACGCGGCACCCAGCCAGCCAGGCGATAGATAAGCTTCATATCGGCTTTAATCACCGGCAGGATATCCGGGCGAATGACTTTGATAACCACTTCCTGCCCATTCTCTTTCAGGCGCGCGGTGTGCACCTGAGCAATAGAGGCAGAAGCCAGCGGGTTGATATCAAAATCATCAAACCAGGTTTCAACAGGGATATCCCCCATCGATTTCTCGATTTGCCGCTGTGCCATTTTGCCATCGAACGGGGCCACGCGATCCTGTAGTAAAGCCAGCTGATCGGCGATTGCCGGAGGGAAAAGGTCGCGACGGGTAGACAGCATCTGACCAAACTTTATCCAGACCGGGCCCAGCTGCTGTAACGCTAGCCGCAGCCTCTCGCCCAGCGGTTTGTCTTTATGGCGGTTAGGCATCCAGAACAGCAAACGGCGACCTATTCTCAGCGGCAGCGTAATGCGCATCTTAGGTATGAGTTCATCCAGCCCGTAGCTTAAAAAGGTATGGATGATGAAATACAGCCGCCGCAGCTCTCCTGGCGTCATTTAGCCTCCAGCCTTTCCAAACGTTTTTGCAGCGCATCCGTTTCCCGCTCGAGTGCGCTTACTTCTTCCGCAAACCATGCCTGTTCCAAAGGCGGCGGCGCTAATCGCCACTCCTCAGTCACTGCCTCAGCAAAATAGCGCTGGTTACGTTTCATTGCCGAAGTCATCAGCCGTAAACCGCCGCGCATGACCTTACTTGCACCTTCAGCAATAATATCGCCAGTATAAGGAGCCAGTAGTTCAGCAGGATCAAAATCGGCCTGATCCAGCAAAGCGGCGAAATGCTGTAAAACCTGAATATCACCCTGAACATCCAGATCGCCTTGCTTAATAAGGCTGGCAAGCAGCTGGCGGTCACGCAGTTTCGGCAAGACCTCAAGACGAGTTGACAGCGAGCAGTCTGCTTCCCCCTCCCACTGGCCCAGCACATCGACCTGACGCTCGCTAAACACCAGAATCAATGGTGCCGAAAATTCATTGAGCGTAACGCGCAGAACCTTACCGTTCAGACGCTGACGGGCGGCACGAAGCGCCTGATCCTGATATAAAAAGCGGTTAAGAGCCTGCTCAATACCGGCTGTAATTAGCGGGGTTACTGGCATCCTGGCCTCCGTTAAAACTTATACCCACGGTGCAGAGCGACAATGCCGCCGGTCATGTTGTAGTAATCAACATTTTCGAAACCTGCTTCGGCCATCATTCCCTTCAGGGTTTCCTGGTTTGGGTGCATACGGATGGACTCCGCCAGATAGCGATAGCTTTCTGAGTCTTTAGCGACTATTTCGCCAATGCGCGGCAGAATATGGAAAGAGTAAGCATCGTAGGCTTTATTTAACGGATCAAACAGCGGCTTGGAGAATTCCAGCACCAGCAGGCGGCCGCCTGGTTTCAGCACCCGATACATTGAGCGCAGCGCTTTCTCTTTATCGGTGACGTTACGCAGACCAAAAGAGATGGTGATGCAATCGAATGTATTGTCCGGGAAAGGCAGAGCTTCGGCATTGGCCTGGACATAATTCACATTGCCTACAACGCCCAGGTTGCGCAGTTTTTCGCGCCCCATCTTCAGCATGGAGTCGTTAATATCTGCCAGCACAACCTCACCGGTTTCACCAACCAGTCGTGAGAACTTTGCCGTGAGATCGCCGGTACCACCCGCCAAATCCAGCACCTTTTGCCCGCGACGCACGCCGCTGCAATCGATGGTGAAGCGCTTCCAGATACGGTGAATACCGAACGACATCAGGTCGTTCATCACATCATATTTCGCTGCTACGGAGTGGAACACATGGGCAACCATGTCGGCCTTCTCGGCCCGGGCAACCGTACGGAAGCCAAAGTGAGTAGTTTCTTGTGATTCCTCAGCCATCTCAATGCCTGCTTATTGAAAGAATGTTGGTGAAGTGTATCAGATTGGGACTCATTGCCCTACGATTCCGGCGGCTGGCTCCGGCGCGAACCGCCCGGAGGAAAATGCACAACGTCATCAGGCAATCCAACCCCACTGTCGTTATCGCCAGGAGCGTCCAGAGAGTCAGGTTCTTCTTCATCCTCAAGACGGGCCTGAGCCATTAGCCCCGGGTCAATACCTTGTTTAATTTCAACACCCAGTTCCCGAAATGCTTCCGCCTGAACCAGGAAGTTATTGCGCCCGTGGGCCAGTCGCTTCATGGCCTGACGATAGTTGTCCTGAGCCTTATCCAGACTTTGGCCTATCGCCGTCATGTCATCCACGAAAAGCCGCATCTTGTCATAGAGACGGCTGGCACGCTCGGCAATATGTTGCGCATTGCGGCTCTGGTGCTCATAACGCCACAGATTGGCAATAGTACGCAGTGCCACCAGCAGCGTAGTTGGGCTAACCAGCATGATATTTTGTTTCAGCGCTTCGCTTATTAGCTCCGGCTGACGATCTATTGCCAGCAGGAAGGCAGGCTCGACCGGAATAAACATCAGCACATAATCAAGGGAACGCAGCCCCGGCAGCAGCTGATAATCTTTACGGCTTAACAACCGGATATGGTTACGAATAGCGGCGATGTGTTCGGAAAGCGCAGCCTCTCGGGTATAGTCATCTTCCGCATTAAAATAGCGCTCATAGGCAACCAGCGTCATTTTGGCATCAATAACGACGTCTTTGCCCTGCGGTAGGCGCACGATGACATCAGGCTGCATACGGCTGCGATCGTCACGCTGAATGCTAACCTGCGTTTCATACTCATAGCCATCCCGTAGACCGGAGGCTTCCAACACCCGGCTCAGCACCACCTCGCCCCAATTACCCTGGGTTTTATTATCGCCTTTTAACGCCCTGGTCAGATTGACCGCTTCCTGGGCCATCTGCGCATTGAGCTGCTGGAGGTTGCGAATCTCATGGGCCAGGGTATGGCGCTCTTTCGCTTCCTGGCCAAAACTGTCCTGCACCTGGCGGCGAAAACCATCCAGTTGCTCGCGCAGCGGTGTCAGCAGGCTGTGCAGACTCTGACGATTCTGCTCATCTACCCTGCGATTGCTGCTTTCAAAAATGCGGTTAGCCAGCAGTTCGAACTGCTCATTAAGGCGCTGCTCGCTATGATGCATCTGACGCACCTTTTCATCAGCAGCCAGCCGGGTTTGCTCCAATAAGGTGTGCAGCTCACGGAGGTCGGCCTCTTGCCCGCTGTTGATTTGCAGCTGATTGCGTAGCTCCTGATTCAACTGCTCGCACTCATTTTGCCAATGCTGCTGTTGCTCGAGGCGCTGCCTGGCGGCCATAAGCTCGCCATAAATATCACGCTGCTCTTCATGCAAAGCAGCCACCTGCCCGGCGCTACGCAAACTGGCTATCAGCCAGCCTAATGCCGCACCAATCAGTACCAGCGCGGCGTATAGCAGCATTGAGATATCCACGGCATCCACTCCCGATTCGTCGTTTCAGGAGATTCTGCTGGATGTATGTCCAGATGAAAAGGGCGGCGGGTGGTTAAAGCAAAAAAACAGACGCTCTATCGCATTTTCCTGTGTGGTTTGTTGCAGCCGTTTCCCGTGGCGATAAAAAAAGCCCCCGGTTTTAATACCGGGGGCCTGCAATCTCAAGATTTGCTTACCAATTACAGCAGACGACGCGCGGCCTCAACCACGATAGCCACCGCATGACTTTCTGTCTGTTTCATGGTCTCTGCGTTAGGAATTTCCTGCTGAGTACGGTTAACGATAACGCCTGCAACCATACCGGCACGCAGCCCCTGGCTGGCGCACATGGTCAGCAAGGTAGCGGATTCCATCTCATAGTTCATTACGCCCATCTGTTGCCACTCTTCCATCGAGCCTTTAAAGCGGCTGACCACCCGACCAGAATAGGTGTCATAGCGTTCCTGCCCCGGATAGAAGGTATCGGAAGAAGCAGTGATACCAATGTGAGTGGTGGCCCCTACGGCTTTAGCGGCATCCACCAGCGCGGTGGTACAAGTAAAATCGGCAACCGCCGGGAACTCCATCGGTGCAAAGTGCAGGCTGGCTCCGTCCAGACGAACTGAAGCGGTAGTCACCAGAACATCACCGACATTGATATGTGGCTGGATTGCACCAGTGGTACCGACCCGCAGGAAAGTACGAATGCCCAGCTGAGCCAGCTCTTCCACCGCAATTGAGGTCGATGGGCCGCCAATCCCCGTGGAGCAAACAATGACCGGGGTACCATCCAGCTCGGCGCGCCAGGTCGTAAATTCGCGGTGTGATGCCAGCATCTCCGGCTTATCCATTAGCGCGGCGATTTTTTTCACGCGCTCAGGATCGCCCGGAACAATCGCCAGAGTCGCCCCCTGCAAGTCGGCTTTAGTCAGCCCAAGGTGAAAAACATCTGATGTAGACATAACGAACTCCCCTATAAGTCGGTTTATTAGGCGGCAAAGACGTACTCTACCCAACGAGCGAGGGCCAATACGTGATTAAACTCACTGGAACATAAAAAAAATTTCATTGTTAGCAAAACTTATTGTGACGCAATTCACCATCCGGAGTGTTTATTCACCGATTTAGACCCATTAGCACACGCAATGCGTCACATCTATATCCCACCTTCAGACTATAGTTAATCCACTGCGCTAACTGGTACGGAGAATGCCATGACCAACACAACTGAAAATTCACCTGCAGGAAAATATGCCACGGCAGCCGGGCAGCTTAACGAGCAAACCATCCACACTACGTCCCAAGGTCTGCAAACCGGGGAAACGACTATCTCTTCACGCGGCGAGGATATGCCCGCTTTCTTTGCCCGCCCGGACGTTGAAACCGAAAAGTTACCGATTGTCATCGTGGTACAGGAGATTTTTGGTGTTCACGAGCACATTCGTGATATTTGCCGCCGCCTTGCCCATCATGGCTATCTGGCCATCGCTCCGGAGCTTTATTTCCGTCAGGGCGATCCCAATGATTACCACGACATCCCTACCCTGTTTTCCGGGCTGGTTCAGAAGGTGCCAGACAATCAAGTACTAAGTGACCTCGACCATGTGGCGAGCTGGGCCGCACGTCACGGCGGTGACGCCAATCGGCTTGCGGTAACAGGTTTTTGCTGGGGTGGGCGTATCGCCTGGCTTTATGCCGCTCATAATCCACAGCTTAAAGCCGCCGTAGCCTGGTACGGACGCCTGACCGGCGACAAAACGCTTAACTCACCTAAACATCCTGTTGATATCGCCGTCGATCTCAATGCCCCGGTTTTAGGCTTGTATGGCGGCCAGGATACCGGCATCAGCCAGGAAAGCGTTGAAACCATGCGCCAGGCTCTGCGCGCCGCAAATGCTAACGCCGAGATAGTTGTTTACCCTGAAGCCGGACACGCATTTTTGGCAGACTATCGGGAGAGCTATCATCAGGCTTCGGCGGAAGATGGCTGGCAGAGAATGCTGGAATGGTTTGCGCGCTATGCCAATGCCCGCTAACCGCTTTGACTGAACGTAAAAAGCCACCCCGGATGGGGTGGCTTTAATGATTGGAAGCCAGTATCAGCTCATTTTTAGTGCTTACCAGACTTCACGCAGGTTTTTGGCTGCCTGCACCATATTTGCCAGCGCGGCGCGGGTTTCCGGCCAGGCGCGGGTTTTTAGGCCGCAGTCCGGGTTTACCCACAGGCGCTCTGCCGGAATACGCTGAGCCGCTTTCTTCAGCAAGTCTTCAATCCAGGCAACATCCGGCACATTTGGGGAGTGAATATCGTAAACCCCTGGGCCAATTTCATTTGGATATTCAAAGGCCTCAAAAGATTCCAACAGCTCCATATCTGAACGGGAAGTTTCGATAGTAATAACATCGGCATCCAGCGCGGCAATAGAATCCATGATGTCGTTAAACTCGCAATAACACATATGAGTATGAATCTGAGTGTCATCTTTCGCGACCGCGGCATTGAGACGGAAGGCATCGACCGCCCACTCCAGATAGGCCTGCCAGTCGCGGCGTTTCAGCGGTAACCCCTCACGCAGCGCCGGTTCATCAATCTGGATAATGCCAATTCCTGCAGCTTCGAGATCTGCAACCTCATCCCGCAGTGCCAGGGCAATCTGTCGGGCAATGGTTTCACGAGTCACATCTTCGCGCGGGAACGACCAGCAAAGAATAGTGACCGGCCCGGTCAGCATGCCTTTCATCGGTTTATCAGTCAGAGACTGAGCATATTTGGCCCATTCGACGGTAATCGCTTCCGGACGGCTGATATCCCCAATCACCACTGGCGGCTTCACGCAGCGAGAGCCATAGCTTTGTACCCAGCCGTTCTGTGTAAAGATGAAACCATCCAGGTGCTCGCCGAAGTACTCCACCATGTCGTTGCGCTCAGCTTCACCGTGCACCAGCACATCCAGTCCCAGGCGCTCCTGCTCGCTCACGGCCTGCTTAATCTGCTCGGCTATACCGGTACGATATTTGCCAGCATCCAGACGCCCTTGTTTAAAGTCCAGGCGCAGTCCGCGAATTTCAGTGGTTTGTGGGAACGAGCCAATCGTCGTAGTTGGCCATGCAGGAAGCTTAAAGCGCTCACGCTGCGCCACCGCGCGCTCAGGATAAGCGCTGGCACGCTGGCTATCGCGAGCGCTGACCCCCGCCAGGCGCTGAGCTACGGCAGGGTTATGTACCCTGGCAGAGTGACGACGGGCCAGAATCGGTGCGCTCCAGCGCACGATATCTTCAGTTTTACCGCTATTTAGCGCCTTGCTGAGCAGATTAAGCTCTTCGCATTTCTGAATAGCGAATGAGAACCAGCTTTTAACTTCATCGTCCAGCCGGGTTTCAGCACGCAAATCGATAGGGCTGTGCAGTAATGAACAAGAGGAACCGACCCACAGTTCACGCTTGCCAACCAGCGGAGCAACCTGCGCATATTTCTCACTTAAGTCCGCACGCCAGACGTTACGGCCATTGACTACCCCGGCAGACAGTACCCAGTCGGCAGGCAGTTGCTGATGTAGCTGCTCAATATTGTCATTGCCGTGAACCAGGTCCACATGCAGGCCCTGAACCGGCAGCTTAACAATCGTTTCCAGGCTATCACTAATGCTATCGAAATAGGTGGTCAGCAGCAGTTTCACCCGACCAGCCAACGCCTGATAAGCACCCTGATAGGCAGCCAGCCACTCTTTCGGGAGTTCCAGCACCAACGCTGGCTCATCAATTTGCACCCACTCAATACCGCGCTGGGCCAGAGCATCGAGCACCTGCTGGTAAACCGGAAGAATTTCCTGCAATAGCGTCAGGCGGTCAAAAGATTCGCCCTTCACTTTACCCAGCCACAGATAAGTTAGCGGGCCAAGCAGCACCGGCTTAATGTTATGACCCAGCGCCAGGGCTTCATCAACTTCGTCCAGCAGCTGAGTCCAGGTCAGTTTGAAAGACTGGCCCTTAGTGAACTCCGGAACAATATAGTGATAGTTGGTGTTAAACCATTTGGTCATTTCAGAGGCCGCCGCGGGTTTGCCGGTTGGTGCCCGGCCACGGCCAATGCGGAATAAGGTATCCAGGGTAACGCTGCCATCGTCATTTTTATGGCGCGCTGGTACGTTGCCAAGCAGCAGGCTAGTCGTCAGCACATGATCGTACCAGGCAAAATCACCTACCGGCAGCAGGTCGATTCCGGCCTCTTTTTGCTGTTGCCAGTGACGGGCACGCAGCTCGCGGCCAGTTTCCAGCAGCGCTTCCTGGGTAAGAGTGCCTGCCCAGTAACTTTCCTGAGCTTTTTTCAGTTCACGACGCAGGCCGACGCGCGGAAATCCAAGGATGTGGTTGCAGACTGTCATGTTCATTCCTCGTTGTAATTCTGCTTATAGGAGCATCTTTAGATAATTCGTCTGGCAGGCACGCCACTAACCGAATTATGACGGTTTAGCCGTCTAGATGTTTACACATCCATAATCCACAGGTACTGTATATTCCTCAAGCGCAATATCCTCACGACGGAGTGAAGAACTTTCATGATCGAGCTAAAGCACCTGCGAACTTTACAAGCACTGAGGAGCACCGGATCGCTCGCAGCGGCTGCGGCAACCCTGCATCAGACTCAGTCAGCCCTGTCACACCAGTTCAGCGATTTGGAGCAACGGCTGGGCTTTCGGCTGTTTGTCCGTAAAAGCCAGCCGCTGCGTTTTACACCGCAAGGTGAAATCCTGCTGCAATTGTCAGATAAGGTGCTGCCTGAGATAGCTCGCGCATTGCATAGCTGCCATCAGCCGCAGCAGGCCCGGCTGCGCATCGCTATCGAATGCCATAGCTGTATTCAGTGGCTGACCCCCGCGCTAAATAACTTCCAGAACCAGTGGCCGGAAGTAGAGCTGGATTTTCAGTCCGGCGTTACTTTTGATCCACAGCCCGCACTTCAGCAGGGTGAGCTGGATGTAGTGTTAACTTCGGATATTCTGCCGCGCAGCGGGCTGCATTATGTTCCGATGTTTGATTATGAAGTTCGCCTGGTGCTGGCAACGGATCATCCTCTGGCGGGGAAAGCACAAATTTCACCAGAAGATCTTGATAGCGAAACGCTGCTGATTTACCCGGTTCAACGCCAGCGCCTGGATATCTGGCGTCACTTCCTGCAGCCTGCAGGGGTAAGCCCATCTTTGAAGAATGTTGATAATACGCTGTTGCTAATTCAGATGGTTGCGGCCCGTATGGGTGTTGCCGCCCTGCCGCATTGGGTGGTGGAGAGCTTTGAACGCCAGGGGTTGGTTGTTACCCGCACCCTGGCCGACGGATTATGGAGCCGCCTGTATGCGGCCGTGCGCGATGGAGAACAGCGCCAGCCGGCTACCGAGGCATTTATTCGCTCGGCGCGTCAACACGCTTGCGATAATCTTCCTCTGGTGCGCTGCGTGGAGCGACCCAGCGCCGATGCACCCACAGTGAGGCGACAATTATCGCCCCACCAATAATAAAGCTGGCCCAGTGCAAAGGCTGGTGCCAGATGGTGAGGTTGACCAGCAGCCCCGCCGGAACGTGCATGTTATTCATGATCCCCACGGTACCGGCATCCACTTTGGTTGCCCCATAGTTCCACATAAAGTAGCCCAGCCCGGAAGCGACCACGCCCAGCCAGACCAGAATCCCCCACTGTAATGGGGTGGATGGCAGGCGGGCCGGATTGCCGAATCCCCACCATGCAAGAGCCGCCACCGCCAGAGCCCCCAGATAAAACCAGGAAAAAGCGCTGCGTTGCGGCATCGGGTGCACTTCCATCAGCCGTTTATAGCCCACAATACCGATAGCAAAACTGATATTAGCCAGCTGCACCAGCATCAACCCGGTCCAGAAGTGATTACTTAGCTGGTCGTAACGAATCACCGCTGCCCCGGCAACCGCCAGTAGCGCGCTAAATACATACCCCCAGCGTAAAGGCCGATGGCTCAGCAAATCGTAGATAAGCGTGATATAGAGTGGAGTCAGAACCGTAAACAGCAAAAACTCGGAAACGGTTAGATAGAGATAAGCCTGGAAGCTGATGACATACATCACCCCCAACTGTAAGGCCCCCACTCCCATATAGCTAAGCAGGACTTTCGCCCGCTGGCCGTGGGTGCGTAGAAAAGGCAGGAATACCAGCGCCGCAAGGCCGATGCGTACCAGCGCAGAAAAATAACTGTCCACGTGGCCAGCAAGATATTCGCCAATCAGGCTAAATGAAAAGGCCCACAGGATCGTGGTGACAATTAATAACGGCACGGTACGCTCTCCAGATTAATGGGCCGCTATTGTAACTACCGTACCGCCAGGCAACAGCTTTTTCTGGTTTACGTGTGGTGATTAATCAACCAAAGACACCCCTATTGCAGGCGGTGTCTGATTAGCTGTTATCAGGCCAGAAACTGACGCTGAAGATAGTGCGGTACAGCATCTTCAAAGTTAGTGCCGATAACTTCTAGTGCTGGCAGCAGGTCTTTAAGGCGCTGATGGGCATTACCCATAATGCAGCCTTTCCCAGCCATACTGAGCATCTCTTTATCATTCATACCGTCACCAAAGGCAATACAGTTATCCAGCTGATAACCCATTCCACTGGCAACTGCATCCAGCGCATGCCCTTTAGAAACGCCGCCCGCCATCACCTCAAGGCAGGTTAGCGTGGAGAAACTCACATTTACCTGCTCTCCCCAGCGATCATTAATTGCCTGCTCCAGCGGTAGCAATACATCGTGGCTGTCACTGGTGAAAAATACTTTGCTGACCGCGTCAGTATCTAGCTCGCCTGGACGAAACAGGTTGCAGTTAAACACCGCTTCTTTGAAATATTGCATATCTTCAGGACGCTGACGGCTCAGATACCATTCATCTCCACGATAAATATTGGTAATTATCTCCGGACTGTTGAAAACCATCTCATACAATGAGCCCGCAATTCGAGGTTCCAGATCGTGGGAAAAAACCAGCTCGCCCTGCGGGTTATGCACCCGTGCACCGTTGGAAGTAATCATATGGGCCTCAATGCCCAAATTGTCGCGAATCTGTCCGACATCAATATGATGGCGGCCGGTGGCAAAGACAAAATGGACGCCGCGCTCGGTAAGCGCCTGAAGCGTAGCTTTCGCGTAGGGGGTAAGACAATGTTCGGGAGACAGCAAAGTGCCATCCAAATCCGATGCAACTACCTGATACATTGGGATGTTATACCTCAGTTTTATTTATATACGCAGGCAGGCTAACTGCCCTGCGTGACGTCATTATGACTATCGAAAAAATCGACAATGGCCTTCAAGGCCTGGCTGCGCATAGCATCGCGCTCAAAGAGTATTTCATGATAGGCCCCGGCAATAACCAGAGGCTCTCCACCTTCGAGCGGAAAACCGGCCTCGGCGCGGAGCTGGCCGAATAAGTCCTGCACTTCATTATCGACAACCCGGTCTTCTTCGGCCTGGAGAATTAGCATTGGCATGGTCATGTCCTGGGCACTGGCGAGGATCTGCTCTCCAGCCAGCATACTTTCACGCACCCAGTGATAAGTTGGCCCACCGACCCTCAGCGCCGGATCGTCGGCATAAAAGCTGAGATTACGCCGGTACCTGACCCGGCTATGGGTCAATAAGTTGACGCTAAAGGCCAGTGCGCGCCAGCGGCCGGTGCCAATCGCGTAGCCATCGCGCAGATTAGGGTATCCTTCAGTCCAGTCCAGCAAATGGCGCACCATCCATCCGGGCATACGGAAATAGATACCAAACATTGGCGCAGAAAGCGCGACCGCATTGCAAAGACGCGGGTGGCGCTGCAATAACAGGGTGACGATTGCGCCGCCCATGGAATGAGCCAGAATAAAACGTTGCCGCCAGTGGCCGGGCGCTACCTCCTGCTGCCAGAAGGCCTCCAGATCGTCCACATAATCGCTGAACTTCCCAACGTGACCACGATGCCGGTCGTCAAGAATTCTCTCCGAACGCCCCTGGCCCCGATGATCGATAATCAGGATGTCATAGCCGCAATTGAACAAGTCATAAGACAGCTCAGCGTACTTAACATAACTTTCGATACGCCCTGGGCAGACAACAATAACCCGATCGTGATGCGCTGCGCTAAACCGAACAAAGCGGATAGCCAGCCCATCAACGCCTGTGAACTCACTTTCCTGCCGGGTCTGCCAGAAATCAGCCAGTGGCCCTAAGGCAAAAGCCGCAAACGCCTGTTCCCGGTGTAACCATACATTTTTATCCTGCGACATGGCCTACCTTGTAATATTCCGGCGTGTTTGCGCCATTTCTAAGACGAAAGCACAGGTTAAATCCACAAAGTATTGTGGCATAAATCAGGAATTAGCGGGAAGGAGCGTAGTGCGGACCCTGCGCAAAAGTAGCGAAAAAAATGGCGTCGCTATGGACGCCATTTCTCGTACCCGGCGTAATCTCCGGGCCACTATTTAGCGGGAAAGAATGAGGTGAATACCAAACACAGTGAATAGCGTACCAGCCATACCATCAATCCAGCGGGCCAGGCGTTGATACCCGCGGCGCATCGCCGGCAGCGCAAACAGACTGGCCACCAGGCTAAACCAGATGAAGGTTTCCACAACAATCATCACAAACAGACCGCTGCGCGCCGACGCGCCAACGCTATCGCTGACAAACAGCGAAAACACGCTACCAAAGTAAATAATGGCTTTTGGGTTCGCAAGGTTGGTAAGCAAGCCTTTCATAAAGCTTTTGCCGCCGCGAGCCAGCTCGGTTTTCGGCTCCTCCGCTTCTGGCTGCTGCTTTTTCAGCGCGCCTTTGAGCATCTGATAACCCATCCAGCACAGATACAGCCCGCCGCCAACCATAATGATGTTATGCAGCCAGGCCATTTTTTCCAGAATCAGATGCAAACCCATTAGCGCCACGCCCGCCCACACGACAATGCCGCAGGTAATCCCCAGCACTCCCATCATCGCCTCCTTGCGTGAGCGGCTGATAGCAGTCTGAGAAACAAAGAAAAAGTCCGGGCCAGGACTCAGCAGCGCGACCAGATGAACCAGCGCCACGGTAAGAAATAGCGTGAGCATAATTTATGCACCAGAAATGATAAGCAAGGCGACTATATTGTCACGTTTATTAATTGCTGGCTACGCATCATCTTCGCCATCAACATGCTGACGAATAAGCACCATAAATGGCCGCCCAAAGCGCTCGAGTTTTCGGGTACCCACGCCGTTAACGCTAAGCATCTCTCCCGGCGATAAAGGCAACTGTTCAGCCATTTCAATGAGCGTAGCGTCGTTGAACACCACGTATGGAGGGATGTTCTCTTCATCGGCAATCGCCTTACGCAGTTTGCGCAGCTTGGCAAAGAGCTTACGGTCGTAGTTACCAGCCCAGGTTTTCGGCTGGGAGCGTGGCTTGAGCGCAATGACGCGCGGCACAGCCAGCATCAGCGGCGTTTCACCACGCAATAAAGGCCTGGCAGCTTCAGTAAGCTGTAGAGCTGAGTGCTGGGCAATATTTTGAGTGATAACACCCAGGTGAATCAGCTGGCGAATGACGCTGACCCAGTGCTCATGCGTCTGATCCCGGCCAATACCATATACCGGCAACTTATCGTGTTGCAGTTCACGAATTCGCTGATTATTCGCTCCGCGCAGCACCTCCACCACATAACCCATGCCGAAGCGCTGGTTCACCCGATAGATAGTCGACAGCGCCTTTTGGGCATCAACCAGCCCGTTATAACGGCGAGGCGGATCGAGGCAGATATCGCAGTTGCCGCACGGTTCCTGGCGGCCTTCACCAAAGTAATTAAGCAGTACCAAGCGACGGCAGGTCTGAGCTTCGGCGAAAGCACCCATCGCATTTAGCTTATGGCGCTCAATATCCTGAAGCTGCCCCGCCGGTTTCTCATCCAGGCAGCGGCGCAACCACGCCATATCTGCCGGATCGTAAAACAACATGGCTTCAGCAGGCAGCCCGTCGCGTCCGGCGCGGCCAGTTTCCTGATAATAGGATTCGATATTACGCGGGATGTCGAAATGGACCACAAAGCGGACGTTAGGCTTATTAATACCCATACCGAAGGCGACCGTAGCGACCACGATTTGCAGATCGTCGCGCTGAAACTTCTCCTGCACTTCGGCACGCACGCTATTTTCCAGCCCGGCGTGGTAGGCTCCGGCGCTGATTCCCCGGCTTTGCAGGCGAGCGGCGGTATCTTCTACTTTGGCCCGACTGCCGCAGTAAATAATACCGGACTTACCGCGCTGGTCGGCCACATAGCGCATCAGCTGATCGAGCGGTTTAAACTTCTCCATCAGCATGTAACGAATATTGGGGCGGTCGAAACTGCTTATCTGGATAAATGGATCCTGAAGACCAAGCAGATTTACGATGTCACGTCGGGTGGTGTCGTCTGCCGTGGCAGTCAGTGCCATAAATGGCACCTGCGGCAGCCGGGCCCGCAGCTGGCCCAGCGTGGCATACTCAGGACGGAAATCATGGCCCCACTGAGAGATACAGTGTGCTTCATCCACCGCCAATAGCGACAGGTTCCACTCCACCAGCCGCTCCAGCATGTTGTCCATCATCAGCCGTTCAGGAGCAACATACAGCAGGCGGATTTCACCGCTGCGGCAGCCGTTCATCACCGCCAGTTGCTGTTCGCGGGTCTGAGTCGAGTTCAGGCAAGCCGCCGCCACGCCATTAGCGAGCAGCTGATCGACCTGATCTTTCATAAGAGAGATAAGCGGTGATACCACGACCGTCAGGCCGCCCATAACGAGTGCCGGCACCTGATAGCAGAGCGATTTTCCGCCGCCAGTCGGCATCACCACCAGACAATCCCGTCCACTCAGGATGGTCTGAATGATGCTCTCCTGGCCTGGCCGGAATTGCTGGTAACCAAACGTCTCCTGCAATACCTGACTTGCCAGTGACGCCTGACTGATTACTTCCGCCTCTGCCACGCTGACTCCCACATAAAAATAAAAACAGGCGCTATTTTCAGCGCCTGCCCGTCAAACTGCAATGCCTCAGAACAGATCGTTGAGCATAACTCCCACGCCGAAACGCGTTTGGTTGAAGTTATAGTCGATCATGGACTCACCATAGCCACTATAAAGCTGAGCGTAGGCACGCACGTGTTTAGATATTGGATAACTGATACCCAGCTCTGCGCCGCCATAACCAGTATTCCAGTTATACTGACCCTTAGCGCTCAGTACCGCATCGCCTAACGCGTAACCCACTTTAAGCTGGTAGTATCCCATATATTTGGTGATATCTGGATTGTCATCGGTGCTGCCGACCACAAACCAGGGCTTCACTTCGACCAGCCAGTCGCCTTTTTCCGCCATTAAGCGGGTATAGATGCGGTTCCAGCTGCGTGAAGTTGGATCAGAGCGCCCATTCGACTGATGATTATAACCGGTCTCGATATCACGCAGCGTCCAGCCAGCAAACTGGTAGTCGGTGGCAAAGCCAACGAAAAGCTGCGGCTCGTAGTTAGTTTCACGGAATGGCGAAGATTCTTTACTGTTAGAAAGCTGCCACCATGAGCGTTGAGTATATGACGCCGCCAGGACTGAGTTATCCCCTAAAATTCCGCGCCACAGCGGGAAAGCCAGGCTCAGCTGAAACTTCACTTCATCTTTTTGGGCATTATCAGACCAGTTGTACGAGCGGATGGCCGACTTATTAATCCCGTCAGTCACGGTATAGAGCAGGTAGTTACTCTCGTAGGGATTAAGCATGAAGGGTGAATCACGCTCTTGAAGCAGGTTACTAATAATACTTCCACGTACCGGCTCTACGGGGGTGCCATCCGAAGCCGCTTTTGCATAATCCATCATAGGGAGCAGACTGGCCGCCACTGCCACGCTCCTGGATAATCCTCGCATTATTCTAATTCTCCTGACCCGCTATCGGGGTATTTCTTGTAATTTTGGAAGGCTATATTAGCTGTTCTTTTTCGTAACAAAGAGCGGCACTTTCTTAAACTGGTAAGCAACCAGCCAAAAGCATAAAATCAACAGCCGGTTAACTATACCTGATTCTGCCCACCGGGCGAGGGTTGTCATCATGTCTGCACACCTCATTTCACCTGAAGCCACATTGCAGCTGGTCGGCGAGATGTTTATTAACCAGATGCCGTTTAACCGCGCCCTGGGGTTGGAACTTGAACGCTATGAATCAGCCTTTGCGCAAATCAGCTTCAACCATCAGCCAATGATGATTGGCAATTGGGCACAGAAGATTTTGCACGGCGGCGTCATCGCGGCAGCGCTGGATGTCGCCGGAGGGCTGGTGTGCGTAGGCAGCGCCCTGACTCGCACCGGAGCAATAAGCGAAGAAGAGCTGCGCCATCGCCTGGCACATATGGGGACCATTGATTTAAAAGTGGATTACTTACGTCCCGGCCATGGAACTCGTTTTACAGCAACCAGCAGCCTGCTCAGAGCTGGCAACAAAGTCGCCGTGGCTCGGGTTGAGTTACATAACGAAGCGCAACGTCATATTGCCAGCGCAACCGCGACCTATATTGTTGGCTAATTAAAGCCGTTTTTCTTTTACTGGGGGTTTTGAATGGACGCAAAAATGACGCGTCAGGGGATTCTTTTCGCGCTTGCAGCCTACTTTATCTGGGGTATTGCGCCGGCTTATTTTAAATTTATTCACTACGTTCCGGCAGACGAGATCCTCACCCATCGGGTTATCTGGTCTTTCTTC
This sequence comes from Salmonella enterica subsp. enterica serovar Choleraesuis, assembly GCA_022846635.1. Classification (GTDB taxonomy): domain Bacteria; phylum Pseudomonadota; class Gammaproteobacteria; order Enterobacterales; family Enterobacteriaceae. The sequence continues at coordinate 4,067,392 of AP025685.1, forward strand.
TTTATGGTGGCGCTGATTTCTATTAGTCGCCAGTGGCCACAGGTGCGGCGGATAACTCAAAGCCCTAAGAAGATTTTTGCCCTGGCGCTGACCGCCGTAATGATAGGCGGCAACTGGCTGCTTTTCATATGGGCGGTGAATAATCACCATATGCTGGAGGCAAGCCTCGGCTATTTCATCAACCCGCTGGTTAACGTATTGCTGGGGATGATATTCCTGGGGGAGCGTTTTCGACGCATGCAGTGGCTGGCCGTGGCGCTGGCAATTTGCGGCGTACTGGTACAGCTGTGGACTTTTGGTTCCGTCCCGGTCATTGCTCTGGCACTGGCGTTTAGCTTCGCGTTCTATGGCCTGATTCGTAAGAAAATCGCCGTTGATGCCCAAACCGGAATGCTGATAGAAACGCTCTGGTTACTCCCCGCGGCGGCAGTCTATCTTTTCCTGATAGCCGATAGCGCAACCAGCCATATGGATGCTAACCCCTGGTCGCTAAACCTGATGCTGATAGCCGCCGGTATCGTCACCACCATTCCACTGCTGTGCTTTACCGCTGCGGCCACCCGCTTGCGCCTCTCCACCCTGGGCTTTTTCCAATATCTGGGACCGACGCTGATGTTCCTGCTGGCTGTCACCTTCTACGATGAAATTCCGGGGCCAGATAAGCTGGTTACGTTTGCTTTTATCTGGGTAGCTCTTGCGATATTTGTTATTGATGCGCTTTATACGCTGCGCCGCAGGCCTTGATAAATAGCCCTATTTATACCGAATTAAGGAAAACTAAAAGTGTCCAGGGTGAGTGAGTTATGGCTGGAAAGACAAGAGAGGGGCTACGATTGTGATAAGAGCCTGTATGTCTGTACTGACTGTTTTGATGACGACGGTTTACAAGGGTATATAACACGCCACGGCCAGCCGCATGGTTGTAGTTTTTGCCAAAATGATGGCGAGAACCGCAGCGCTATGCGGTTATTTGATGTCCTGGAGTTTATCCTCGCGAGTATTGCAATGGAATGGGGACGTGCTGAAGATGAAGGGCTGCCTTATGAAACCCGTGAAGGCGGCTGGCAGGGCGATGTGGTAGATACCTGGGATTTGTTCAATGATAGCCTCAGCGATGAACTGGAATGCCAGCACGAGGATCTTATCCAGGAAATTATCAATAGCCTCGATGACAGACCGTGGTGTCGACGCGACCCGTACATGCTGCCGGCTGACCAGATTTACCTTAACGGCTGGCGCGAGTTCAGTCAGTTCATCATACACTCCGCACGCTTTGTGTTTTATAAAGCGCTGGAGAAGCGCAACGATTCGCTGGACTATGACGAAATTAACCCGGCGGACATTCTGGATATCCTCGGCCATCTGGCGGTAGATCTGGAACTGATAACTAAAACTTCGGCCAATGTTTCTTTATTCCGCTCGCGGATAATGGCCCAGGATATCACCCTGACCAGAGCCGCAGAATTAGGGCCACCGCCATCAGAGTTTGCCATGATGCCTAACCGGATGAGCCCGGCCGGGATCCCTATGTTCTATGGGGCATTTGATCGGGAAACCACGCTGGCTGAAACGCTCAGCGGCAACGAGCCGGCTGGCAATAAAGCCATCTGCGGGGAGTTTAAAACCACCCGACCACTCAAACTTCTCGACCTAACCGCCTTACGTACCTTCCCTAGCCTATTTGACGAAGATAGACGCCACTTACGCAACAAATACGCTTTTATGTATGCTTTTCGACGCGATTTTATTAAGCCAATCGAGCGCACCGATCGCGCGCACGCCGAATATGTACCCACTCAGGTAGTCACCGAGTATTTTCGGCACGTGTTTACTACGCCAGAAGGTGAGCAGCTGGATGGCATCATCTACCCAAGCTCTAAAAATGGTAAACAAGCGGTAGTGCTGTTTACCGACAGCTCACGGGTGCGTGATGCCGAAAATAGAAATGATCAAGAGTGCCTGCTCTATCTGGAAAATGTCACAGAACTCGCATGCTAATACAACTAAAGACAAAGGAACCGTAAGGTTCCTTTGTAATAAGAATGGGGGTGGGATTAGAGCCAGTTTTTGCGCTTGAAATACAAATAGGGGGCCAGGCCCGCCAGAATCATAAACACAATCGCACCCGGATAACCGAAACTCCAGTGCAATTCAGGCATAAATTCAAAGTTCATCCCATAACTGGAAGCGACCAGGGTCGGCGGCAGGAAGACCACAGATACCACCGAGAAGATTTTGATAATGCGGTTCTGCTCGATATTAATAAAGCCCATCGCCGCCTGCATCAGGAAGTTTACCTTCTGGAACAGGGATTCATTGTGCGGCAGCAGGGACTCGATATCGCGCAGGATTTCACGCGCCTGCTCCAGCTGACCCGCCGGCAGACGAGCTTTACGCACCAGGAAGTTAAGCGCACGCTGGGTATCCATCAGACACAAACGTACCTTCCAGCCAATATCTTCCAGCTCCGCCAGGGTCGATAGCGCTTCATCGTATTCATCGCCCTGATGCCCTTCCATGATGACCCGGCTGAGTTCTTCCAGATCGCTATAGATGTTTTCAATTTCATCTGCGAGCTGTTCAATTTTGGTCTCAAACAGATCGAGCAGCAGCTCATAGGCATTGCCTTCGCTCATGGCCTGGCTGCGGGCGCGCATACGGTAGAGGCGAAAAGCCGGTAGCTCACGCTCACGCAGGGTAAACAGACGCCCTTCACGAATAGTGAATGCTACGGTGGAGTTGCCCGCATGGTCTTCAGCATCTTCAAAGAAGAAAAAGGAGTGGATGTGCAAGCCATCTTCATCCTCAAAAAAACGTGCGGATGCCTCGATGTCTTCCAGTTCAGGTCGGGTTGCCAGGCTCTGACCCAGCTCATCCTGTACTCGTTGACGCTCATTATCATCCGGTTCGACCAAATCAACCCACAGCGAACCTGTCAGGGTATCGGTCTCTTCCGGCTCAATACGAGTCAGGCGATGATTTTCTAATTGATATGCGCTCAGCATGACCGCGACTCCCAATGTGAAATATCGGACAGCTTTGGGGCACACAGAAACAATGAGGTTTCAGACCAAACAGCCTGACTCAGCGCGACGCAATATGGAGAGGTCGCTGACAACCGCTAAGGCCATCAGCTAGGGAGGAAAGCCTTAGGAGTTGTACCTGTTAACCAGGTCTTTGAGCCAGCATCTACTGGGTGTGTCCAAGGCGGGTGTCCTCTTAATCTATTCGTGGGCGCATGTTACGCCAGCCCTAAACCGCCGTCAACAGACAAGCAGCGGCAAAGGTCTAATGTTTACTGAGGTAAAAATCTTCACAGGATCGGCGGGTTACGCGGTCTCCAGGCGTGCGTATGCTGCCACCAGCCATTTTATCCCCTGCCCCTGGAACGCCACTTGCAAGCGCAGATGCTCACCGCTGCCTTCCAGATTAACAATGGTACCTTCACCAAACTTTGCATGGCGCACCCGCTGTCCCAGAGACCAGCCGCTTTCATTGTCAGAGGTTATGCTTGCAGCGCGCGGTTTGGCGCTGACAGGACGGCTGATACTGGCGCGCAAACGCACTTCCTCTACGCATTCAGGCGGAAGCTCACCGATAAAACGCGATGGACGGTGATAAGCCTCTTTGCCATATAACCGACGGGTTTCTGCATAGGTTATAGTGAGCTTTTGCATCGCCCTGGTCACGCCAACATAGGCAAGGCGACGTTCTTCTTCCAGGCGCCCACCTTCATCCAGAGACATCTGGCTTGGGAACATACCCTCTTCCATACCCACGATAAATACCTGCGGGAACTCAAGCCCTTTAGCCGAATGCAGCGTCATAAGCTGTACCGCATCCTGCCAGGTATCGGCCTGCCCTTCGCCCGCTTCCAGCGCGGCGTGGGAAAGAAATGCCTGCAGCGGCATCAGGTCTTCGTCTTCATCGTTATAGCTGAACTGGCGCGTCGCGGTGACCAGCTCTTCTAAGTTTTCAATTCGGGTCTGGCCTTTTTCGCCTTTCTCCTGCTCGTACATCATCCATAACCCCGAGTCTTTAATGACCCGGTCAGTCTGCACGTGCAGCGGCATATCAGCAGTTTCATGAGCCAGTGCTTCAATCAGCTCCATAAAACGCTGCAAGGCGCTGGCAGCGCGACCGGCCAGCGCTTTGTCCTGCAATAACTGGCGGCATGATTGCCACAAAGTCAGCTGATTGTCGCGAGCGGTCTGACGTACGACATCCAGGGTTCGATCGCCGATACCGCGGGTTGGGGTGTTCACTACTCGCTCAAACGCCGCATCATCATTACGATTCGACATCAGACGCAGATAAGAGAGCGCGTCTTTGATTTCCTGGCGTTCGAAGAAGCGCATGCCACCGTAAATACGATATGGCATAGCGGCCTGAAGCAAAGCCTCTTCCAGCACGCGCGACTGGGCGTTACTACGGTAAAGAATGGCGCATTTCTCCAGCGCCCCGCCGGTTTCCTGCCAGGCCTTAATGCGGTTTACCACAAACCGGGCTTCATCCAGTTCGTTAAACGCGCAATACAGCGAAATCGGCTCACCGTCGCTACCGTCAGTCCACAGGTTTTTGCCCAGACGACCGTTGTTATTGGCAATCAGGGCGTTAGCGGCATTCAGAATATTGTTGGTTGAGCGGTAGTTTTGTTCGAGGCGGATGGTATGTGCGCCGGGAAAATCATTCAGGAAACGCTGGATATTCTCAACCTGAGCGCCGCGCCAGCCGTAAATAGACTGGTCATCATCCCCAACAATCATTACTTTACCGCTATCGCCTGCCAGCAGACGGATCCACGCATACTGGATGTTGTTAGTATCCTGGAACTCATCCACCAGAATATTGGTGAAGCGCTCGCGATAGTGATTAAGAATATGCGGTTTGTTCAGCCACAGTTCGTGGGCGCGCAGCAGCAGTTCGGCAAAATCCACCAGCCCTGCTCGGTCACACGCTTCCTGATAGGCCTGATAAACCTTAAGCCAGGTTTGCTCTACCGGGTTGCCAAAGCTCTGGATATGCTGCGGGCGTAAACCTTCATCTTTCTTGCCGTTGATGTACCACATTGCCTGGCGCGGCGGCCACTGCTTCTCATCCAGATTCATCGCCTTAATCAGGCGTTTCAGCAACCGCAGCTGATCTTCACTATCGAGGATCTGAAAATCCTGCGGCAGGTTGGCATCCAGATGATGGGCGCGCAAAAGGCGATGAGCCAGACCGTGGAAGGTACCAACCCACATTCCGCCCTGACTAGTACCCATCAGCTGGCCGATACGGTGGCGCATTTCTGCGGCGGCTTTATTAGTAAAGGTCACCGCCATGATGGAATACGGCGAGCAGTTTTCAACGCTCATCAGCCACGCAATGCGATGCACCAGCACCCGGGTTTTGCCGCTCCCTGCGCCGGCCAGAACCAGCATATTGCTTCGCGGTGCCGCCACGGCTTCACGCTGTTTATCATTGAGGCTTTCGAGAAGATATGAAACGTCCATGGGCACCGCCGGTAAGGGAAAAAAGAGTCGCTACACCTGGATTTTTATCCAGGGCCGCTAATTATAACAATGCAGTGAGGGAAGCCAACCGGGAAATCTCTACATGCGGTAGCAACCGGCTGGCAGGATGATGCATCAGGTTGGTTGCATTGAGGTTAATCCAGCAAGCCTGAGCACCGGCAAGTACGGCGCCAGCAACATCGGTAGTCAGGTCATCCCCGACGTGCAGTACCTCGCCTGGCGTGATATTTAAACGGCGGGCAGCCAGGTCAAACATATCACTAAAAGGTTTGCTACGTCCGTCAGGGCCTGCGCGCAGTACAAACTGGAAATAACCGTCCAGTCCGCAGGCACCAGGATCGGCATTGCCGTTGGTGATGGCGACTAAAGGCCATTTCTCTGCCAGGCGTGCCAGAGTGTCGTGGGTTTCCTGCGGCACGGTAATTTGGCTACGCCATTGAGCAAAATTAGCCATGATGTCGTCCGCACCGCGCATAGCGGCAACCCGATCCAGCCCATGATGGCTTAGCAGACGTACCGCTGAGGCATGCCGCCAGGCCGTTACATCGTGATAAATATCAGGCTGCTCATCACGAATCAAACGCCGCATTGCGGCAAAATCCGCGCTGGTCAGCTTACTGAGGCCGGGATGATAACCCTGAACAAACCGCAAAGACTCTGCTTCCGTGCGCTCAATCACCGGCCAGTTATCATACAGCGTATCATCCAGATCGAAGGTGAGTGCGGCTATCCGGTGCAGCGGGCGATAAAAATGCATCAGCTTTTACCTCGTTTGGCGCGTGGATGTGCGGCATCATACACAGCGGCCAGATGTTGAAAGTCGAGATGGGTATAAATTTGCGTCGTCGAAAGATTCGCATGCCCCAGGAGCTCCTGTACCGCACGTAAATCACCGCTCGATTCCAGCATATGAGTAGCAAAGGAGTGCCGCAGTTTGTGCGGATGAATATGGCTGCTCAGCCCCTGACGCACGCCCCATTCGGCAAAGCGTTTTTGCACATTACGCCCGGAGATTCGGTTCCCCTGACGCGACAGAAACAAAGCATCGTCATGGGGGCCAAACAGTTCGCGCAAATCGAGCCAGTGCTCGACCCAGGCAACGGCAGTGCGGCCAATAGGCAGCCTGCGCTCTTTACTCCCCTTCCCGACAACCCACGCCTCACCGGTATCGAGATCCAGGTGGCTGCAATCAAGATTAACCAGCTCTGAGAGACGCAGGCCAGCACCATACATGACTTCCAACATCGCCCGATCGCGCACCGCCAGCGGGTCGTTAATATCGATATCCAGCAGGCGATTAACATCATCGACATCGATATTCTTTGGTAAGTGGCGAGGGGTTTTCGGTATTGAAACGCCTTTGGCCGGGTTCGCGGATAAAACTTCCTGGCCCACCAGCCAGTCGAAAAAACTGCGCAGGGCCGATAAACGCAAAGCCAGGCTTGCCGCCTGCAGCCCGGCCCGACGGCTGCGGGTCGCAATACTGCGCACCATTGAGACATCGCAGCGCGACCAGTCGCGTAATCCGGCACCGGAGGCGATCGTGATAATCGCTTCCAGCTGGCGCTGATAATTGAGTACGGTTAGCGGGCTAAGCTGACGCTCAACCTGGAGAAAGCGGAGAAACTGACTGACGGCAGGGGTTAATGTATCGGCGCTCATATGCGCTCTATCCAGCGCTCCAGCAAGCCCGGCAACATGATGGCCAGCTCCTGCAGCAGATGAGTACCCTGGCCTGACTGATAATGATGAGCATCGCGGCTACTAAAAATAAGCACCCCCAGATCGCCATCTTTACCCATTAGCGACATCGCAACCGAGCCGATGGCCTTTGCCTGTGGCAGCATCACCAGTAACTCAGGGCCATGCAACGGGCCAAGATAGTGATGTCCGCTACCAAAGCGATGAATGCGTAACGGTTCAAATGACTGATAATTCAGCGCCAGATGCGTAAATCCAGAGGGTGCGCCAATGCGCCAGCGATCGGGAAACAGGCGAACATTTGCGCCAGCCAGGCCCAGATCGCGCGCCCAGCGATGCAGCCGGTTAAGCATTTCCTGCAGGCTATCGGCAGCGATTAACCGCCCCTGTAGACGCAGCAGCTGATAAAACAGCGCCTCATTTTCTGAGGCTTGTTCAATCAGCAAATCCATATTCTCTTCCAGGCAGCCGATACGATGGCGCGCCCTTGCCATATGCCACTCAACCAGAGAAACGCTTTCCCGGACCGGATGCGGCACCCGAAGCTGCTCAACCAGCCGGGCGTTACGCATGAAGAAATCGGGATTATTCAGCAGATAATCGCCGACCGTTCTGTCATTCAGTTCGGTTACGGTTTCAGATGGCTGTTTTTCCCCGATATTTTTCATAAATGTATAAATCCATCGTAGACGTGTGTTGCCGGGCCGGTCATATACAGCGGCTTTCCGGCTCCCTCCCAGGCAATATCCAATCGTCCGCCGGGCAAATCAACGCGCACTTTAGCACCCAGCAGCCCTTGCTGAATGCCCACCGCGACGGCGGCACAGGCACCGCTTCCGCAGGCCTGGGTTTCCCCCGCCCCGCGCTCATAAACCCGTAGCCGGATATGGCTGGTCGAAAGCGCCTGCATAAAACCAATATTGGCCCGTTCCGGGAAACGCTCGTGGCTTTCCAGTACCGGTCCTAAAGTCTCAACCGGCGCTGTATCCACGTCATCCACCTGCAACACGCAGTGTGGATTCCCCATAGAAACCACGCCGCACAGCACCGTGGTCTCCGCTGCTCTCATAATGTAGGTCTTTTCCGGCTTATTTGCCCGAAATGGCACAGCCGCAGGCTCAAACTGCGGAACCCCCATATTCACCGTGACCATCTCATCATCAGTCACCGTGAGCGTCATGCGGCCATTCGAAGTACTGACCTTAATTTCACGCTTATTGGTCAGCCCCTTCAGGCGTACAAAACGGGCGAAGCAGCGGGCACCGTTACCGCACTGGGCCACTTCGCTGCCATCGGCGTTAAAGATCCGATAATGGAAGTCGAGATCCGGATCGTAAGGCGGTTCGACGATCAGCATCTGATCGAATCCCACGCCTAAATGACGATCGGACAAGCGCCGGATAAGCTCCGGCGAGAAAAAGACGTTCTGCGTGACCGCGTCGACAACCATAAAGTCATTGCCGAGACCATGCATTTTAGAGAACTGCATATGTTTCTCCGTCACGGTAGGTCACCGGGTATCAGTAAGTCTCGCTGGTCGGGTTAGCAAGCAGACCATGATCGTTACGATCTGGCATGGAGGTTTCTTCCATACTTTGCTGGGCGGCTGCATCTTGCTGTGCCTTCTCGCGCGCCTGCTGGCGCTGTTCTGGCGTTTGGTTGGCTGAATTGTCGGCCGGTGGGAAATAAAGTGGCCCTTTCAGGCCGCATCCGGTCAGACTTAATATCGCCAGCCCCAGCGCCAGCGAGCAGATCTTTTTATTCATGAGGGTTGCCTGTTGTTCAGTCATTCTGCTCTCTATCATCGCAGGTGAACATTGAAAAGCAATACTCTTATGCACTTGTCACCATCGGTTCCCCTCTGAGGTCATTGCTTTTATACTGCGAACAAATGCGACAACAGGAAAAAACCATGAACGACAGTGAATTTCACCGCCTTGCCGATGGCCTGTGGATGACCATCGAAGAAGGCGTCGACAACTTTGATGGCGACAGCGATATCGACTGCGAAATTAACGGCGGCGTGCTGACCTTAACGTTTGAGAATGGCAGCAAAATCATCATCAACCGACAGGAGCCGTTACACCAGGTGTGGCTGGCGACGAAAAGCGGTGGCTATCATTTTGACCTCAAAGGGGACGAGTGGATCTGCGATCGTAGTGGCGAGAGCTTCTGGCAATTGCTGGAGCAGGCCTGTACCGCACAGGCCGGGGAACCGGTCAGCCTGCGCTGATATCAGGAAAGAGAGTGATGTAACAGCGGCGCTGATTCATCGCCGCTGGTATCGGAATGCGTCGTCCGTACTGGTTGGGTGCGGAACGGAATAACCTGCTGGCGTCCGTCAACTGAAACAATCTGGTAGAACTGCGGCAGGTTAAAGTTAATAAAGCTGGAGCCATAGGTAAAACGGTCATGTGATGACGAGTAGAACCGGCTGACATCGCGCACCAGCTCCTCTTTGCTACCCTCACAATGGTGATAGGCTTCCACGCGGTTGCTTTCATCCAGAATATAGATGTTAAAGCCTTCATCGTGGCTCTCTTCAAAGAAGAACTGAATAATCCCCTCACTGGCAAAGCCATCCACCACAGGCGGTAGCTGCACGTGATTGGTTTCAACCTGCATCGACAGACCATGCAGTTTGTTATTGGAGATGGCACCGTAAAACTCAACGGCATTCTCCAATTTTTGAACCGACACATTCAGGCGTTCAAAGAACAGGCCCCAGGTCTGGCCCGCTACTCGCAGGGCTTTAAAGCGCCCGCCTTCCTGACGCGTGCTCGACAAGCGATGCTCAATACATTCAGAAACTAGCTGCTCAACGCGAGTACGGATTAAGCCACGCAGATGCTGGCTGTAGCAAAATACTTCTACGGTATCCGGCGGTGCAGCATCCTGGTGCATTTTACCCAGGATGGTTTTCAACGCTTCAATAATGGCGTGCTCGCCGTTGAAGTGCAGCGTACGCACTTCGTTCCACGAGTTGCGATAGAGCAAATCTACGCTGCCAACCAGGCACTGCTGGGCCTCGCCAAAGCTAAAGACATCAAGCTTACGCAGGTCAAAATGCACAACCTGGTTGCGAAATGCCGCCGTTGGGTCATATTCCAGATTGACGATAAGCGCCAGATGGCGGATTTCGCACGGGCTATACAGTGCTTTAGGCGACGGAGCGGCAAGGCGCAGCGGGAAGTGGTGTGCCACATCGGACACCATTTCCTGCAGTTTCGGCAAGTCACAGATGCCATTGCCCTTAATAAACAGGTGGGTGCGAGAAGTCAGCAGGCCGTTAAAATAGGCCCAGGCCACCAGTTTATTAAGGTAACGGTTATATTCCAGCGGCTGATGGCTGACGATAGCATCCATGTTCGGCGCGCGATTATACAAATACCAGCCAGAACGGTTGGCACGGCCCGGCGGAACATAGATAAAGGTGAGATTCGTCTCTGATAAATCCGGCGATATCTGCGGATTCACCAAGGTAACTTTACCTGGCAACGCTTCGAAGGCGGCATACAGCTTGCGGGTCAGCACCCCGATATCCTGCGGGCTGGCGCTGACGCTCAGGTTGTTACGACGCGCAAAACGAATCAGGTTGCGATAGCTTTGCATCATCGCATCCAGCAGTTCGTTATGGGCACGGCGCACTTCGTCGATTTTCCAGTTAGCCCGATTATCCAGCATTGCCAGACGGGCATCATCCCAGCCCCAGCTCTGAACCAGCTGAGAAAGAATTTCACGCCGCCAGCCTACGCAGGCGCGTTCACGGGACAATTTTTCACATACTTTGAGATAGAAACAGCGGCGAACCAGGTCAAGACGCGCGGTATCTTCAATCGCAGTCAGGTAACGAGTTACGCGCTCCAGCATCAGGCAGTAAGGGTCGAGGCCAAAAGAAACAATCTCGCCATTGTGCAGGTGCTGTTTGATATCTTTCGCCAGCAGCTGGGTATTAGGATATTCCCAGGAATACGCTTCAAGCAGCAGCGTTTTCAATACGGCCTTATAAGGGGAGTCGATACTTTTATACAGCTGCCACAGGCTGGCACCGAAGTACTCTTCGGCAGAAAGTGAGCTAAGACCACCGAGATCCAGCCACTCATTTGGTGCCAGAACGCCCTGTGCATACAGACTCATTACGTAATCATCGTAATGATCCTCTTCGCTGCACGGCACCATATTCCACAGAATACGTTTACCCGCCAGGCGCACGGCAGTGCGGTAAAACTCATCCAGCAGCAGAATATGTTGGGTAGTGCCGCAATCTTCACCGCCAAGGCTGCCGCTTTCGTTGTGCCGGAAGCGGTTCTCATCCATCAGGAAGAAGCTTATCTCTACGCCCAGCGATGCCGCCCAGCTTTCAAGCAGGCTGCATTTCCGCTGTAAGCGCTGGCGCTCATCGCCATCCAGCCACGACTGATGCAACACCCAGATATCAAGGTCTGACGAACAGCTCTGGCCAATAGAAGATGTGCTACCCATGGAATAAATGCCGATAATCGGCAGTTCACCAGCCGGAACCTGCTGAGGCTCCATGCCCCGGTGCTGTTCCAGCTCGTTCAGGTAGTGAGTTTGGGTTTCATCAGGCGTGTACATGCAGATGCCGTGTGGGACGCTACCCTCGAGGTAGCCGGGCATCAGCGGGTGATGATAATGCAACAATGTCGGCAGTAGACTGTAGACCTGCTGAAAAGCGGGCCCCATGGCAGCAAGAGCGCGATCCACACGCAGTTGATTGATGGCATCCAGTCTCTGTTTCAAAGTCTCAATATAGAGGTACAAGACATTTCGCCTGATAGGGTTTTAGTAAGAGCCGCCACCTAATCGTCCCGGCCCCGATAAAACTATTGAAGCAGCCAGGAAATTGATGGAAACGTGATCAATTTAACACCTTGTGGCTTGACCGTAAAGAAAGATGCACTACCACAGTATAGCATCTGGCCAGCGGTACAGAGTGCTCGCTGATTAACTCCATTTGCCCTGAACCCGCTATCCATGCGGCTGCAGGAGGCCTTCATGCCTAAATACCCGGACCCGAAGCACCCTATAAAGTTAACACAGTGTTACTTGATTGCTAATTAATTGCTAACAACAAGCATTTAATAGCATAGCGACTCGCACGATATGTTCATTTCCGATGCTTTTTTTCACCTGAAACCGGGTTAAACGGCACCTAAATCGCTGGCAGAAAAATTAGGGCGAAAGCGCGCTCTTGTCAACGAATTCACGGGCTGGAGCGTCATTTGCCCGGATCCCGTTTCAAACGATCATTGAAAGTAAGGGATCCATTTCATTTAAGAAAGAATATTGATCCAAAAATGGCGGATATGTTTTCAGTTCGTCAGACCCTAAATACATCCTGGCTTATGGCGGCCTAATGCCTAAAAAGCGTTAGCGCTGACACTCTTCTGCCACAATGTTAGGATGAGCCAGCATTCGACAAATACGGTAAAAAGCATGACAGACAAAGAAATAAGGATTGCTACCCGCCAGAGCCCGCTGGCTTTGTGGCAGGCGGAGTATGTCAAGCAGCGCCTGGAGGAGAGTCATCCCGGTCTCACGGTAACTTTGGTTCCCATGGTGACCCGTGGCGATGTCATTCTCGACACGCCGCTTGCTAAGGTTGGCGGTAAGGGTCTGTTTGTCAAAGAGCTGGAGCTGGCGCTAATGGAAGAGCGCGCCGATATTGCCGTACATTCCATGAAAGATGTGCCGGTTGAGTTCCCCGAGGGGCTGGGCCTGGTCACAATTTGTGAGCGCGCTGACCCGCGCGATGCATTCGTTTCTAATCATTTCGATTCGCTGGATGCGCTACCCGCAGGCAGTATCGTTGGTACCTCCAGCCTGCGTCGGCAGTGCCAGATAGCCGCTCGTCGCCCGGATCTGGTTATCCGCTCACTGCGGGGCAACGTAGGCACCCGTCTTAGCAAACTGGATAATGGCGATTATGACGCGATAATCCTGGCCGTTGCCGGGCTGGAACGTCTGGGGTTATTTGAGCGTATTCGCTACGCACTGCCTCCTGAAGTTAGCCTGCCTGCGGTAGGCCAGGGCGCAGTCGGCATAGAGTGTCGACTGAATGATGCCCGTACCCGCGAACTACTGGCCCCATTGAACGATCCGGAAACCGCGCTACGCGTTAGCGCCGAGCGTGCCATGAACACCCGCCTGGAAGGCGGCTGTCAGGTTCCTATTGGCAGCTATGCTGAGCTGGAAAATGGCGAAATATGGCTGCGTGCGCTGGTCGGTGAGCCTGATGGTTCGCAAATTATCTACGGCGAGCGTCGCGGCAAGCCTGAGCAGGCCGAAGCGCTAGGTATCTCGCTGGCAGAAGAGCTGCTGGATAACGGCGCGCGGAAGATCCTGACCGCTATCTATAATGGAGATGGGCCTGCATGAATATTCTGGTGACCCGTCCGTCTCCCGCCGGGGAGCAGCTAGTCAGCCGTCTTCAGCGGCTTGGGCGGGAAGCCTGGAGTCTGCCGCTTATCGATTTTTCCCCGGGGCGCGAACTTCCGCAGCTGGCCAACAAACTGGCCGCCTTGCGCCCGGGAGATATCGGCCTGGTATTATCTCAGCACGCCGTGGAATGGGCCGCGGCTACGCTAGGTCAGCAGGGCAACATCTGGCCATCGGAAGTTCAATGGTTTGCCATTGGCCGCACTACCGCACTGGCATTCCATCAGGCCAGTGGCCTGGCGGTGAATTATCCCCGCGATCGGGAAATTAGCGAAGTCTTGCTACAATTACCGGAATTACAAAATATTACCGGCAAACGCGCATTAATTTTGCGCGGCAACGGTGGCCGTGAACTGATTGGCGACACGCTCAGCGCTCGCGGTGCCCAGGTAGAGTTTTGTGAATGCTATCAACGAACCCCCTGCCCTTATGACGGGCGTGAAGAGGGCTTTCGCTGGTCGCGACGCGGTATAGACACGCTGGTCGTCACCAGCGGTGAAATGCTGCAACAACTTTATGATTTGATTCCAGCGCCATGGCGCGAGGAGTGGTTATTACGCTGCAAACTTTTGGTAGTCAGCGACCGCCTCGCCCGGCAAGGAGAGGCGCTTGGCTGGCAGGATATTTTAATCGCGGATAACGCAGATAATGATGCGCTATTAAGAGCGCTACGCTAATAAAACGAATAGGACGCCATAATGACGGAACAACAAAAAGAGACCTCCGCTATGGTTGAGCAGTCTTCGGCTGACGTGGAAACCACCGCACAGCCCAATAAGTCTGCGAATAAAAACCTTAGCCCGAAGGCCGGAATCGCTCTGGGTGCCATCGCTATTGTTATTGCTCTGGCGGCTGGGGGTGGTCTGTATAGCCTGAATAAACATCAGTCTACGGCTCAGTCGGCAACTTCTCAGGAACTGGCAGAGCGTCTAAGCGCCCTGCAACAGCAGCAGGATAAGCAGCAGTCTGCGCTGGAAGACACCATAAAACAGCAGGCCAGTGCCCTGGACGCTGCAAAAGCCCAGCAAGCTCAGACCGACAAAGCGCTCAGTGAGTTACAGCAGAAAGTTGCCACTATTACCGGCAGCGACTCCAATACCTGGCTGCTGTCTCAGGCCGATTTCCTGGTAAAACAGGCGGGCCGCAAACTCTGGAGCGATAACGACGTGATGACCGCAGCGGCTCTGCTAAAAAGCGCCGATGCCAGCCTCGCGGATATGGACGATCCAAGCCTAATTAGCGCTCGTCGTACTATTTCTGAAGATATCGCAAGCCTGGCCGCCATCACTCAAATCGATTATGACGGTATCATCCTCAAAGTTAATCAGCTTACAAATCAAGTTGATAATCTGCGCCTTGCCGACAATGACGATAACAGCACGCCAATGGATGATGATAGCCAGCAGGTTTCCGGCACCCTTAGCAACTGGCGCGCCAATCTGAGCAGCAGCTGGCATAACTTTATGGATAATTTCATCTCTATCCGCCGCCGCGACGCTTCTGATGTACCGCTACTGGCGCCAAATCAGGACGTTTATCTGCGTGAGAATATCCGTTCCCGTTTGCTGGTAGCCGCTCAGGCAGTACCGCGCCACCAGCAGGAAATCTATAAGCAGTCGCTGGAAAATGTCGCTGCCTGGGTGCGCGCTTACTACGATACTGACGATGCCTCAACCCGCGCCTTCCTTGAAAGCCTGGATAATCTGGAGCAGCAGGACATCACTATGACGCTGCCAGACTCGCTTAAAAGTCAGCCGGTGCTGGATAAACTAATGCAGACTCGGGTACGCAACATGATGACCAGCTCCCTGCCGGTCGTCACCCCAACGCCTGCCAGCCCTGCCGCCCCGGCAAATCCGGAGCCAGCCGCACCGCCTGCGGCGCCAGAAACCGCGCCTCAGGCTGCGCAAGGGGAATAACGCATGTTGAAAATATTCGTGTTATTCCTGCTGCTGCTGGCAGGCATCGTGCTGGGCCCAATGATAGCCGGGCAGCAGGGTTACGTGCTGATACAGACCAACAGCTACAACATTGAAACCAGCGTAACCGGTCTGGTTATCATGTTGATTCTGCTAATTATCGTACTGTTCGCCATCGAGTGGGTCATTCGCCGGGTATGTCGCACCGGCGCCCGTACCCACGGCTGGTTCACCGGCCGCAAACGCAGCCGTGCACGCAAGCAAACCAGCCAGGCGCTGCTTAAACTGGCCGAAGGTGACCATCAGCAGGTTGAAAAGCTGCTAACTAAAAATGCCGATCACGCCGATCAGCCGGTCGTTAATTATCTGCTGGCCGCTGAAGCTGCCCAACAGCGCGGTGACGAAATTCGCGCAAACCAGCACCTCCAGCGGGCCGCCGAGCTTTCCGAAAACGACCCTATTCCAGTTGAGATTACCCGCGTACGTTTGCAACTGGCGCGTAATGAAGACCATGCGGCGCGCCACGGCGTAGACCGACTGCTGGAAGTCACGCCTCGTCACCCGGAAGTGCTACGCCTGGCTGAACAGGCCTATATCCGTACCCAGGCCTGGAGCTCATTGCTGGATATTCTGCCATCGATGGAGAAAGCCGGAGTGGGCGATGAAGCGCACCGCGAAGAGCTGGAGCGTATGGCGTGGATTGGCCTGATGGACAAAGCGATGGCCGATGGCGGCAGCGAAGGTCTAAACGCCTGGTGGCAGAGCCAGCCGCGTAAAACTCGCCATCAGCCAGCCTTGCAGGTGGCAATGGCAGAGCATCTTATTGAGTGCGACGACCATGAAACCGCGCAAAAAGTTATCCTCGACGGAGTAAAACGTCAGTATGACGAGCGCCTGGTTCTGCTTATGCCGCGTCTGAAAACCTGCAAACCAGAAGCCGTTGAGCATATGCTACGCCAGCTTATCAAAACCCATGGCGATCGCCCTTTACTGTGGAGCACCCTGGGCCAGATGCTGATGAAGCATGCCGAATGGCAGGAAGCGAGCCTTGCGTTTCGCGCCGCGTTGAAGCAGCGTCCGGACTCGTTTGATTACGCCTGGCTGGCCGACGTTCTCGACCGCCTGCACAAGCCGGAAGAAGCGGCAGCCATGCGCCGCGACGGATTATTACTGACTTTAAAAAATAATCCTGACGCCTGATCTTAACGCGTTGATAAAAGCCACCTGCGGGTGGCTTTTATGTTTATGAAATCTGTCGCCAGACATTTCCAGCCCTGTTGTTACCAACAATATCGTGCCGGTGGCTCTCTGCCTGCAACAATCGCCGCGCTATCAAATCCACTCTTATGACTGATTAGAAATAGCACCATAGCCGCCACACCGGGCCTTCAGCTTACACGTCTGGTTACCTCTTGAAACAAGCTGCGGAGTGTTGCAAAGGTGTAGCCACCGGGTTAGCGAAAGAAAACCTGACGTAACCCCTTGTGCGCACGGGCAATCAGGGTTGGTAATCAATGGCAAACGTGCTTATAATGCCGCGGTCCTCCATGTAGCAATTGAGGACCGGAAGATCGTCGTCTCCGGTGAGGCGGCTGGATTTCAAATCCAGTTGGGACCGCCAGCGGCCCCGGGCAGGTTCGACTCCTGTGATCTTCCGCCAACTTCCTTCTCTTAAACGTCAATATTGCCTTCAATTTCCTTGTGGTACATGCAGTTAGCCTAAACCCCTTTCCCTGGCTCAAAATAATTCATCACATTACTTCATTGTTCCTTTTCTGGTCATATCTCCTCTGCCTTAAAAAAACCTGCTGGCAATCCGTCCGGTGAATAAAGAACAGATTGAATTTAGTGACCACAACGGCATGAAACAGAAGTGAGAGACCATAAGATTCAAACTTGAATGTGGCATCGCATGCCAGGTGGGATAAGAGGAATTACAGACTGGAAAATCTAAAAATGGCTGTCTTAAATCACCCTCTTTGATAATAGCTACAACAATATGCCTGCCAGGCGGATTCAATAGCTCCGCCTGACAAGCGCTGCTTTGCATCAACTCGAAAGTTAAACGCTTAGCTCATTGACCACATCGGCCACGCTTTTAACTTTATGGATGCTGCCAATACCCGTACCCAACGAGATATATCCCTCATCGCTGTTGCCTTCGAGCATACCGATACGTAAACCGCGCAGCCCACCCATCGCCTGGCCAATCTCTTCTTTGCTGGCTCCGGCTTTATCCATCGCCACCAGCCTGTCGGCAAATTTTCCAGGCAGTGCGCGATAATAGTCTGGCAGGGTGCGGAACAGCTGCATGTCCAGCCCATCAGCGGCAATAATTTTGTCTTTCACCGATTGTGGTACACGGCTTTCCATCGTGCTGATAAAGACTGAACCCGCAAATACGCCCTCGGCACCCAAGGCATGAGCAGCCCTGGCAGTGCGGCTGTCGGTGATGCCACCTGCGGCCAGCACCGGTACATTTTTAACCGCATCGGCAATCATCGGCACAATACTGAACGTCCCCACTGTCACTGCGGGCAAGGTCCCGCCTTCATCAAAGCCGGTAGCGACGATAACATCTGCTCCCGCTGACTCGGCTAAACGTGTATTTGCCGGAGTCGGATTAATATCCCGATAGATAATTTTAATCCCTGCCTGCTTAAGGTCATCAAATAAAGCCGGGATAATCGCTCCCTCTCCGTAGCCGGTGTAAACCACGGCATGCACCCCTTCCTCTTTAATAACTTTCAGGATTGGCGGGGTCCAGACATCATTTTCTGGCGTCGGTATCAGATTTACGCCAAAAGGTTTTTCGGTCAGTGCTTTGGTTTTACGGATCTCTGCGCGCAGTTTTTCAGCCGTCTCTTCCGGCGTAGTGGCTGCAGTTTCAGCCGTTAATCCGGCGTTAGGGCCTAATATCCCCATGCCCCCGGCATTACTGACGGCCGCAACTAAGCGCGCATCGGTTAACCATGACAGCGGACCCTGAATAACCGGTTTTTCAATACCAAGAATTTCTGAAACAGATTTACGTTGCATAACTACATATCCTGAATAACATTTCATTCGGCCATATATGGCCTAACATATTGTTTTATAAAGGATGGCTTACTGGAAAACACCGCTCGGCCAACCTCATATTTTCGAATGGCTGTAGTTTAGGCGCGGAGATTGTCAGGAAAAATAGCTAATAACCTCCATCACTATTACGAAATAAGTAATAATAAGGCAATTCCATCCGTCGTCAGCCCGCCTTATCGGTGGCAGGAAGCGCAGCATGCAAATCAATCTCTTTGAAGCAATTAAGGTTTATATCGAAATCGTTGAGTCTGGCAGCTTTACTCAGGCTGCTGAAAACCTGCAAATTCATCGCCCGGCGGTAACCAAATTGCTGCAACAACTGGAACAATCTTGCGGTGTGCGGCTACTGCAACGCACGACCCGGCGCATCAATATGACGCCGGAAGGTGAAGAGTTTTATCGCCGCAGTAAACCGTTGCTGGCTCAGGCTAATGATTTACTGGAGTCGTTTGCGCCAGACCGGCCTGTGCATGGGCAGCTGCGCATCGACATGCCGGTGGCTTTTGCCGCCCTGGTGGTGGTTCCTCATCTGGCCGAGTTTTATAAAGCGCATCCCAATATCGAAATTATTCTGAGTAGCTCAGACCGCCGCCAGGACATGCTACGCGATGGGCTGGATTGCGTACTGCGTATGGGAGAACTGGAGGATGGTGACTACATTGCCCGCCCGCTAGGCAATATAAAAATGGCGACCTGTGCCAGCCCTGCTTACATTGCAGAGCACGGCAAGCCAGAAACGCTTGAGGATTTGCAACAACATCAGGCGCTGTGCTGGATAAACAGTAGCAGCCGCCAGATTATGCCGTGGTGGTTCCAGACCTCATCTGGGGCTAAAGAGATCAATCTTACCGGCAGGCTGGTGCTGGATAACTCCGAGGCCTATCTCGCCGCAGGGCTGGCCGGGCTGGGAGTTATGCAGGGCATGTACTTCTTTTTTAAATCCCATCTGGACAGCAGCCAGCTAGTGGAAATTCTGCCTGACTATCCGGCACATGCGAGAAAGCTGTCACTACTGTATCCACATCGCCATCTGTCACATAAGGTAAGAGTTTTTGCCGAATGGCTGGAAGAACTGCTTAAGAAACTCCCCTGAGGCTGATACCGCCCCGCATCTGTGGGGCGGTTATTTAATGCTTAAAGCGTAACGACGATTTTACCCACCTGCCCATTCGCCTCCATGTAACGATGGGCATCAGCGATATCGTTAAAGGCGAAGACTTTATCGATAATCGGTTTGAGCTGGCCGGACTCTAGCCCCTGATAGACAAAGTCCCTGGCATGCGCCAGCTTCACTGGATTGGTGGTAATCTCGAACAGCTCATATCCCCGGAAGGTGAGATGTTTACCCAAAATATCCATCACTGGAATAGACAGGTTCCGGCTGTCCAGCGCGCCATATTGGAAGAAGCTCCCACCCATAGCCATGACACTGGCAATTTTTGCCGCATCCGGGCCGCCAACCGGATCAAACACCAGGTCAACGCCTTTACCATCAGTCAGCGAATTTACCTCAGCCGCCAGATCCTGTTCAGTGGTGGCGATAACCGCTGCGGCACCGGCATTAAGCAAAATGTCGGCTTTTTTACGGGTACGGCTCAGCGCAATGGGATACGCGCCCAGCATATTAGCAATCTGAATCGCCGCCATACCCACGCTGCTGGATGCGGCTCCTAACAAAGCGTACTGCCCGGCCTGCAAATTGCCGTATTCCACCAGCGCGCCGTAGGCCGTAACAAACATCATCCAGCTGGCCGCAGCCTCCGCAAAACTGAGATTTTCCGGATGTTTAACCACCGCATGCACCGGCGCATTTACCCGCTCGCCGTACATACCGTATTCGGTGAACATAAATGACGGGATCACGCTAACTTTATCGCCCGGCGCAAACTCGCTAACGCCCGGGCCAACGGCTTCCACAACGCCAGCTGCTTCGTACCCCAGGCGGGCCGGGAACTGAGGCTCAATAACATACTGTCCGGTACGGTACATAATCTCCGCCCGGTTAATCCCAAGGGCTTTCACCGTAATCTGTACTTCACCTGCCGCTGGCGCAGGCACCTCCACATTGGTTATCTCCAAAACTTCCGGGCCACCAACTCGTGAAAAAGTAATTACCTTAGACATATTCAGACTCCAATAGCTGCGCAACCCGGAACATCTGCGGGTCGAAACTGTTTTGATATGCTGGGTAAGTTACGAGGTTGTCAGGGGCGGAAAAAGACGCATTCTGATACTGCACTATTACGCTTAGAGTAATAATTGCAGGCAATAAGAATAAAATGTCAGTTAATTGAGTGCTCTCTTACGGCCACCGATGAAGCATCAGGCCGGATAGCTTTTAATGTTTGAGCAGCTATTAAGGCAGTAGCTAACTTACGAGCATTAATCAATTTAACCTGTTTAACTGCCGATATTTATCGCGATTATCGCTCGGTCTATAAATCTATTTCCGACAGCTAATGTGATCTCAATGCCTCAAGCACCACGCTAAAGGCCGCAGAGCTACGCAGACGACTGGTGTAATAAAGGTAGTATTCAGGATAAGTAATGCAGAACTCGTCCAGAACCGGCACCAGCCCTCCTGTGGCTATGTGGCTTTGAGCTAATGCCTGCGGCAGCCAGGCAACCCCGTAACCATCCAGTGCCGCCTGTAGCGCCTGATTAATACTGCTCACCACCAATTGCCCACTGACCTGAAACTGGTGTTGTTTTTTATCGACCCAAAACTCCCAGGCCCAGATTTTGCCGGGTGTTGGTAAGCGCAAATTGATACATGGCAGGTTGAGCAAATCGCCCGGAACCTGCGGCCGGGAATGCTCAGCCCAAAAAACCGGAGCGGCCACCGCAACCATCCGGTGTTCACCGCTAATCGGCACGGCAATCATATCTTTTGCTATTAATCCGCCGCGCCGTACCCCCGCGTCGAAACGCTCCCGGACAATATCCACCAGCCCATAATCCGCTATCAGCTCAACCTGAATATCCGGATAATTCTTCAATACCGGCGCGAGCTTTGGCCACAAAACCTGCTGAATAGCGTATTCATCCGCTGAAATCCGTACCGTTCCCGCAGGCCTATCCCTCAACTCGGAAAGCTTATCCAGCCCAAAGGTAATCTGCTCAAACGCCGGGCCGATAAGATGTACCAGCCGCTCACCGGCTTCAGTCAACGTCAGGCTGCGGGTTGTGCGGTTCAGCAGCTTTAGCTGCAGTCGCCGCTCCAGATTATTTACAGTCTGGCTCACCGCCGATTGTGAAGTGCCGAGCCTTGCCGCCGCATGCGTAAAACTGGCAGCCTCTGCCACTGCCAAAAAAGTGGCCAGATCGTTGAGGTTTTCCCGGCTCATTTATAAGCCCTGCTAATAACTGCCATCTGATTGTCCCTTCTTATCAGGTTGAGTCTCCGTCCCTAAGATGACCCATCAACCCGCAAAGGAGCAATACCATGGAAGCAATCAGATTTCCCAACGTCCAAATCAACATGGCTGGCAACCTGTATTTCCCTGAGTCATTTGATAATCAGCGCCGCTACCCGGCAATTGTGGTTATCCACCCCAGCGGCGGCGTAAAAGAACAAACGGCAGGGCTATACGCAGAAAAACTGGCGCAGCACGGGTTTGTTACCCTGGCATTCGATTCATCCTGCCAGGGCGAAAGCGGTGGCGAACCGCGCTATGAGGAAAATCCTTATACCCGCGTGGCAGATATCTCCGCCGCCATCGATTACCTGGTCACTCAGCCATTTATTCATAGTCAGCGGATAGGTGTCCTGGGTGTATGCGCTGGCGGTGGCTACGCTATCCATGCCTCCATGGTCGATCGCCGCATCCAGGCCACGGGCACAATCAGCGCCGTTAACTATGGCGCGATGTATCGCAAGGGCTGGGCAGGTGACCAGGCTCCGGAACAGTGCTTTGCCTTTCTGGAAATGGCCGCCCAGCAGCGTAATGCAGAGGCGAAAGGCGCACCTATTGGCTACACGCCAACCGTGACAATGACCGTGGAAGAGGCTCCAAATCAGGATTTTGTCGAAGCATATGAGTATTACCGCACGCCGCGCGCCATGCATCCAAACTCACCGGCCCAAATCACCACCCGCAGCCTGGCGCAACTGGTGACTTATGACGCTTTTAATAATGCAGAGATTTTCCTGACCCACCCATTGCTGGTTATCGCAGGCAGTGAGGCCGGCACCCGCTGGCTAACCGAGGAGATTTATCAGCGGGCAGCCAGTGTTAACAAGCGGATGCACATTGTTGAGGGTGCGACCCACATTGCGTTGTATGACCAGCCGCAATACGTCGCTGAAGCGCTTAGCAAGCTGGTGCCATTTTTCACGGCTAGCCTGCCGGAGTAATGTCCGCGAATTTATAGCGGTGAGGGCCAGGTTTAGCCCCTCACCGCCCCAGCATTGCTATTCATAAGATCTTAAAGACAGGCCTTCAGGCTGGCGATATCCGCAGGCCGCGTCCGGCAGCAGCCGCCAATCAACTGTGCACCGGCGTCCAGCCATTGAGGCAGATAATCCCGCAGCGTCTGGCAGGTTTCACCGTGATGATGCCAGGTTTTGGTTGTGGCGTCATAGTGTTCGCCGGAATTGGGATACACCACCAGCGGCAGCGTGGTCAGCGTTTGCAAATGGCGCAGTGCGGCGGTGGTATTCTCCAGCGCTATGCAATTCACCCCTATGGCAATAATTTGCGGATTTCCGTTAAGGACCTCAAGTACCTGGCGTAACGGTGTTCCATCGCTTAAATGCTCACTGTCACGTAGCGTAAAGGAGAACCACCCGCTTGCCTGTGGCCATTCCGACAGTAAATCTACCAATGCGACGATTTCAGCGCAGGATGGAATTGTCTCGAATGCCAGCAGGTCGGCACCAGCCTCGAGTAATGCGGAGATGCGCGGGCGGTGGAAATGCTGAAACTCGCGCACGCTGCGCTGATAATCTCCCCGATATTCAGAACCATCGGCCAGATATGCTCCGTAAGGACCGACTGAACCAGCCACCAGCAGCGGCTGTGCCTGCGGATTTTCGGCCTGATATATCGCTATCGCCTCACGCGCCAGCGTGACGCTTTTGGCGATCAATGCACAGGCTTGCCGCTCATCTATACCCCGCGGTGCAAACCCGGCAGGCGTTGCCTGATAGCTAGCGGTAATTGCCACCTGAGCCCCGGCGCGGAAATAGTCCAGATGTACCTGGCGGATAAGCTCCGGGTTTTCCAGCAAAACTTTAGCCGACCATAAGGTATCCGCCAGATTGCAGCCCTTCGCCTCCAGTTCGGTTGCCATCGCACCATCCAGTAACACAAATGGCTGGCTGCCCAGCAGCGAAATTAATGGATTAATCACGGACATGTTGCGGCTCCTGTAAAGGGTTAGCGGGTCGGGTCAGATAATAAGCGCCATAACAAAAGGCAACAAACGGCAGGCCACACCACAGCGCGATGCGCTGGCCAGGGTCAAACGCCAGGCCGACGCAGGCCAGCAGACACAAGACGAACCCCAGAATTGGCACCACCGGATAGCACGGCGCACGGTACTGTAACTCGCTTAATGGCCGTCCCTGCTGCAAATGGCGGCGGCGAAATACAAAATGCGACGCGCAGATACTTAGCCACACCGCGACCACCGCAAACCCGGAAATAGCCGACAGCGCGACAAAAACCGTATCTGGTGCCACCACGCTGGATAGCAGCGCCAGCACGCCGCCCAGCATACTTACCGACAGCGCGGTAACCGGCACGCCGCGCTTGTTTACCCGGGTAAATGCCTGGGGCAACGTGCGTTCATTCGCCAGCGACCACAGCATGCGCCCGGAAGCATACAGCCCGGAGTTAGCTGCAGATAAAATCGCAGTCAAAATAACAAAGTTAAAAATATCCGCCGCATATGGAATGCCTACCTTCTCAAAAACCAGCACAAACGGACTTTTTTCCACTCCTGCCTGACTGGCCGGAATCAATGCCGCCAGCACAAACACCGTACCGATAAAAAAGATAATCAGCCGGGCAATCGTGGTACGAATCGCAATCGGTATAGCCTGATGCGGGTTTTCGGTTTCACCGGCGGCAATCCCAATAAGCTCGGTACCGGAAAAGGCAAAGTTCACCGCAACCATGGTCATCAGAATCGGCAGACCGCCGTGGGGAAACCATCCCTCGCTGGTGAGATTGTGCAGGCCAGGTGCCGGGGAGCCATCCTGCATCGGGATAAAACCAAATACCGCCGCGCCTCCCAGTACGATAAAGGCCACGATAGTCAGCACTTTAATCAGCGAAAACCAGAACTCTCCCTCGGCAAAAAAGCCGGTGGAAATAACATTTAGCGCAAATATCAGTACGCAAAACAGCAAGCACCAGGTCCACACCGGCACCTGTGGGAACCAGTACTGCATACAAAAACCGGCGGCGGTAAAACTCGAGCCGAGCGCGACCGTCCAGGTAAGCCAGTAAAGCCACGCCACGGTATAGCCGGTAGCCGGCCCCAGATAGCGGGCGGCGTAGACATGGAAGGCACCTGTCTCTGGCATCGCCACCGACAGCTCGCCGAGGCACTGCATCACCAGCCAAACCACCAGCGCACCAATCAGGTATGCCAGTAGCGTCCCGGCGGCACCGGTAGTGGAAATAATGTAGCCGGTATTAAAGAACAACCCGGTACCAATAACCCCGCCCAGCGACAGCATCACCAGGTGGCGGGTTTTCATAGTGCGTTTTAACTGGCCGACGCCGTCACTCTCTTTCATATATCCTTCCAAACGTATAGACGTCTAAACATCCGTAAGATTTATATAGAGAGTGTCGTTAAAAAGCAAAAAATCTTTACCTGTCACAGCTCAAAACGCAAAGTGCCAGCCGATGCATTTTCAAGAGAAAGAGAAGAAAAATAGATGTGAGAATACCGCTCGCGGTATCAGGCAGACTAACCAGCCACAAGGGATTTTAAATTGAGATACAGGCTATAAAACGAGCGGCTTATACCACTTATCAGGCAAGATATTTAATTACAACTCAGCGTGTAATTGCGCCAAAAATCTGGAGATAACTTCTTCATTACGCTGGTAATAAGTCCAGGTGGCGACCTTTTTAAAGCTCACCAGACCCGCCTTTTGCAGCTTACTAAGATGAGAGGAAATTGTTGGCTGCGAAAGCGAAGTTTTATCCTGAATAAAACTGGCGCACACGCCGTTCTTTACCGGATCGAGCAGGTGAGGATAACCCGCAAAGTGAACCGCAGGTTCCCGCAGCCAATGCAGGATCTGACGCCTGGTCGGATTAGAGATAGCTTTGAGGATATCGTCAGTATTTACAGGCATCGGAGATAAATATCAGCATAAAGGAACCGGTACATTATGGATGAGCACCCGAAAAGTCAATCGGGCTGGCAGCATGCCAGCCCGGCAGGCTTATGCCCCGTAACGCGGGTAATCGATATAGCCGTGCTCACCGCCGCCAAACACCGTTTGCGGATCCAGCGGATTTAGCGCCAATCCCTTCTCCAGGCGCTCCGGCAGATCCGGGTTGGCGATAAATGGCCGTCCGAAACCAAAAACATCGCCCAGCCCGGCATCCAGCATATGCTGCGCTTTAGCCAGGGTATATTTCCCAGCATACATAATGACGCCAGTGAAGCTTTCACGCAGCGCCTGGCAAAATGCGGTCGGCAGCTCTGGCGGATTTTCCCAGTCGGCTTCGGCAATCGACAGATAGGCGATACCCAACGCATTAAGCTGGCGGGCAGCCTCGGTATAGGTAGTAAACGGATCGGCCTCCACCAGCCCAAGATAGACACGCTCTTCGGTTGTGCTTTCAAACAATGGCGCAAAACGAACGCCTACCCGCTCTTTACCCACAACATCAATCACCGCCGCGGTAACTTCGCGAAGAAAGCGCAGACGGTTATCCAGCGATCCACCATAGATATCATCACGATGATTGGTATGAGTGGAAATAAACTGATTGATTAAGTAGCCATTCGCCGCATGCAGCTCGATACCATCAAAGCCTGCTTCCAGCGCATTACGGGCGGCCTGGGCATACATCTGCACCAGCTCTTTCACTTCATCGGTTGTCAGCTCGCGCGGCGTCGATGGCTCAGCCATCGCTCCCTGAGCAGGCCCGGTCTCAATGAAGACCTTAACGTTATCAGCCCGAATAGCGGAAGGGGCTACCGGCGCGGTATTTCCTGGCTGTAGCGAATTGTGAGAAACCCGCCCTACGTGCCACAGCTGGGCGAAAATAATGCCACCCTGCTGATGTACCCGTGAAGTGACCTGTTTCCAGCCGGCGATTTGCTCAGCGCTATGAATACCAGGCGTCCAGGCATAACCCTGGCCACGCGGTTCAATCTGGGTACCTTCACTAATCATAAATCCGGCACCGCAGCGCTGGGCATAATATTCCGCCATCATCGCATTGGCGATATTACCCGGCTGGGTACTACGCGAACGGGTAAGTGGCGGTAAAACGATACGATTCTTAAGGGTAAGATTTCCCAGTTTTACCGGGGCAAACAACGCTGACTTATTCATCAATAATATCCGTTATGTTCATACATAGCCGACAGTGGGGGAAACTCATCTCACCAGTTGTCGGGCGATGGGCAGATCCTAATCCCATCATCTATACATTTCAATATTTAGATTTATCGATATATGCCGTTAATTTGAGAGACCTCGATTTGCTTTTCGCTCGCGACCATAAGCCGTGGCGAATCCAATAACCATGAAATGTCGCCCGCCGCCGCAGGCAGGCAAAACCACTAACACATTCAAATCAATACGTTAGAACCCGCCTTCATAACCTTCATTAAAAGAATTCACCGCCGAGCGATTATTATGCTGATAAAAAAATTCGGCCATTAGCTCTTTATCAAGCGCATACAGGCGAGTCAGCGCACCCGCCTTGCGTGCTGCCAGCGACTCCTCACCCGTCACTTGTTTTACGTGATGGGCATAGCCGATGATAAAACCGCGTTTGTAATCATCGCAAAAGCGACATCCTGCCTCGCGGGCAGAGGGCTCGTCGCTTTTCAGCCCGTCCATCAGTCCTTTTGAAAAATGATTCTGCATCTGTGCATCTCGCCATTCGATATATAAATAAATATATAGCGATTTTATGTGCAGGAAAGTGACTTTGCCAGCGTTGATCAAGAGATTCCGTTCAAACAAAAGCATAAAAAAAGCCGCCTCGTGAGGCGGCAAAATAAATCCAGAGAGTATTGCTGTCGGTAGGGAGTTAGTTCAGCGCATCCACCACGTCGCGCGCCTGGCGGAACAGTTGCTTAAAATGCTGGGTGCTGTCGCCAATATCTTCTTCTACACCGAGAGTGTTGTAGAGGAACGTGACCTGTGAATCTTTAATGCCCAGGTAGCCCATCGATTCATTCATAAAGCTGGTCATATGTTTATCGTGCCCATGCCTCAGGAAGCGCTCTTCAGAGCCACCCACCAGCGCAATCCAGCGCACTTTAGTCGCCGCCAGGCTTTTGCCTTCCCCATAGGCCAGCCCGTGGTTCATCACCCGGTCCAGATAACCTTTCAATATCGCCGGTATGCTAAACCACCACACTGGGAAGACTAAAAACAGAGTGTCGGCATTTTCCACATCATCAAACAGACGGTGCACCTCGGAGCTGTACTGTTTTTGTGGGTTACCCCAGTCCGGCTCATCCTCAACATTCAGCACCGGATCGAAGTTACTGCGATAAAGATCCAGCGTTTTCATTTTGATCCCATTAATAGCCGCCTGGCCTTGGATCTCTTCGACAACCTGAGCGGTTAATGAGTCACTGCGCGGATGCGCCCAGACCAGATAACTATTTTCAGATTTCATAGGATTATTTCCTCCATCATTGGTTGATGAATACTCTACGGCCGGGCGATAATTCGGTGAAGCGCATAATATCGGATGGGTTATTGAAGGATTTTCACTAATGAAGGTAGATCTGTCAGACTTCGCCACCTTTATCGCGGTGGCCCGTCACAAGAGCTTCCGGGCAGCAGGAGCCGAGATTGGCCTGTCGCCTTCTGCGGTCAGCCACGCCATTAAACAGCTCGAAAATCGCCTCAAGTTACGGCTATTTAACCGCACAACCCGCAGCGTGGCGTTAACTGAAGCCGGGCAAAATCTTTTCGACAGGCTGCGCCCGGCCTTTGACGATATCCGCAATATTCTCGATGACGCTAACTGCTTTCGCGACTCACCGATGGGCACATTAAAAATCAATGCGCCCAGGCTGATCGCCCGCATCACCCTGCTCCCTCTGGTGACTGCCTTTAGCCGCCAGTACCCCGATATTCAGATAGAAATTGTCACCGATGACTTGCTGACCGATATTGTCAGCCAGGGCTATGACGCCGGGATCCGCCTACATTCTCGGGTGGAAAAAGACATGATTGCCGTTCCAATCGGCGGGCCAGTCAGGCTGGCGGTGGTGGCAACGCCGGAATACTTTGCCCAGCATGGTAAACCAGAACATCCCCGGGATTTGGTTAATCACCAATGTGTTGTCTTCCGCTATCCCAGTAAACGTCACTATCTCTGGGATTTCACCACGCCCGAAGGGCCACTGGAGATAGCCACGCGGGGGAAAATTTTGCTGGACGATATGGATGTGCAGCTCGATGCAGTACTGGATGGTGCCGGTATCGGCTATCTGTATATGGAACAGGTAAAGCCCTGGCTGGAAAATGGCAAATTAGTCTCGGTTCTTGGCGAATATCTCCCGGAGCGACCGCCGTTTATGCTCTATTACCCCAACCGCCAGTTTATGCCGTTTGGGCTGCGGGCCTTTGTCGATTTCATCAAGGCTGTCCGCCAGCGGGGGTGATGCCCGCAGGTAATAAGTAGGAAAGCATAATGAATTCAAACCTGGGGTGGCTCAAACCTGCAAGTCATCATCGGGACGGAATAAATATCACAGGTTAAACCATCCATAAAAAATATATTTATAACAATAAGTTATGCAAAATATCAATTGCAAGACCTGTGATCACCAACATTTATAGCCCAATCTGGCACCATTAACTCAAGATGATGGACACATGCCGCTCGTTTATCCAAAGGGCTAATTATAGGCTAGCGTAAAGCTGGCCTGTCCATCGGCCTCTCCTGCGGTAATCGCAGAGGTAAGCGTGATGTATCGGGCATAAAACTTAAGCACTACCGTCCCGTCTGTTTTGACAGCTACTTTGCGTGACCAGGTATTAAGCGCCAGAGGGCTTCGATCATTATCCATAAGCTGTATCGCGATATTTTTTGCCTCATCCTGCCCTCCTCCTGCGGCCAGCAAATCCGGGTTACCTTCAGCCTGAGTTCCAGTAAAACTAACGCTCACCAGGCCGGACGGACAATTTTCTAAGGAAATCCCGAAATCACGAGCCTCAGTCGTTCTGCCGGCACTCCCCTGCAATTGGCGTAAATTCCATTCACCCAGCTTAATGGTCTGATTATCCCCACCTCCGCTTACTGCACAACTCTGTTCCGTAATATTTCCCTGCAAATATAACATTACATCCTCCGCAGAATATGATTGCGGTAAGACGGAAAAGAAAACACATAGAATCTGTAGAATAATTTTAACTATTAATTTTTTCATCAGGTTCGTCTTAATTCCATGTGATCGAAAGGATAGCCGTCGATGCAAACTTACCTGCTGTTGGTCGGTTACCCGTTACACTGGCCGGAAGCGCCGTTATTTTGGCTGACGCCGAAATGGAGCCATTAAATGGTACCACCATTTTACTATTAGCCGAGTTTGGAATCAGTACATTAGAATTCGTACCATTATCACCGGATAATACAAACCCTACATCCTGATTATCGGATACAATGACCTGACCAGAAGCGTTACCCGTTGTAGTCAAACGAATATAGGCTGGAGAGGAACTGGCCCGACTACAGGTAATACGTAAGTCACGAGATTGAGGGGTAATTCCTGCCAGCGTATTACCCGCGCCTGCTGTAATAAATTTAGCAGCACTAATATCACCAAAATCAATTGTGTTTCCTGATGGAAGACTAAGATCACAGCTTATTGGCGTTGGCGTTGGGGGAATATCACCACCACTGCATGGGCCATTCATTAGTGAATAACCCTCACTCCCTCCTGCATTCTGATATTTATATAAACAAGCATATTTAGCATTACTGGAATTTACTTTTGAACCAAAAAGTGAGAAATCAAATGTTTTACCAGAAATAGCATTAACAGCATCAGCAGCTAGTTTAGCCGAATATGACTTTATTGGCCCAGATGAAAATACATAAAATCCACCGATAAAATCATCATTATATATTGCCAGTGCCACACCACACGTCCCTCTATTATTAGACGATGTGCACCATGGAGATGAGGAACTGGTAGTCGTTCCCGGCGTAGCAGAGGCACTATCAACTTTGGCTGATCCATTTTGAATAGACCACGAAAAAGTAAGCAGATCCACACTACCTACTGACGCTGCAAAAACATCTGCTGTTATCAGTAAGCTCATAGCCAATCCGACGAAGGCGTTCCTACATTTTTTTAGGTAAAGCGTTATTGATGACGCCATTTGAGTAATATCCTTATTGAGCTTAAATATCCGCTACGGCGTACAATTAAATGCTTGCCGGACAATGCTTTTCTTCAGAACTTCTTTTGATAATGAATAGCTAATCCGGCAAACCGAACTGGACTCACTCCCCCATTTAGCATATAGCTCCCCCTTAAGAGGCAATGCATTCATATATACCACGCCATTATCACCAACCATCCCTGAGCTTCCGCTCTTAGGATCTGAAATCATTGCACCAAATGGCAGCGGGCGACCATTTTTGGTCAGCGTAAAGAGTCCACGAATACCTTTACGAGCTTTAAAGTCCAGCCGGACAATTGCTCCCTCTGTAGGAACAATACTACCTGTCGAAATATCAAGGTCGGTATGGTCGTCCAGTGAATTAACGTCCAGGTCTATCTGGTTATTTCGATAAACAGTAGCGTATGGCAAATAGGTGTAACCCCGCCAGTCGGTACTAACGCCGGTAGCATTTTTAACTTTAACGCCGCTGGCACCAGGGGCCTTAATCAGTACGTTGGATTCGCCAAGAGTTTGACCGAAAGTCAACCCGTTACCATGCAGAATCGCTCCTCCGCTCACACGATAATTGAAATCGTGATATTGATGGCTGTAGTTATATCCGGCATCGATAGTACCGTAACCGTTCCTCCAGCTTGCGTTCACATTGCCACTTCCGCCACTCTGGGTGCTGTGCCCCTGAGCCACGCTATAGCTCAGGTTACGATCCTTAAGCAAAGTTCCGCTGACGCCGCTATTCCAGGTTGTGCCAGCTGCCTCACTATGGTTCATACTGGCCGTCGCATACATTTCATCCACGGTGCTACGTTCAAACCTGCCACCGCCTAGTAAAGCACCCAGCGGGACAGAGACGTTGAACGCCACCAGGCGGTTACTGGCGTTTTGATAATTACTTTTGTTGTAAGACCATGACAACGAGTAATGAATGCCACGCCATACTGCGGTATAGCCTAACTGCAGCCAGCGATCTTTACGGGTATCATTCCAGTAAGTTTGCTGGTTGCCCGTCATATATAACGAACCAAAATCGCTTAATTGCTGCGAAATATTAACCTGAAACCGCCCTTTTTTGGCGTTATTAAGGTTGTGATAATTAGTGACTACCGGCTCATATTTATGGTTGCCATCCGGGCGCTCCTCATATTCAATCCCTTCCATGCGCCGATAGGCAACATCACTGAGGCTATAAAAACCCTTAGTAGAATAACGATATCCCGTTAGCTGGAAAGTTGTACCGGTAGTTTCCATCGATTTTGCATAAAGAAAGCGTACTGACTGACCCTGATGTTTCTTATGATCCGCCAGTTCGCTGTTTGCCTGTGTAATATCAGTAGAAAATGCACCAAAAGTTCCAATATTTACACCCAGCCCCAGAGCTGCTGCATGATAGCGGGCGGCCAGCTGAGTACCACCATAAATAGTGTACCCATGCGGTAGGCCATAGAATAACTCAGTCTGAAAATATGTTGGTTTATCCTGATCTCCCGTTCCGCTCCGATACTGACCACCAATAAAGTTATATTTCAGTCTCCCCTCGCGTTGGAGAGCAGGAACCGAAGAATAAGGCTGGGTAAATGACTGTACGCTTCCATCTTTTTCTTCAATACTTACATCTAGATCACCACCTGAAACTTGCGGATTCAAATCACGTATTTCAAACGGGCCGGGCGGTACGCTAATTTGGTAAATAGTATATCCGCTTTGACGAATTACGACGCGGGCACTGGTTTTGGCTATTCCCCTGACAACCGGTGCATATCCTTGCTGAGAGTCCGGATACATATTATCCACAGAATAGAAATTGACCCCTCTAAAGGCACTGGTATCAAAAAGATAACCATCACTATAGGCGTCCCCAACTTTTAGCTCACCTTTAAAAGGAATAACATCACGTTTGATATATGTTTCAATACTATTCCATTTACTTTTGTGATCTTGATTCTGAGATGCATAACTCCAGGCACCCGTATGCCGCAAGCGCCAGGCTCCATAGTTTAATCCACCAGAGAGATTCAGATAATAAGCGTGGCCGCCCGTGCCGCTGTCGCCAGAGAAACTATAATTCATTAGCGCAGCATTTATACCCTCATCCCATTCATTGGGTGAAATATACCCCCGAACACGGTTAACTAACATTGCCTGCGGGATGGTGATATCCAGCCGCAATCGTGAAACATTAAAGTCCCATGTAAACCCTTTAATATAGCTAGTGAAATCTATACATTGACTGGCATCCATTTTCTGGGCAGGTAGCAACGAGGTATTTACACCAAATCGGTCTATCCAAATATGGCTAAAACATGGTATTAATCCGCTTTTTTTTATAGTCTCCTGACTTTCTGATTCCTCAGCCGTTTTCGAAGTGTTTCCCGTAAAATTAATATCGCTAGCAGTGATAAACTCATCGTTGAGATAAACGTCTACCCGGTAAATACCCGGCACCATGCCACCATTATTAATGAAGCGGGATAAGTCAGCTACTTCAGTCGTATCGCCAGAAAGAAATGCCGGGTTAAAATACATTGTCCCCCAGCTTTTCGCTGGTGTAATCAGGAAAAATACGGAAACCAGTGTTATCTTTCCAAGTTTCCTACCAGAGTGGTATTTTTTTAATTTACAGACAATCATATCCTCATCCATGAGCTTTATAGCCAGTTATTAGTGGACAATCTTGTCAGGTTGAGAGACTACTGCACCATAATCATTAACTGTACTAAATTTTAGTGTTCCACTTATTCCACCAACAAGATTAGTTCGAGTTTCTCCTTTTGGAGTTGCCATTACCGGTTCAACACTTTTTCCACCAATCGAGATACTCACCAGAGTCACGAAATATGGCGTTGGATTGTTAATAACCAAAACATTTCCTTCACGTCTAAAAGTGAGGTGCGATGGAGCATCCACAGAAGCCATTTTGAGATGGCGCGGACGAATAAATATTTTGATTTTTGACAAAATGGCAAGTTGCAAAACGTTGCGCCCCTCAACTTCCTGCTGGTTGCTGGAAGGAATGGCTTTTACATTTAACCAATATAATGACTCACGGTCATCAGGTGTATTCTCTGCGGTATACACCATACGTAGAGCATTCTCATTATTGGGATTAATAATAAAGAGTGGTGGTGTAATGATAATATCGCTGGTTTTTTTTTGGTCTGGAGACTCCACCCATGCCTGAATAAGAAATGACGATTTTTTATCACTATTGTTTACGCTAACAGAACTTTGCTTATCCCCTAGAGGATAAATCACCCGGGTAGCCCCCAACGATACACCTCCAGCTGCTGATACGGCAGTGGAAAACCAAAAGCATAAGCCAACGACGATAGTTAAAAGCAGATCAACATATCCTGCGGAGAACTTTTTTTTCAGATAATTCATCATCAATTTTATTCCTGCCGAAACTGGCTTATGGATAAATAAGGTCAAACCAGATGGTGGTTTTAAGATCTCCAGGGATAATGGCATCCGCTGTTTTCTGATAACGCGCTGTAAGGGTGAGCGTATTGTTTTCCCTACCGGTAAGGTTATATGCCGAAACCGGCAATGCATTTGGGCGTAACGCATTATTATTACGGTCAAAAATAACCAAACCTATACCGCTCTCTCGAGAATTTTCTTTCTCACTGTTAATAGAGCGCGCCTCAAAAGCCTCCGGAAAATAACGGTCAGTTACACCACGAAAAGCGACCTTTACCAAATTAGAGACGGTACCGGAACATCCATTAAGCCTGATATCAAATTTCACAGTTCGATTAGCCAAATCGCCTACATTAAGGAAATCAGAACTGCGGTACTGCCCCATATCAACAAATACACCCTGACCGTTGATATCAGGAATGCAATCTCCCTCCACCAAACCACCGGTCAGATGCAATAGCCCACCAAAAATAACCACCTGTTGATGCGCCTGGATAGGGGGCGAAAAAAAGGCCAGCATCGGGATGAAAATAGAGACCAGTAATTTCCGGGAAATCCACATATTTCATTGCGCCTAAGAGCAAGCCTGGATTGGCCCCGGGATATCACCCGAAGCCGTTATCTCTATTTAAAACTTACTGATACTGCATAGTGAAGGTAGCATCAGCATTGGCTTCACCTGCTTCTGGCTCATCAGCGACCGAAACATAGCGAGCAGAGAAGTTGAGGGTATTGGTACCATCAATTAGTTTATGGCCTTTACTGAAAGTCGCGCCATCAAGAATCAGAGGTGTTGAATCCTCATCCAGAATCTGAATGCCAACGCCTGATGCGGTCGCTTTGTTTTCTGATGACGCGATATTCAGCAGAGAATTATCGATGCCGCCAGAGGCAATTGTCTGGCCAGAGAAAGCAACTTTAGCCATGCTGGAGATAGATGAGTCGCAATCATTCAAAACGATTGTGAATGGACGAGTTGCTGATTCAGTACCAATACCTTTCATGGAGGCTGTACGATACTCACCAAGTTTTACGGTCTGACCATCAGATTCGGTACTCACCGAACATGCCGCATTTACCAGGCGACCAGTAAAGTGAATAACTCCGCCATCCGTAGTTACAGTTGGCGCCTCTTCAGCCATAGCGTTTCCCGCCAGGAGTAAAGACGTAAATAAAGCAGCAGTAATTTTGGTGGTTTTCATAGTAAAAATATCCATTTTATTTAATTAATAGAGTGTATTAACAATTAATTACCCGCATTCCTTGTATGAGCGGGAAATTAAACAAGCCGGTATTCTTGAATGAATCAATTGAATACCAACAAGTTCCGTAAGCCTCAGATGACCAAGGCCAAAAAAATTATTCGAATAGTTAACTAAAAATATATCTCAATGGTTATGACACATAACCACCCTGAAAATTAGACAGTAGTAAAATATGCATAATAATAGCTCTACAGGCTGAATACCTATCTACATAATGATAGCTATAATTTAGTAGCTCCTTTATCCATGAATTAAATATGAAACTATATATAAGTCCTTCCTAAAATCTAATAACCAAATTCATGGGTTAAGAATAGCCAGCTGAAAACATTCTATAGATGGTTCAAAAAACCACACAATAAATTTATGTCAATTTTTATCAATAAAAAATTACAAATAAAAACAATACCTTATCTATCTTTAATTGAGATAATTAGAAATAAAAGATAAAAGTTCATTAATATCAAAATAAACATCACATGCCATAAGATCTTTTCCAAATCAATACATACTGCTCTATCTTTTTTCTATAAATGAAATTGAAAAAAGACAGATTTTCAGGTTTCATATGTATATGGAGAACTAATGTAAAGGATTTATGACATGAGTAAGTTTGTTATCAATAATGCGGTTGTATTTGATCCAGAGATGCATACGTTATATGCACTGGCCTCCAAGAAACTAGTAAGCCTGCATGTCACAGCGGCCAATTGCCTGGAGTTATTAATTTTAAGAAGATTTGAAATTGTCTCAAAAGAGGAAGTTTGTGATCGCGTTTGGCGACAAAATGGACTGGGTTCATCCGGTAGTTCATACTACCAGACGATTCTTCACCTGCGAAAAAGGCTTGAACAATCAGGACTTAGCGCGAATATCATTCAAACTATCCCACGTAAAGGAATAGCTATCCCCTCGTCAGTTGTTATCTCTGATTTATCTAATGAGATGCAAGAGCCAGTACCTCCCGAAATCCGTCAGGTGGATGATGACTACGCCACTGAACCCAGAAATAAAATTACGGATATACCGCCACCGCAGACAAAATGCCCTTCCTCGATTCAAGGAGAAACAAAATTAGTTTATTGGAATCTCATCTTTAGCTGCCTGACTCTTCTAATCATCATGAGCTGTCTGGGTTATGTTTTTTTGGAAAACTCAAAATTAAGCTGGATAGATTATCAATTAAAACAAACAGATGATTTTTGTTGCTTCTACTTAAGCCGTTCTCTTGGGGGGAGTGTTAACTCTACAAGTAATCCTACATCATCCGTCCAGAAGCAATGCCAAACTTACCCGTACCGCTATCTAACTCATCTCAACAATATTAAGCGTGAGCCAATTATCATTTGCGAGGCATTAACAGCTGAGAGGACAAAAAACACTGGTTGTTTTTCAGCCATTCGCATGAGAAATCATTAAATCTGATGTGTATCATCACATTGTTAATCCACGCTGTATGAGTAACCCATCATATTCAAATATCTGCTGTTCTCATCTTATATCAACTGTATACAATGGCTGAAAAATAAAAACCATGTTACTCAACATTATTAGTTGCAGTGAATTTCAACAGTTAGAGCGTCAAAATACAGAGGCAAAAGCTCCCACAGCTT
Source organism: Salmonella enterica subsp. enterica serovar Choleraesuis (assembly GCA_022846635.1). Classification (GTDB taxonomy): domain Bacteria; phylum Pseudomonadota; class Gammaproteobacteria; order Enterobacterales; family Enterobacteriaceae. The sequence continues at coordinate 4,104,949 of AP025685.1, forward strand.
ATGCTTCCATCTCATAACTATATGACATGACTAACCATATCCACAGCAGCTTATAGCCCAATATTGTAGCTCCAACCGGCAGGCATGCGTATGCACTCCAGCCAATATCGTATCTGGAATCTTTTAAGGGATATTTCACATAGTTATTTGCCAGCCAGTCTGGATTGAAAAACAAAAGACCGGCTGGATAGTGATTAAGTTGCTTTTAACCCTGGCTCCACGAGGCTAATTATCTGCCCGCCGAGCGTTGGGGAATCAGCCAGCGCACAAGCATGTGCGGCGACATCGGCGCGCATCACCATGCCGTGAACCTCCACACCCTGGCTTCGTTCGGCTTTGCCGGTGGCAGCACCGTTAAGCAGGCCGCCGGGGCGCAAAATAGCGAAATCCATACCGCTGGTGGCAAGCCAGCTCTCGGCCAGCGACTTTTCACGTACCGCCTGGCCAAATGCGGCCCTGGCGCGCGGGCTGAGCCACGCCCAGCTATCGCCGCACCCCAGGGAGGTCACCATCACCATCCGCGCAATCCCGGCGGCTCCGGCATTATCGATAACGGTTCGGTGGGCCAGATAATCCTGCGCCCCGCCCATAGACGAGATAATGGTCGCCCCGCGCCCGGCTAACTTGCAGGCTTTGGCAACGGCGCTGTCGTCACAGGCATCTCCGCGAACCACCTGCACACCACGAGCTTCAAGACGCGCCGCGGCCTGGTCATCGCGTACCAGCGCCACAACTTTTCGCCCCTGTTCCAGCGCCCTCTCCACAATAAGCGCGCCGACGCCCTGACCGCCGCCGCCAAAAATCAGCCACGGCGTCATGCGGCCACCGCCTGCAACTGCTGGCCCAAAGCCCGAAACGCGCTGACCTGATCGGACAGTAACTGGCGATGGGAATCACGTCCGAGGAAAATCTTAAACATCGCCCCTCCCGCTGCATTTAAAAACAGAATCGATGCGGTATCCATGCCCATAAATGGCCGCTCAATCAAAGCAATATGGGTACAGTTAGTCGCGCGAATATGGCCCGACAGCCCCTGTTTACCGCGCAAATTGAAATATCCATGCCGATGGGTACCCGAAGGCAGCTCGCCGCTAAACTCCAGAATCACATCGGTGGTATGTACCAGAGTAGTCACTTCTCCCCAGCTCCCCACCGCATCCCAGACGGTATCGAACTTTTCACCCTCAACCACAATAGCATCTGGCAGATGGCGCACCACCTCCAACAGCGTAGTGCCGTATTCTTCGGCGATAGACTCCAGCGTGCCATCCGGCCTGGTTTTTAAAAATTCTGCTAACGCGACATGACTCATTCCCGACTCCTTTCAGACAGACTCCGCCACCGAGTGTGGCGCATTAAGTTTTAGAATAAGCTCCTGGAGAGACTGCAAAATATTGCTGGCCCAGAAGCGCCCTTCATTGGTCAGACGCAGACAGGTTGAATCATCCTGGGTCAACCCGGCCTGATGCCACTGGCGCAGCAACGGGGCCAGCAGATGCGCGTCAGGCGTTAACTCATCGAGCGCCACGCGCGCGGTTTCTACGCCAGCCTGTAGCTGGTGACGCCATTGATAACCCGCATCCGCAGGGCGAGTCATCATCATCAGCGGCTTTCTGCCCTGCTCCACGGCCCGGTAGTAATTATCCAGGCTACGTTCGCCCATCCAGGAGTAACCATTCACCGAACCACCAGCACCTGAACCAAACGCCAGGCAATCTGCCCCCTGCTTAATTAACAGATTGTAGAGATTGCGCTCTCGGGTGGTGCGCGCCCAATGGCTGTTGCTAATGCAGCGCCAGCCGGCGTTATCCATAAATTCACAGCCCTGTAGGTAGAGATCCCGGCGCTGAGCAGGAGTGGCAACCGTCATACGTCCATTAGCGACGGCTTTCCCCAGCGGGGTAGTGGGTAACACATTCAACGCGTAAAGATCGACGCCATCCAGCCCAATATCTCGGGCGATAGCTAAATCTTCGCCCCATATCCTGGCATCCTGGTCTGGCAGCCCGAATAACAGATCGCAGACCACAGCAGCCTTATCCCGCCGACACAGGCTCTCCATAAAGCGCCGCGCTTCAGGGCCATCGGAAGTACGTGCCATCTTTTTACGCAGCTGGCTGTTAAACGACTGAATGCCGATTGAAAAACGGTTAGCGCCAGCCGCGAGACAGGCATCAATGCGCGCATCATCAAAATTAAGCACCCGCCCTTCAATCGTGATTTCACAATCGGGGGCTAGCGGCAGGCAACGACGAAGTGTGGTGATAATACGTTCGAGATCGTGTGCCGATAGCGCGGTGGGCGTACCGCCCCCGAAGTAAACGGAATGAACGGGTGACGACTGATGCAACTCGCTGTCGGCCTCGCGCTCGATTTCACGCAACAACATATCGGTATAGTGCTGGCACGCGTCGCTGACATAGCGATTTTGATAAAAGCCGCAGAAAATGCAGTGAGTGGCGCAAAAAGGAATATGTAAATAGACCAAGCGTTTACGGGCTGGGGTTGGCTGGCTAATTAGCGCCTGCCATGAAGAATCCAGCTCCTCTCTCGGCACCGGGGTGGCAGCGCGCCACGGCATGGTGGCATGGCGGTCTTTAAAGGGCTGACCATCCTGGTTTGCAAACCAGGGAGTAAGGTCCAGCCTACTGTCAGGCTTAGTTGTCACGGGCACAAATCCTTATTCCGACGCCTGCGGACGTGACGAATGTTCCATATCGCCCGAACGAATCTTAGCGTCACGCTAAATAACATTAAATGATAATTAATATCATTCAGCTTTATACAAGAAATGCGCTACCCAAGTCTACACATGCAGATGATAATCATTTTCATTATTGACTTGAGTCAAAAATATCCACCAACGGCTATCTGAAGAGATAAACCGCCTGGCGCTTCAATATATATAAATAATGGATAATCACATGATAGATATATACTTTTACTAATTAACCAGACTGGCGATAAGCGACGCTACATAGCGCAGCCCACGGTCCTGGGCACGTCGGGTATGCCATGCCAGGTGAATGGGGAAACCAGAAATTGGCAATGGCGGCGGAAATGTTATCAACCCAGAATCATGGGCCAGCGCGCGCGATGGCACCAATGCCAGGTAATCAGTTTGGGCCAGCAGCGTCACCGCCATTTGAAAACCCGGCACCACCAGCCCAATCCGCCGGGAATACCCATAACGCTGCAGCTCATCATCCACCTGTGTTTTGCGCACGCCATTGCCGGATACCGCAATATGTGGATAACGGAGCCAGCTTTCCAGATTAAATCCCCGTGACGCCGGGTGGTCTGCTCGCATCGCAACCATGTAGTGCTCATCGAGCAGCTTTTCACAATGCAACGCCTCATCCCTGCTGTCTGGCAGTACCGTAATAGCCAAATCACTGCGCCCGGAAACCAGCATTTCGCGAGTGGGTACGTTTCCACTCCAGGGTTGAACCACAATATCTATCCCCGGCGCGGCTCGCTGTAGCTCCTGTAACAGTGCAGGCAAAATGTAGAGCGCCGGATAATCGGCCATGGTTATCCGCAAAGTCTGATGAATTTCGCTTACCGGCGCATCAGGTGAATCAATCAGCGCCCCTATCTCTGTTAGCACCGCTTTCAGGGGAACTCGTAGTTGCTGGGCCAGCGGCGTCAGGCGCATCTCATCTCTGCCCCGTTCCAGCAATGGGTCATTAAATAAATCCCGGGCGCGGGCAAGCGCAGCGGAAGCGGCCGACTGCGACATAGCCAGCCTGTCGGCGGCGCGAGTCACGTGTGCTTCGTCCAGTAGCGCATCCAGCACGACTAAAAGGTTTAGATCGACGGTGCGTAAATTCATATCATCGATAATAGGTTAGCTTGATTATTAATTGGACTAATTTACCACTGAACGTCATTCTGCGCCTCACACGCTCTTTCAAACTTTTGTATCCAGCTAAGGTGAGATATGTCAGATACAACACTCTCTTTTGAAGACACAGTTCGCAGCCGATATTCATCCCGCAACTTTCTCAGCACGCCCCTTACCGATGCACAAATTCATGAGGTTTTACTCGATGCCCAGTGCGCACCGTCCAACTGCAACACGCAGCCATGGCACGTCCATATTGTTAGCGGTGCCAGCAAAGATGCTCTAAGCGAGGCGATGCTGCGTGAAGATGAGCAGGGCCGAAATACGCCGGATTTCAGTTTCAGCTATGACGACTTTTACGGTGACTATTTCACCCGCAGCCAGCAGCAGGCAGCCTTGCACTATGGCGCGCTGGGAATCGACCGTGAAGACAAAGAAGCCCGCCGGGCGGCGTTTGTACGCAACTACCAGTTCTTCAACGCTCCGCACGCCGCGTTTCTGTTTATGCCATCGTTTGGCGATAACGTACGCGTTGCTTCAGATATCGGGATGTATGGGCAAAACTTTTTGCTGTCGCTAACCGCCCGTGGTTATGCCGGCATTCCACAAACGTTGCTGGGCTTCCACGCGGATATTGTTCGTAAGACGTTGAATGTCAGCGACCAGTTCCGGCTGTTATTTGGGATCTCTTTTGGTTATCCCGATCGTGATGCCCGTGGTCATAACGTGCGTATGCCGCGTATTCCGGTAGAACAAAGCGTGGTGATTCATCGCTAATTCGGGTGACGGGCAGGCCGCAGATTCAGAAAGAATTTTTGCGGCCGGTAAAGCTAAAAACCCGCAGGCGATTAAATTCGGCTGCGGGTTTAGGTATGCGATTAATCCAGCAGGCAACGCTGGTTAGGGCGCAGCGGCTGTGGCGGATCGGTATCCATCATTTCCCGCAGGTTGCGCTCGATGGTGTTGGCAATTGAGTTCAGCGCCAAATCGTTTGGCGCACTGCCAAATGGATCTTCCAGCTCTTCCGCAAGAGAATCCAAAGCAATAAAGGTGTAGGAAATAAACACCGATACAAATGGCGTCAGCCAGATCAGGTTTGGTACCAGTGCAAACGGCAGCATCATGCAGAACAAATAAACCGTGCGGTGCACAATAAGGCTATAGGCGAACGGAATCGGCGTATTGGAAATACGCTCACAGCCCCCAAGAATCACCGAAAGCTGATTGATATTGGTATCAATGCTTTGAAAGCTAATATCGCTGATTTTCCCCAGATGGCGCTGGGTTCCCAGCCATTCGCCGATTTTAAGCAGTAGAGAGTTACAAATAGACTGCCGGGTGCCGAGCTCAGCGCAGAGATCCGCTGGCAATAGCCGATGCATATCCGCCGTAGGATCGCTACCGCGCAGCTGGTGTTTCATGCAATAAGCAAAGGCAATCAGCAGGTTACTGAATTCACGATTACGGCTGATATTTCCGGGCATCAGGCTTTTCGCCTGGCGCATCAGCGATCGCTCGGTAATCAGCAAAGACCCCCAAAGGTAACGCGCTTCGGTAAAACGGGCGTAGCTGGCGTTATTACGAAAGCCCAGGAAGATTGCGATGGATACCCCAAGCAGGCTAAATGGCGCCATGGTTAGCGTGATGTCTAGCGTCCGATGCCAGATGTAACATAGCACCACGACCCAGGCGAAAATGAAGTTTACGCTCAGTCGAAACAGAATCTTAGGTAATACCGAGCCATGCCAGACAAACAGGCGACGGAACCAGTGTTGAGGTGGTCTAACGATCATATCTATGGTGAGAAAAGTGAAAAACGAAAAAACCTGAGACGGACTTTTAAAACCAACTGCGATTACCAGCGCCGAATGAAAGTGTCACAAAACGGTGCCAGGGACTAAAAGTGAGACAGGAGCTTACGATAGCAACATCTTTGTATCTACTTGTTGCATCGGCGATGCATTTTATGCCCGTGAGCAACTAACTGCAAGCAATGCTAATGTTTCACGGCCCTCCTCACCGCCCTTTTTATTAACAAGATTCCCCGTTTGATTTATCGAGGATTGAACAACTCCCCGCTATGCTCGGGCTGGCGTAGATTTTGAGCAGGCTATAACCAATTTTACGCGATATGGCAGTCATTAGCGTTTGTTAGTAAAACCTTAAATAACGCTAATTTTACGTAACCAAAGCCTTCTGGCGACTGGTGTTAACAGGGTTTCCATTTTATTATGGCGAATTGTCTGACTGACACTTTTTACGGCAGGCACGGCCCGTAACTGTAAAAACACTTTACAATCGGAAAATAAATATTTTTGGTGCATTTATGAAAAAGCTCTTCCTCTTTGCGCTGGTAAATGTGCTGTTATCCGCACTAATATCAATTAGATATTTCCTTGTACCAGGCGCCCCGATTACATTCATGGCAACCGCCTTTTCAGTGCTGGCAGTACTTAGTAACTTCTTTGTTCTATACCTGATCCTTTATTTGATTTGCTCACCATTAGTTTTCATCAATAAAATAGTTCGCAATATTATTGTTTCGATTCTATTTGGTTTTTCGCAAATCCTGTTATATGTGGATACCGTTGTTTTTGAACAATATCGTTTCCACATTAACCAGTCCGTATTAACGCTGGTGCTTTCCGGGCAGGTGGTGGACTTCTCCCTGGCCACATATGGCCTGGTGGCGCTCATCTTCGCCGTTGCCTTTGCCGTTGAAATGTTCTTCCTGACGATGATTGACCGCAAAATCTCTGCGTCTTCAGGAAAGAAAATCATCGTTGGCTCCAGCATCTTCACTGTCATCGCGCTGCTTATCACGAATATCGGTTACATGATTTCCTTTTACTATTCATACTCGCCAATTATGAGCGTGCGTGAATATGTACCGCTCTATTATCCATTAACGTCCAAAGCTATCATGGGCTTTTTTGATAAAGATGGCGGAAAGAACCGGGTAAAAACAATTTCCGATTATAGTAAACATCTCGATTACCCATTAAAAAATCTGGTTATTAATCCTAATACCCAAAAACCAAAAAATATTATGTTCCTGGTGGTCGACTCCTGGCGTTACGACACATTTACCAAGGAGATCTCACCGAACATGTATAACTTTACTCAGCAGCAGCATGGTGTTGCTATGAGTAATCACTTCTCGACTGGTAATGCTACCCGTACCGGTATTTTTGGGATGTTTTATGGTATTCCAGGTACTTACTGGGATGCATTCCTGAGTAATAGTATTCCATCGCTATTTATTACCACGCTACAAAAAGAGAATTACAATCTGGGGGTATTTACCTCGGCTAAAGTGACCTTCCCGGAATTCGATCGCACAGTATTCGCTACGGTGAAAAACCTGCGTATCACCAGTAAGGGCGTAACCTCTCCAGAGCGTGATGCACAGCTCACTAAAGACTGGATAAGCTGGTATAAAGCGCGCGACACCAGCCGCCCAACCTTCAGCTTCCTGTTCTACGATGCGGCGCACTCTTATGAGTTCCCGGCGAACTTTACCAAGTTCAAGCCATTTGGCGACCTGAACTATATGACGCTGAAAAACGACACCGATCCGATGCCGTTATTCAATCGCTATAAAAACAGCGTGAACTATATCGACAGCGTTGTGCAGTCGGTATTTGATGAGCTGAAAGCGTCCGGCACCCTGGATAACACGCTGATTATCATGACCGGTGATCACGCCCAGGAGATGAACGATAACCACATGGGCTTCTGGGGCCATAACGGTAACTTTACCGATGCGCAGACTAAGGTGCCGTTTATCGTTATCGGTGCGGGCGACAACGCCGCCGCTCTGCAACAGAACGCCGACAAGCTGACCAGCCATGAAGATATCGTGCCGACTCTAATGAAGCATTATCTCAATGTCAGCAACGATACCCGCGACTACTCCACCGGCTACGACATGTTTACGCCGCTGCCAGAAAGACCATGGCTGTTAATGTCTAACTACAGCATGTGGGCCGTGAAAACGCCGGATAGCATCTATCAGGTTAACGGTGTGGGCGTGAGCCACTTTATGGATAAGCACAACCGCGATCGGGACGGGCAGCCAAACTTTAAATACGTCTACGATGCGATGGACGAAATGCGCCACTTCAACAAGCGCTAATCGTCCCCTGCGCTTCCGGCGACCTCGCCGGAAGCCAGATACAATAAAGGCCGGGTTATTACCCAGCCTTTTTCTTTTTAAGCGGCCGCTACGCGGTTACTTTTTTTTCCTGCCAGTCCGGTGCATCACATTAGATTCTTTGCCATCCTGCACGGCAATTTTCTGCTTGTTCGATGCCCACCTTTCCAAACTCAGTAACTGACGGGCTTGACGATTACTCTTCATCTTTCCTCCTGGGTTAACTGATGCAGTGGGTCCAGTCTGGTACAGAAAAATGATATGTGCAATGCGAAAAAGGCGCTTTTAGCCGTAATCTGACCAACATCATAAAAAGCCGGACTCTCGGTTTAATGCAAAAAAGGCTGGCCGGTGTCGGCGGAAATCTGTTGTACAAATAGCGCATTATAACGATGGCGGAAGGCATCAATCTCTTCCCGGTCTGGCTCCATCGCCCGCAGGAAACTCAGGATCTGGCGCAATTGACCATCGCTAATTGGCCCCGCCAGCCGTGCCCGCTTTAAGATGCGAAACCAGTTTTCCAGATGCTGCTCGCTGGGATTAACAATGACCACCTGCCAGATAAAAAGAGTATTAGCCGCGGTACGCAGCCGGTTCTCGTCTCCGGCGGCCAGATAGCGGACAAACTCTTCACCCGCCGTTTTACCCATCTGATTAATCAGCGACTCCACATAAACCGGCGGCGTAACCAGGCGGGAAGATAGCGCCCGCACAGCCCTGCGATTTTCGGAAGTTAGCACCCGAAACCCAACCACGAATACCGCCAGCAATGTAGCAAGCATCAACCAAATCATTGTGAACCCTCAAAAACATAGGCGGAGGCACATCATAAGGTTAAACCTCAGCCAGGAGAATACTGGCCCAGGAAACCGTCTGCACTGCAATGCGTTAGCAGCGGCAATACTCAGCCTTATTGATGCTGATATTTTCTTATCACGCCAACTCATTCAAATTTACTGAATGCTTGACTCTAAGTATTTCGCTATCTCCAGCGGTTCTTTGCCCATAGGATATGAATATCAAACAGCCCATTGAAACAAATTCTGATTACAGGTGCCCATATGTCTCGCATACTCGTTTTGAAATCCAGCATTCTTGGTAACTTCTCACAGTCCAGCAAGCTCGCCGATTATCTGACTGAGCAATGGCGTCAGGCTAACCCAGAAAGCCAGATTACCGTACGCGACCTGGCCGCTGAGCCTCTGCCGGTTCTGGATGGCGAAATTGTCGGTAGCTTTGGCAGCACCGAGAACCTGTCTGAACATCAAAAAGAGATGCGCGCTCTGTCCGACAGCCTGATAGCAGAGCTGAAAAGCCACGACACCATCGTTATTGCCGCGCCGATGTATAACTTCAACATCTCCACCCAGTTGAAAAACTACTTCGACCTGATTGCCCGTGCCGGTGAAACCTTCCGCTATACCGAAGCAGGCCCGGAAGGCCTGGTTACCGGTAAAAAAGCGCTGGTTATCAGCAGCCGCGGCGGTGTGCACGCCGGTGGCGCTAACGATATCGTGACGCCGTATCTGAAGGTCTTCCTGGGCTTTATCGGTATTACTGAAGTTGAATTTGTTCTGGCTGAAGGCCTGGCGATGGGCGACCACGCAGAACGCGCGGTATCCGATGCTAAAGCGGCCATCGATGCTTTGCTGCCAACCCGCGCAGCGGCCGCCGTTGCCAGCGAAGCAGAAAGCGTAAGCGCTCCCGTTCAGGCCGCCCGCGAAGCCGCTGCGGCACCAACCGGTTTCCTGCAAAAACTGCTGGCGAAACTGTTTGGCTAAACGCTTTAGCCTGGGCTTACACGCCCGGAGCCGCGTACCGTGGCTCCGGGCGTGGCCATGATTAGAACAGCCACAGGCCGATAATAAATATCGGGCAGCTAATCACCAGCGCGGTAATGCAATAACCCATAATGTCGCGTACGCCAAGCCCGGCAATCGCCAGCGCCGGCAGCGCCCAGAACGGCTGGGCCATATTCATCCACTGCTCGCCGTAAGCAATAGCCATAGTCGCTTTACCCAAATCTACCCCCAATGCCTGCGCCGCCGGTAAGACAAACGGCCCCTGAATGACCCAATGTCCACCCCCGGAAGGCACCGCAAAGTTAATAACCGCCGAGCTGAAAAAGGTCATAAGCGGGAAGGTGTCTTTATTGGCGATATCAATAAACCAGCGGGTGAGCATGGCACCAAAACCGGAGTGCTCCATCATCAGCTGAATACCGGCGTAAAACGGAAACTGCACCAGAATGCCTGCGGTACTGCGGGCTGCCGCCGTCACTGCCCGCATATAAGCCATCGGCGACTTGTGCAAGATCAGACCTAAAATTAAGAACAGCATATTCACGGTATTTATCGTGATATTGAGGCCATTATTAACGAAATACCAGGCAAGATAGCTCAATCCGAGCAGGCTGATAATTGCCGTCAAAATCCAGCTTTCTTCCAGCCGTTCTGCCGGTGACGATTCGCGGTTAATCGGTTTTTGGAAGCTTTCTTCTTCTAGCAGCAACTTAGAATCTACTGGCGTAACTCTGCCCGCAGGCGGAGTCATCCAACGGGTCACCCACGGCAGCACAACGATCAGCGCGCCGGTAATAAACAGGTTATAGCCGGTAAAAATAGTTTCTGTAACCGGAATAAGTCCGGCGACTTTCTCCACCGGATTGCCCGGCGTCGCCGCCAGCAGCGGCATAGAACCCGAGAAGCCACCGCCCCAGCTCATAAAGCCAATGTAGGCACAGGCAATCAACAGCGGGTAATCGCATCCCGGTATCCGGCGCGCCACCTCGCGGGCAAACATCGCCCCTACCACCAGCCCAAATCCCCAGTTAATTACGCAGGCTACCAGGCCAAAAAACGTCACCAGCATGACTCCCTGAGCCGGGGTTTTCGCGCATGAGGCGACGGCGGTCAGCAGCTTGCGAACCGGTGGCGATGTCGCCAGGGCGTGGCCCGTGACGACGATAAGCGCCATCTGCATACCGAAGGCCAGCAGGTTCCAGAACCCATCCCCCCACATCTGCACCATATCCAGCGGAGTGTGAGGCGTGGCCAGGCAGCCGATGGCAAACATCGCCAGGGTCAGCAACATGGCAAAAATCAGCGGATCGGGTAGAAAGCGGTTCACCATAGCGCTCGCCAGGCGAGAAAGTCGTCCTATCATAACGTCCCCATCTTGCAATAAAGAAAGCGTATCCCACCGCGATAAAACAGCGGGAGTCGGGTCTTTGCCCGTGACTTTTCAGGTTGTTTTGGCACCGACAGGGGCGAAATAACCAGACCCGGCCGAAAGAGTTGTGCGCCGTCGCTGGCAAAACCCGCCTTCCGGGAGCCTGGCAGGGGGCTTAATAATAGTAAGTGATTGCAATTTATGAGGTTGACGAAGTTAACAGAATGTAAAATTTAACGACGAAAGCGAATTTTATCCGCAGAATAAGCGAAGACATAGAATGGAAACTGCCAGCCGGGCGTTCCGGCTGGCATTCAGGAAGGATTTACTGCGGTTTAGCGTGGCGCCACTCCTGTACTTGCGCCGGAGTAATCGTTTCTGGCAATCCGCCCCAGGTTGCACGCAGGTAGTTAACCAAATCGGCCATCTGCGCATCGTCCAGCCTGTCGGCAAAACCAGGCATGCTTTGCATCGCTTCGTTGCCAGGGAAGTTTTGCGCCGGCAGGCCATCCAAAACTGAAACTATCAGGTTGCGGCTATCCGGCTGGCTCAACGTTGCATTACCCACCATGGATATCGCAACGTGGGGTTTGCCCTGCCCTTCGCGGCCATGGCAAGCGGAGCACTGATCGAGATAAACCTGGTATCCGCTGGCGTTGCCTTTGCCGGTTGGTAGCACTTTAGCCGCCGGAGGGTTATCGCCCAGCAGATAGCTCACCATCGCCCGGTTATCATCGGCGGTGAGATGGCGGGTACTTAAATCAATAACCTTATGCATCTCATCAAACGCGGAACCCTGAGCCGCGATACCGTGGCTTAAGAAGCGGGCCAGAGAGTCTGACGTCCAGCCGCGCGCAGCAAGGCCATTGGGAGTGATATCCGGTGCGGCAATCCGCCCCAGGTTTCCCCCCTGCAAACCGGCATCGGTTTTTAACTGACCAAATATCCCGCGCGGCGTGTGGCACTCTCCACAATGCCCCAAGACATCAACCAGATAGCGCCCTTGCAGCCAGCTTGCGGACTCTCCCTGTGAAGTTGCTGGCAGCGGCTGGCTGCTATTAAACAGCAAGTTCCAGCCAATCATCAGCATCCGCTGGTTAAACGGAAAACTCATTTCATTAGCCGGAGGGCTAACCTCAACCGCCGGGCGCGTCATCAGATAATCGTACATAGCGTCAGCATCATCACGACTAATGCTTTTATACGAGGTGTAAGGCATTGCCGGGTAGATATGACGCCCGCCCGGCGCTACGCCAGTGGTCAGCGCACGATAAAATTCATCCCGGGTCCAGCGCCCGATACCATGATCCGCCGAGGGGGTCAGGTTACTGCCGTAAATTTTGCCAAACGGCGTATCCAGCCCATAGCCTCCGGCCAGGGGTGCTCCTCCCGGTGCGGTATGGCAGGCGCTGCAATCCGCTGCCTGCACCAGATAGCGACCGTGCGCGACGCGTTCAGCGCTGGCAGTCACTTTCTGTAAAGGGCCGCTGGCGGTGCGCTGTTCTCGCCACCACAAGATGGCAATGATGACCACCAGAATCAGCACGATTGCGCCAATTATGCGCTTTTTCATGCATTTTCCTCCCTGATAAGACCCGGTGTTTTAAGCACCACATCCCGCACCGCTTCGTAATAGCGCACATAGCCGGTACAGCGACAAATATGGTCGTTCAGAGCCTGTTCAATCGCCCCTTCCAGCTCGCTGCGGGCAATAGGCTGGCGCTTGAGGCGCTCGACAAACAGAGTGGCGGCATTAACAAAACCCGGCGTGCAATAACCACACTGAAAACTGTAGTGTTCCAGGAAGGCCTGCTGAATGGGCGACAGACTTTCAACTTCGCCTTCGGCGTTGCGGGTAGCGTGCCCCTCCACCGTGCGAACCGTTTTACCGTTAAAGAAGTGAGCCCCGGTAATGCAGGTACGCACCTCTTCACTGGTGCCATCCGGTTTATCGAGAATCAGTACGCAGGCGTGGCAAATCCCCTGACCACAGCCCAGCCGCGAACCGGTCAGATTAAGATATTCATGCAAGAAATCGATCATCATAAGACCCTGAGGGATCTCGATAGGGCCGTATTTCTGACCATTGACCGTCATGGTGACGGGTTGAGTGACGATGCTCATTGCAATACCTCGCGAATCTGTTCGGCGCGAACCGGTAAATCCCGGAACCGGTGGCCGGTAGCGGCTGCGATGGCATTAACCAGCGCGGCAACCACCGGAATCATAACGACTTCCGCCATACCTTTCGGCGGATCTGTTTCGGAAAGAGCGGGCAGAATATCGCTGCTCTGCTGCCAGACCGCTACGTCGCTAGCGCGCGGCAGCCGGTAGCGGTTGAAGTTCCAGGTACCATTGCCTGGCCCGTCTTCGTATAGCGGCAGATATTCGTGCAATGCGTGGCCGATACCCATGGCCAGGCCGCCCTGAACCTGGCCGGAAACCAGCTCAGGCACGATAAGATTCCCGCATTCAATAATGGAATGATGGTTAAGCAGCGTTACATCCCCGGTTGCCTTATCTACGGCAACTTCGGCCAGGGTCCCCATGGCGCTGTAGTAAGTCACCGCCGCGTTGTTACGTTGCATGGGTGGATACCACACCTGGCGGCGCAGCACCGGTTGATAGTCGCCTTCGCCATGACGCAGCGCCAGGCCATCCAGCGGCAATCGCCGCTCGCTATCGCCCAGTGGATAACTCGCCTCGGCCCATTGCCAGCGGTTAAACACATGCACAGTCGCGCCGGTCACTCCGCCCATCTGGTGAACTTTTTTAGCCAGGATATCCAGCGGAATCACCTGCATACCGGCGGCTGTCAGGCCGCCTTCTACCCAACGAGCATCCTCTATTCTTACCACCAGCGGTGCCGCCTGGCCGCCGCCGATACCATTGCGCCATATAGAGAGCGCCGCAGGCCAGACCCCCTGCTCGAATACCACCCGCGCCGCTTCTCGGGTGCTATGAGAGAAGTAAAATGCCGAGTTACTGGCGCTGGAAGGCGAGCAATAGCTCGGTGTCCATAACGGATTTTTTTCCAGCCTGTCCTGCTCCTGCTGGGCCATGGTGTAGGGGTCGCCGCTGCTCACCATCGGCAGCATTGACCAGTCGGTTACGGAAAAGTGGGCCTCATCGGCTGGTTGCCCAAGCCATTCGGCGCAAATCACCGACTGCGAGGTCGACATACCGGTACCCATCTCGGCACCGCTATGATGCAGCACGACTTTGCCATCTGTGCTCAATTCCACCCTGGCAAATGAGGTCTCGGCCCCGGTGCCAAAGTCTTTTTGCACACAGCCAAAACCGATACCGTACAGCTTGCCCGGATTGCTGCTTTCGTATTCTGCTTTCCGCGCATCGCGGTTTTTCCACAAAGGGTGTTTTGCCGCCTGCTCCAGCACTTCATCGGCCCGAATAGCCCCGGCAGGAATCGCTCCCTGGGTATTTTTCATTCCTGATTTAAGAACATTGCGCAGGCGCAGATCGATAGGATCGATGTTGAGGATTTCAGCCATCTCATCGATCATCATTTCGGTGGCCGCCATACTTTGCAGGGTGCCGTAACCGCGCGCCGATCCGGCATCTATTGCGCGGGAAGCCAGGCCAACTGAGGAGAGATCGCTCTTCGGGAAATAATAAATAGACTGCGCCGCCGTAGCGCCAACCATCACGACTGAAGGCGTGAAGTTGGAGCGCCCGCCGCCGTCGGCGGTCATTTCACCGTGCAGGCTCTGCAACATGCCGCTTTTTTTATCCACCGCTACCGTGTAATTGATATCGAAAGCGTGGCGTTTAAGAGAGCTTTGGAACTGCTCGTAACGGTCATTTGCCAGGCGTACCGGCAGACCATCGCCATAAAGCGCCGCCACCGCGCCGTAATAAGGGAAGTTAGTGTGATCTTTGGAGCCGTAACCAACCGTATAACACGGGTGCATAATCAGGCGTTTCACCCCGGCCTGGAACGGCGCAATCATGCCTGGCATCGCCGCTGCCACTTCCTGCGGAGACTGGGTAGGGATAACCAAATGCAGAGTTTGCGAGGCGGCATCGTACCAGCCATTGGCGTTATCCGGCTCCAGAGCGGCGGTATCGATAGACTGAGTGGTATAGCGCCGCGACATCACCAGCCACTCTTCCGGCGGCTGTTTTAGCTCTCCGGCAATCCCAGCAGCATAGAACATCCCCTCTTCATCCAGCTTCCCTCCCTCGCGACCTTCCGGCCATACCGGTAGATGTTTACGCATTCCGGTTGGGAAAATCGGGGTGTCTTTCAGGCTGGAGAAACGATCGTCTTCCCATGGGGTATCGCCCCCCACGCGCACATAGCGGAAAGTTCCCCACGGGTCGCGCTCCAGCGGCCCAGTCTGCTGGCCAAAGCGTACCACTTCATCGTGAAATTTAAGCTTGTCTTTCGCCAGCCGGAAACGAGCAAAGTCGTGATAGATAAGAATGGCGACCGCGTGCCCCAGATAGGCCGGCGTCTGCCCTTCTGGCAACAGCATATCTGGCCCATAAAACTCCGGAAACGCCAGCCCGTCGCGCTTAAGATCGGCAGCGGTAACCAGCCGGTCGGGCTGCAAATCATCGCCTAACAAAGAGAGATCCAGCCCGGTGAACAGCGCATCGGCCCGGGTGGCGCGCAGCATAAAGGCATGGGCCTGGCGCTGCGGCCAGTGGGGCATATCAGCAGCCCGGATATCCCTGGCAAATACCTTTTGCCCCATAGCCTTAGCCCGGCCATCGATACGGAAACGGATACGTTTGTGCTTTGCGTCCCAGGCAGGGGACTGAAGAATACGTTGCTCAAACAGCGCCGCATAGGCTCGGCTGTAGAGGGGTGCCAGGTAAACAGATACGCCGGCGATGAGGGTACCGGTAATAAACCGCCGTCGCGACGGATTGAAATTGCTCATATTTATTCCTTTGCCCATTACTTGTTATTTTTTGAGATTTCAAAGCTATTCCAGAGCTAACTTTGTGCGCCACGGTCGCCCGCAATGCGCGCGCAAGGGCATGACGCTACAAGCGGCAATGTTGCGCAATATAATAATTATTGTTGCGCAACTATAAGGTTTTTGTGTGTATAAAGAAATGGAAATTGCTAAGGCTCGGTAAGCAAGTAGCAGCCTGATGCCTGCGGAAAATAATAACTAACCCATTAAAATCAGCTAATTGATGCTAAAACTAAATCATTGCATATCCATTGCCTGATAATAGTTATTAGATACAGTTGCGCAAAAGCCTGGTATGAGTAACTCAGAGTTGATTCAGCGCATGTGTTAACAGCATTGATCGGCCAGGGCTGCGGCGTATCACAAAGCGTGCGGGAATGGTCGGATAAAACGGCGGGGAGAAATATCGGGCGAATGGCGACCGCCTCATCTGCGTAATAGCTCGGAGGCGGATATATTCAAAACGCTATCAATAGAAAATCTGACTGTTGAGCGCTCTTTTGATTTTGCCCTGATCGTTAGTAATCAGAACATAGTAACCAGCCATATAGGTCCAGTGGCTATCGGCATCTGGCGCTGGCAGGTGGCGAATGCTCCAGTTATCAATCTGATACTCTTTGGTGCGGAAAATATCTGGTACCACATCGCCGATTTTGTAGCGTTTCGGATCGTTATAAAACTCAGAAACGTCGTACTCGCTGGCCGCATCCTTCGCCTGGGCCTTGTTACCCTGGGTGGCGTTGGCATTGGCAGCAGGAGCTGAGGCCGAAGCAGCAGGCATAGGTGCGGCCAATGCGGCTGTAGGCATTAAAGCAGGCGCGCCTCCGACTAACAACAATGCGGAAAATGCCGCAGCTTTAACTTTATTCATAATCACTCCCATCATGGACTAACAAAATACCGGGCTAATAGACAACAAAAACCGCTAACTGCACAGTGCTATTTGCCAGTTGTTACAAAAGAATCCTCTTAATTATCTCTCGCCTTCTTCCCTGAGCCTCATTAAAACGGTGGCCCTTTTTCAGGCCACTGCCACTATTTCTTATTTAGATCATCAATTAACGTCTGGTTAAACCGCTCGGGGATCTCCATCTGCGGTGCATGCCCCATTCCGTCGAACTCAATAAGCTTTGCCCTAGGAATACGCCGAGCGGTCTCTTTGCCTAACACTTCATAATGGCCAATACGCGCTTTTACCTCTGCCGGTGCGATATCACTGCCAATGGCGGTGGTGTCTTTGGTGCCGATAAGCAGCGTTGTAGGTACCTTAAGCAGCGGCAGTTCATAGTAGACCGGTTGGGTGAAAATCATGTCGTAGATTAACGCCGAGTTCCAGGCAACTTTTTTATGGCCCGGCCCGCTATTTAACCCCGCCAGCATATCAACCCACTGGTCATACTCTGGCTTCCAGCGTCCGACATAGTAGGTCTGCTGCTCATATTTTTTAATTCCCGCCGCATTGAGCTTCAGCTCCCGCTGATACCACTGGTCAACGGTACGATAAGGTACTCCCAGCGCTTTCCAGTCTTCGAGACCAATAGGGTTTACCAGCACCAGCTTCTCGGTTTGCTGCGGATACATCAGGGCATAGCGGCTGGCAAGCATCCCGCCGGTCGAATGGCCGACAATGACGGCTTGGGTAATGCCAAGGCTTTGCAATAACTGGTGGGTATTGGTCGCTAACTGCTGAAAGGTATATTGATAATTATCGGGTTTGGTAGAGGTACAAAAACCTATCTGATCCGGAGCAATAACTCTGAAACCTGCGGCGCTGAGCGCTTTGATGGTTGAAGTCCAGGTCACGGCGCAAAAGTTCTTACCGTGCATGAGCACGACGGTACGACCATTCGCCTGTTTGGGCCTAACATCCAGATACCCCATATTCAGCTGCTGCTGTTGAGAGTTAAAGCTGAAATGCTCTACCGGCCATGGCATCGGAAAACCTTCAAGATGCTCGCCATAGCTCTGTGCCCACGCCGTATTCAGCGCTAGCATGCTCCCAAGTACTATGCCCGCCAGACGTTTTCCCACCATTTCCAGCCACCTATGTGTTAATAGCAAAGCCTCAAGAATAGCCTGGATGGGGGCGGTTGACCGCAGAAACGGTGGTAATTATGGCTTTAATGCCTATCAGGATGCCGCGAAAGTAACGAACTTAGATACTAAGAATATCTACGTTTAAACATTAAGATATCTGAAGCCCAAAATGGGTATGACGCAGTCGGGTTTCGATCTGAATAATTAAAAATCACGGCTCAATAAATCGAGTGTTACCGACATAAAAACGATCTTACCGGAGAGTCTTTCTGATAGATGACATGCCATAATTTGCGGAAAATTTTCTAAAGGCTCATCAAGGTATTTCTCAGCCGTTGCTCACTCCAGCCTCCAGAAGTTTTTACTTCACATCTACGGCTTATGCTGCCTGAAAATAAAATAGCTACCGAATAAAATAAAAACTACCGACATCAACGATATTTTATTCTGCCAAACAAGATAATCTGCCACTCAATTAGATAGTCACTTAATAACTATATCTTTCGACGCTGAACTGTACTTATCTAAAAAATATCATTCACTCGCCATAACGCTAATTTTCAGGCTATGACCCACTCTGATAATCGCTTACCTTTTATAACCGAAAACAAATTTAACCATAAATAACAACACATTACTTTCATCACTCATTCCAAATCCAGTTAACATACAAATAAACCATCGATATGATTTCAGCATTTATATAATTAAATCGTTATATTCAATAGCTTTAAAAGCCTTTCACCACGCCAGGCTAATCAAAAGCTTTACCACTTAATTCATTGACAGGAAAATCATCAAAGCTATACATTGTGACGAATTAAAAAATTACCGTCACTACCCTGCCAGTCACTATTAAATTAACGACACCACCCACAATCTGGCTTATTAATTGTTTTCACTTACAGCACTTCACCTGCAAGTAAAACAGATAAGGATATACCATGAAAAACAGCCACATACCTGAAAGCACCGTGGAAGATGTTATTTTGTGGATCGAAGATAATATCCACGAAAACTTATCACTGGATAAAATATCCCGCCACGTTGGATACTCTAAATGGCATTTCCAGCGTCTCTTTCATTACTATACCGGAGAGGCAATAGCCGAATTTATTCGCAAAAAGAAACTCTACCTGGCAATGCGCGAACTTAAAGATAGCGAAACATCCATTATCACCATCGCGCTAAATTATAGTTTCAACTCTCACCAATCATTTAGCCGCGCATTTCGGACTAACTTTGGCTGCACGCCCTCTCTATGCAGATCCAGACGTTCGCAAAAAATCGCTTCGCTTAATGGGCCCGAGCTGTGCCGGGCCTGCCTGGAGATGTATACCGGGAAACAGCAGCTCCCGATTCGCCAGGCGGGATAATACCGTAGCGGCACATCGGGAGTATGCATAGAACTACTTACACCAGCGGACGGTTTAGTCAGCCAAAATATTGCGGATGACAACTTCGACATCCAACGGCTCGACCAGCTTATCCTGATAATCCTGCGGTGCCTGCCGATAAGCGGTAGGTGCCGCGCCGAAGCAGCGCTTAAAGGTGCGGTTAAACGAACTCGCGTCATCAAAACCAAAACGAATATAAACATCTTTGACGCTCAACGACGGATCGTTCAGCAAACGCGCGGCCTCTGTCATCTTGCGCAATCGAATGTAGGTCATTAATGCCACGCCAGAGTATTTTTTAAACTGACGCTGGGTATACCACTTGGAATAACCCCATTTTGCAGTCACCCCGTCAGCGCAAAGGGGATTATGCAGGTTACTTTCAATCCAATTGAAAATGCCTTCGGTCATATTTCTGACAAAGACTTCTCTTGCTAACTGAGTCTGCGACATCTCAATCTCTCAATACACGTTTCCATAGAATGCTGCTGGCCGCACGATAGTTATCGACATCACGTCACACGTGAAACATTTCTGAAGGCATGGTCGGGACTTTTGCCCGAGACAGTCATGAAACAGACCGGAGGTGAATACCTGAATATGCCGGACAAGGCTGAATCGATAACAGTGCGGCATGGGAAGTTAAGCACACTGAAGAAATGGCGGCAACGCACGATGCGGATAACAGACAAAATATTCTAAATATTTACATTCAAAGACAGCTGGGGCGAGTAAATCCCAGACTTCACCTGCCGCGATAAAGAATTTATCGGACAAATTTAGCCGAATATTGGTCACTATTGGCAACTAACGTCCATGCTTAGTATTCCACTAACTCATGAGTCAGCGAGGCACTCTCCATGAAATATACCCTGATAATGGCCGCCCTATTCACCGCCACCTGTACCTTTACCGCTCAGGCAATGGATAAAGAGGCGTCCACTCCGATGCAGCAGGAGTATCAGCAGCAAATGAGCGCCATGCACGAGAGTATGATGTCGGGCATGATGGATACCAATCCCGACCGCGCCTTTGCCCGCAGCATGCTGGCCCACCATATTGGCGCGGTAGAGATGGCGAAAACCGAGCTAAAATACGGCAAAGATCCACAAATGCGCCAGCTGGCGGCCAATATTATTGAGGCCCAGCAAAAAGAAATAACGCAAATGAAGGCCTGGATTGCCGCTCACCCGGACAAGCCTGCGCATTAATTTCTAACCACAGACGCCGTGATTAAATTGATGGCTCAGAAATACACTCGCCTCGCCGCACGGCCTCTAGCAGCCCCTGACGTACCTGAGTGGTAGCCAGCTGCTCCACCATCCACGGACTGAACAGGAACGGGGCATTATCAATACTGGTGAATAAGGCCGGCAACGCAATCCAATGGTAATCCATGACTTCATCAGGCTGCGGTTTGGGGCTATCCAGCGTCCTGGCAACAAATACCGGGCAGAACTCATTTTCGACAATGCCGCTACAGTCGGTTGCCCGGTAGCGGAAGGTGGGATGTAACAGCTCTGGCGTTTCAATCCCCATACCCAGCTCATGCTCCACCCGACGTGCCACGGCCAGGCGTAATGCTTCCCCCGGCTGCGGGTGGCCGCATACAGAGTTACTCCAGATACCAGGCCAGGCAACTTTAGTTATCGCCCGACGGGTCAGCAGCATCTCACCGCTGCCATTTAGCAAATAACAGGAAAACGCCAGATGATAAGGCGTATCCCTATGATGTACCGTTTCCTTACTCTGGGTTCCTACCGGCTTGTCATCGTCGCCCAATAACACCACCTGTTCCTGAGACATCACCCCACCTCTCATTAGTTTTATTCTTTATCTTTTAATTATTATGTGCCGAATTACCTTACCTGAATCGCGCATCATATCTTAGTTGCTTTATTTACCGCGCGGCCAGAAGTGTGGAGCTTTAAGCGCTTATAACCCGCAGCCATAAAGCCTGATTTACGGTAATTCGATCGACCGCACATTCTCCTTTTAAGGTAATCACTATTACCCCTAACGATTGATGTAACGCAAAACCACGATATGAGCATTTTATAAAATCATCATACTTTTCTCGTCACCGAAATATTCTCATGCTCACATCAATTTGCAGGATGCTAGTTGTCTGTGCTCTGCCTCTGTTACCCCTGACCGCCGCTAGCGCGCTACCCGTTAGCCAAATAACCGCAGCATGGCCCGTCAGCGCTGGTCCGATAAATCCCCACCTTTACACGCCAAACCAGCTTTACGCCCAGGGGATGGTGTATGAGCCACTGGTAAAATTTCAGGCCAATGGCCAGATAGCTCCGTGGCTGGCAACTGCCTGGCAAACCAGCGACGACGGTAAGGTCTGGACTTTTACTTTGCGCCACGACGTGAAGTTTTCTAACGGGGAGCCTTTTACTGCCGCAGCCGCCAAAGCCAACTTCGACGCCGTGCTGGCTAATCGAAAACGCCACGCCTGGCTGGGGCTGATTCAGGAGATAACTGCGGTAAATGCCCCGGCTCCAGACCGGCTGGAAATCGTGCTAAAAGCGCCTTATTACCCGCTACTCCAGGAACTATCGCTACCGCGACCATTTCGGTTTATCGCACCTTCACAGTTCGTGCACGGCGGAACGAAAGACGGAATAATCGCTCCCATCGGTACCGGCCCGTGGGTGCTGAGCGCCAGCAAACTCAACCAGTACGATGTCTTTACCCGCAACGCCCATTACTGGGGCCAGCCGCCGGCCCTGGAAAAAGTCACCATGAAGGTGATCCCCGACCCCACCAGCCGCGCTGTAGCTTTTGAAACCGGTGGTGTCGATATGTTGTATGGCGATAAAGGCATTATTAGCGTCGATGATTATCAACGCCTTAGTCACAACCCATCCTGGCAGACTAAACTTTCGGCCCCGGTCGAAACCGTTATGCTGGCGCTTAATACCCAGCGCCCGCCGACTAACGAGCTGGCGGTACGCCAGGCGCTAAACCATGCGGTCGATAAAAAGACGCTGATTCAAACCGTAATGTACGGCACTCAGCGCCAGGCAGATACGCTGTTTGCCCCCAGCGTTCCCTATGCAAATCTGGGTCTGAAACCTTACGCTTACTCGCCGCAAACGGCGGAGAAACTGCTGGACAGTGCGGGCTGGAAACTGCCGCAAGGAAAAAAAGTCCGCGAGAAAGGCGGCCAGCCGCTACAAGTCATGCTCAACTACACCGGCACCGATGCGCTCAGTAAAGCAATGGCCGAAGTTATCCAGGCTAACCTGGCGGCTGTGGGCGTCGAAGTGCAGCTAACAGGGGAAGAAGAGAGCAGCGTCTTCGCCCGTCAGCGCAATGGCCGATTCGGCATGATATTCAACCAGACCTGGGGCGGTGCCTATGATCCCCACGCCTTTATGAGCTCAATGCGCGTGCCATCCCACGCCGATTATCAGGCCCAGCTGGGGCTGGTTGATAAGCCGCTTATCGACCAAAAGATAGGGCAAATATTAACCAGTCGGGATGAGGGCAAGCGCCAGGAGCTATATCGCGATGTGCTGACCCGGTTGCATCAAGAGGCAGTCTATCTGCCGTTAAGCTATGTCTCTCTGATGGCTGTTTCCAATCCACGCCTGGGCGATATTCCCTTCGCACCCATTCCTTCGGAAATCCCCTTTAGCGATATTCGTCCGGAGGCGCATCCATGATGGGTCGCTATATCGTACGCCGGATAGCGCTATTACTCGTGATGTTGCTGGCCGCCTCGCTGATAATCTTCCTGATGACCCGCCTCGGCGTGGGCGACCCGGCGCTGGATTATCTGCGGCTTTCCGGCATTCCGCCAACGCCGGATATGCTCGCCTCCACCCGCGAGATGCTGGGCCTCGATCGCCCGCTGGCGGAGCAATATCTGCACTGGCTGGGGCGGGCGCTGCACGGCGATTTTGGTATCTCTTACGCTACCCAACGCCCGGTGGCAGGCGATCTGCTGGCGTTTTTACCGGCTACGCTGCTACTGGCAGGCAGCGCCCTGCTGCTAACTCTGGGTATCTCACTGCCGCTCGGAGTCTGGGCCGCTCGCTTTCGCAACCGCCTGCCTGACCATCTGGTACGGCTGGTGGCATTTCTCGGCGTTTCGATGCCCAATTTCTGGCTGGCGTTTTTGCTGGTGATGCTGTTTTCAGTGCATCTCGGCTGGCTACCGGCCATGGGTTATGGCGGCTGGCAGTATCTAATTTTACCGGCCTTCTCTATCGCCTTTATGTCGCTGGCGATTAATGCCCGGTTATTACGCACCAGCATGCTGGAAGCGGCGGGTCAGCGCCACGTAGTATGGGCCAGGCTGCGCGGCCTGAGTTCCCGCCAGGTTGAGCGCCGCCATATTTTGCGCAATGCCATGCTGCCGGTTATCACCGCGCTCGGCATGCATATTGGCGAGCTGCTGGGCGGCACCATGATTATCGAAAATATCTTCGCCTGGCCTGGCGTTGGCCGCTATGCGGTATCCGCAATACTTAACCGCGATTATCCGGTCATCCAGTGTTTCACCTTACTGATGGTAAGTATTTTCGTGGTCTGCAACCTGGTGGTGGACCTGCTGCACGTCTGGCTCGATCCGCGAACCCGCCAGCATGAGGGACATAGCCTGTGACCATTCATCACCTCTCCTGGCCGGTGCGAATTGCGCTGACCATCATCGTTATGCTGGCGCTAACCGCCGTCATCGGTCTTATCTGGACACCCTACGACCCACAGGCCATAGACCTGACTCACCGCCTGCTATCGGCAGACGGCGCCCACTGGCTCGGCACCGATCATCTTGGCCGCGACATACTGTCCCGACTCATAGCGGGCACCAGCCTGTCGCTGGGTTCAGTATTTCTCTGTCTGGTTCTGGTATTGGCAATAGGGTTTACGGTCGGCGGAGCCGCCGGATTAATTGGCGGTAAAACTGATCAGGTATTAATGCGCGTAGCCGAACTGTTTATGACCTTCCCAACCCTGATTCTGTCGTTCTTTATGGTTGGGGTTCTGGGTACCGGATTAACTAACGTTATTATCGCCATCGCGCTATCGCACTGGGCCTGGTATGCACGCATGGTGCGCAGCATCATTCTCTCGCTGCGTCAGCGCGAATATATCCTCGCCGCACGAATGGCGGGAGCCAGCAAGCTACGGATTTTTATCACCCACGCCAGCGGTGCAGTGGTGCCTTCGCTGCTGGTGCTGGCTAGCCTCGATATCGGCCATATGATGCTGCACGTGGCGGGGATGTCATTCCTCGGGCTGGGAGTCAGCGCACCCGCTGCCGAGTGGGGCATTATGATTAACGACGCCCGCCAGTACATCTGGTCACAGCCGTTGCAAATGGTGTGGCCGGGTCTGGCGCTATTTATCAGCGTTATGGCGTTCAATATTGCGGGAGATGCACTGCGCGACAGGCTAGATCCCGCCCTGATTGCGGAGCATAGTCACTGATGGCCCAACAACTTTCGCTTCATGGGCTGTGCATTAGCGCAACCCGTCCGTTGGTCAATGATGTATCGCTGGCTTTGAATCGGGGCCGTACCCTGGCGCTGGTGGGCAGCAGCGGTTCCGGTAAATCCCTGACCTGTATGGCGGCCCTTGACGCCCTGCCACCCGGAGTAAAACGCACTGCCGGTAGCGTCAAAATCGACGGCAAGCCCGTATCCGCCAGCGATTTGCGCGGCAGCCTGGTGGCCACTATTTTGCAAAACCCCCGTCTGGCATTTAACCCATTACGCACTATGCGCGATCACATTAATGAAAGCTGCCGGGCGCTTAACCTGACCATTGCCGAATCAGCGGTGGCACAGGTTTTGGATGAGGTTGGTCTGGAGCCACAGCGCACGCTATCGCTATTTCCCTTTGAGATGAGCGGCGGCATGTTGCAACGAATGATGGTGGCCATCGCGCTGCTCTGCGAAGCCCCGTTTATCATTGCTGACGAACCTACGACCGATCTTGATACGGTCGCGCAGGCCAAAACACTCGATCTGCTGGAGCAGGTCATGCTGCATCGCGCACCGGGGCTTCTTCTCGTCACACACGATATGGGCGTGGTGGCACGCCTTGCCGATGACGTCATCGTTATGGACCACGGTTCAATTGTGGAACGCGGCGAAGTCGGGCAAATATTTCACGCGCCGCGCCACCCGGTAACCCGCCGCCTTATCGCCGGACACCTTGCGTTATACGGCATGGAGCTAAACCGATGAACCTGTTAACCGTCGATTCTCTAACCCAGCGCTATAGCCGTTCAGCGGCGCATCTGGCGCTGGATAACGTCAGCCTGGAGATTAATGCCGGAGAATCCATTGCGCTGGTTGGGCGCAGCGGCTGTGGTAAAAGCACTTTGGCCCGGCTGCTAACCGGGCTGGAGCGCCCGGAGTCCGGGTGCGTGCGTTATCGTAACCATCCGGTAACTGAACTTGACCGGCAACAACGGAACGCTTTTCGGCGCGACGTACAATTGGTATTTCAGGACGCCTTCTCTGCGGTAAATCCGCGCCTGCGCATTGGCGACATTATTAGCGAACCGCTGCGCCACCTGACCTCTTTGTCCCGCCCGGAACGGCAAGAGAAAGCGGCCCGGATGCTGGAGGCGGTAGGCCTTGACGCCAGCCTCTTGACCCAACGCCCGGCCCAGCTTAGCGGCGGGCAGTTGCAGCGCGTAAGCCTTGCCAGAGCGCTGGTTATCGAGCCACGGCTGATCATTCTGGATGAGGCCGTATCGAGCCTGGACGTTGTGATTCAGGCGCAAATCCTGGAGCTACTGCGCAAACTGCGCCAGCAGCTGGGAGTAGCCTTTTTATTTATTACTCACGATCTCAGGCTGGTGGGGAGCTTCTGCCAGCGAGTTATCGTGATGGATAACGGCAAGATAGCCGAAGATGTCGCCATTAACGGCGATCTGCGCCTGACCAGCCCGGCAGGTCAGGCGTTACGCCGGGCAATATTGCCAGCTTTACCGGTAGCGCGCCCAATGCTCGCCACCGCTTGAGGACAACATGCAACG
Organism: Salmonella enterica subsp. enterica serovar Choleraesuis; assembly: GCA_022846635.1. Taxonomy (GTDB): domain Bacteria; phylum Pseudomonadota; class Gammaproteobacteria; order Enterobacterales; family Enterobacteriaceae. The sequence continues at coordinate 4,131,518 of AP025685.1, forward strand.
TATCACTATTACCATTGACGACCCGCTGCTGGAGACCCTGGACGCCTTGTGCCAGCGGCGTGGTTATCAGAGCCGTTCCGAGGCTCTGCGCGACCTTACCCGCCGTGCGCTGGCAGAAGAACAAAGCCACCAGCCCGAGGCTCAGGGATACGCCGTGCTCTCTTACGTTTATGAGCATGAAACCCGCGAGCTGGCAGGCAGGCTTGCTACCGCCCAGCATCACCACCACGACTTGTCGGTCTCAACGCTGCACGTCCATGTTAATCATGACGACTGCCTTGAGGTCAGCATTCTCAAAGGGGGAATGGGTGAGATTCAGCAATTCGCCGACGGCATAATCGCGCAACGCGGCGTGCGTCACGGCCATCTGCAATGTCTGCCGGACAAAACCACCGCAGCCCAAAGCGTTGTTGAGCCAGCCGCGACTGATAGTTGCGTATGACGGCTCGTCATTTTTGTCGATAACCCGCTTTTCGACAGTCGCTATAGCCGCTAAATCCCTGTCATTGCAGGGGGGTTAATCTGTGGCACAGATAATGCATTACATAGCTAAGTGTGACGGCGCTGTCGTCACAGAATAACGGTTACCAATACTGGAGCAATACGGATGAAAAAGGTCGTCACGGTATGCCCCTATTGCGCTTCGGGTTGCAAGATAAACCTGGTTGTCGACAACGGAAAAGTTGTCAAAGCTGAAGGCGCGCAGGGCTTAACCAACCAGGGGCAGTTGTGCCTTAAGGGGTACTACGGCTGGGATTTTATACACGACACGCAAATTCTGACGCCGCGGCTTAAGTCGCCAATGATCCGCCGCCAGCGCGACGGCCAGCTTGAGGCCGTATCCTGGGATGAGGCGCTGGATTACGTGAGCGAAAAACTCAGCGCCATTAAAGCGAAATACGGTTCCAATGCCATTATGACCACCGGTTCATCCCGTGGTACCGGCAATGAAACCAACTACATCATGCAGAAATTCGCGCGCGCCGTTATTGGTACCAATAACGTCGACTGCTGCGCTCGCGTCTGACACGGCCCATCGGTTGCAGGTCTGCACCAATCGGTCGGTAACGGCGCAATGAGCAACGCCATCGTCGAAATTGACGATACCGATTTACTGTTTGTATTTGGCTATAACCCGGCGGATTCGCACCCTATCGTGGCTAACCACATAGTGAAAGCGAAACAGAAAGGCGCCAAAATTATTGTCTGCGATCCACGGCGTATTGAAACCGCCCGCATCGCGGATATGCATCTGCGCCTGAAAAACGGCTCTAATATCGCACTGCTGAACGCCATCGGCCACGTTATCGTGGAAGAGAAACTCTTCGACCAGGCTTTTGTCGCCAGCCGTACCGAAGGTTTTGACGAGTATTGCAAAATTGTCGAAGGCTATACGCCTGAGTCAGTTAGCGAAATTACTGGCGTATCTCCGGAAGAGATCCGTGCCGCGGCTCGTATGTATGCTAAAGCGAAAACCGCAACTATCCTGTGGGGCATGGGTGTTACCCAGTTCTATCAGGGCGTAGAAACCGTACGCTCACTGACCAGTCTCGCCATGATGACCGGCAACCTGGGCAAAGCACACGTAGGGGTCAACCCGGTTCGCGGCCAGAACAACGTTCAGGGTGCCTGCGATATGGGTGCTCTGCCGGATACTTTCCCAGGCTATCAGACCATCACCAACCCGGCCTATCGCGAGAAATTCGCCAAAGCCTGGGGCGTGGAGTCACTGCCTGCGGAAATCGGCTATCGTATCAGCGAGCTGCCACACCGGGCGGCGCACGGTGAAGTACGTGCCGCTTACATCATGGGTGAAGATCCGCTGCAAACCGATGCCGAACTTTCGGCGGTGCGTCAGGGGTTCCGTGATTTAGAGCTGGTTATCGTCCAGGATATCTTCATGACTAAAACCGCGGCGGCGGCAGACGTTATTCTGCCATCCACCTCGTGGGGCGAGCATGAAGGGGTTTATACCGCAGCTGACCGCGGCTTCCAGCGTTTCTTTAAAGCAGTGGAACCGCAGTGGGATCTGAAAACCGACTGGCAGATTATCAGTGAGATCGCGACCCGTATGGGTTATCCGATGGCCTACAACAATACCCAGGAGATCTGGGATGAGTTGCGTGGTCTGTGCCCGGATTTCTACGGTGCCACTTACGAAAAAATGGGCGAGCTGGGCTTTATTCAGTGGCCGTGCCGCGACGTTAGCGAAGATGATCAGGGGACTTCGTATCTCTATAAAGAGAAATTCGATACCCCTAACGGCCTGGCGCAGTTCTTTACCTGCGACTGGGTACCGCCAATCGACAAGCTGACGGAAGAGTACCCGATGGTGCTGTCTACGGTGCGCGAAGTAGGCCACTACTCCTGCCGCTCCATGACCGGTAACTGTGCGGCGCTGGCGGCGCTGGCTGATGAACCAGGTTTTGCCCAGATGAACGATGAAGACGCCGCGCGTCTTAACGTTCGCGACGGCGATCTTATCTGGGTCAACTCGCGCAAAGGCCGGGTTATCACCCGTGCTCAGGTCAGCCCGCGTCCTAACAAGGGGGCCATTTATATGACCTACCAGTGGTGGATCGGTGCCTGTAATGAGCTGGTAACTGAAAACTTAAGCCCGATAACTAAAACGCCGGAGTATAAATACTGCGCCGTTAATATCGAGCCTATTGCCGACCAGCACGCCGCTGAGCAGTACGTAATTGATGAATACAACAAGCTGAAAGCCCATCTGCGCGTAAGCGCCGCCGGCTAATTTTTGTTTATTCACGGTTAAAGCCACCCGCATGTGCGGGTGGCTTTTTTACTTTGGTATTATATGACAGGGAGTTAATCGTAAAATGATACGTAAAGGAATATGGCTAACTTCGCTAATATCTTCGCCCATATTTTCAATGCCCATGTCTGACTTTATCCATCAGCATTACCAGAGTGACAAACCTGAAATCGAAATCACTCAGAATTTAACCCCGGTGATTACCATTGATAAACAGAAAATATCGATGGAGTCTCAGACTCTGGACGAGTTAAAACAAAAAACCAAAGCCAGTGTTATGACAACCTCTCAGTACCAATGGCTATGTATTAGTGATGCAGCCAGCACTGGTTATGCTTTTATTTCAGACAATTTAATGGGAGGCGGTTATATGACATCACTAGCCATTCTAAAAAATGCATACGGATGCAAATATTTTCCTAAAGAAATAAGCGTACAAATTAATAATATCTCGCTACCTGACGCTACCGACAGTCAGCTTACTAATTTATTTGGGAAAATATCAAAAGTTCATGTTAAAAACATGCTGGTAAACGATGGCTATATTCAGATGAACAGCTTACAGTATTTTCCTGCTGATAGGGGCATTATCATAAACCAGATAACTACAAATTAAATAAAGCCGGAACCTAGAACCGGCTTTTTATATATACAGATAAAGCAGATAATTATTTTGCCGTGTCGCCGCAGCCGCCAATCATTTTAGAAAGAGAAATTGCCGGATGCAGCAGGTAGTCGTAGTCACAGTTTTTCTCTTTGTTATAGATGCTGCCGGTGCAGCCGGTCAGAGTAGTCAGCAGAGCGGCAACAATGGTAGCTTTCAGTACATTTTTCATAATTTGGAAATCCTATTTCCTAAAAAAATTAATAAATTAAAGAGTCAGATACATCTATTCGAAATGCCGCCGCAATATATAGTTACAAATGCAGGCAGGGTCAATATATTTTTAAGTTACATCGAGAATAAATGTATGAAAAATTAAGAACAGCAATTTTTTGCCGTCATTTAATAAATTATTGATATGATTTAGCGAAAATTATAACTAATCAGTTATCACGACCGATAAGCACTAATATTCTTTTCTAAAATCAGAGCATAGGTTTTTGTAAATACCTTTCCAAAAAATCTAATGTATCTTCGCAATCATCAATATCATCCCCTAATATGGGGGCCATATTTTTATGGCTATATGTCGGTATCCAGAATTCGTGCGGCTGTCACCACCGCCTGGCCAAAGCTGATTCCGCCATCACCCGCCGGGAGCTGATGCGGAAACCACAGAGTCATATCCGGCAGATAGTGCCGCAGCCGCTGACGAAGCAGACGGTTATGCATCACGCCACCGGAGCAAACCAGCACGGGCTCAGAGACCTGCTCGCTATGGAGATTAACCAATTGCGCCAGCCCGGCGGCCAGCGCATCGTGGAATGCCCAGGCGCGCTGCGCTGGCGTTGCCTGCCAGTTGAGCCAGCTATGCCAGAAATCCGCCAGCGAGAGTGAATGCCCCACAAGCGGCATCCGTACCGGATGTTCTACCGCCTGACAGCCCTGAGCCAGCGCTTCCAGGCGGCAGGCGGCCTCGCCCTCGTAGCTTTGGGCATCACCTACAATATTCAGCGCCGCCGCCACCGCGTCGAACAGCCTTCCGGCCGACGAAGCCAGAGGCGCATTAATACCACGCTGGATGGCCCGCATCAGCGGCTGCCATTCGCGTTGCGCCACCGGTGCCAGCTCGAGATAATCCTGCCAGTCGCTAATATATGCCTGGGCCTGAGCCAGCAGATTGCGCCACGGTTCGCGCGCAGCGCGATCGCCGCCCGGCAGCGCCACCGCCGGTAGCCCGCCCAGCCGCTCGCATTCACGATAGGTCACTTTTAATAGCTCGGCCCCCCACAGCGCACCGTCTTCTCCCCAGCCAATACCATCCAGCGTTAGCGCCAACAGCGGCCCGCCCGAACGCGGCCAGCCGTGCTCAGCCATACAGCCCGCCGCATGCGCGTGATGGTGCAACACGGTTTCCAGCGCAATCCCCGTTTCGCGCCCCATCTGGCTGCTGCGATAACCCGGATGAGCGTCTATAGCCACCCGTAGTGGAGTAAAGTCGTAGATCTGACGCATGACCTCTTGCATTCGCCGCCACTGCTTTTCGACGCCATCGTCAGTCAGATCGCCAAAGTGCTGGCTCAGCACGGCCTGGTTACCGCGCAGCATACAAAAAGTATTTTTAAGGTCAGCCCCCATCGCCAGCACAGGCGGCAAGCCTTCAAAACCAGGTGGCAGTGTCAGGGCATCCGGCACGTAGCCACGTGAACGCCGCAGCATTTCTCCATCGGCCCGCACCAGCGAATCATCCATACGCTGAACAATATCCCGATTATGTAGCAGCCAGCCGTCGGCGATACCGGCCAGATCCCGCAGGGCCTCGTCATTATCCAGCACCGGGGGCTGGCCGTTGAGATTACCGGAGGTCATTACCAGCGGCCGGTCAACCGCCTGCAATATGAGATGCTGTATAGGGTTAGCAGGGAGCATCGTGCCCACCTCATTCAGCCCCGGCGCGATAGCCGGGCTAAGCATCGGCAGCAGCTCAGCAGGGGTCAACACAATGGGTGCCGCCGGGCTGCCAAGCTGACGGCGAATGTCTTCGGGGAAATGCCCGTGCCAGTGATAAGGCACCATCACCGCCAGCGGCTTAGCCGGTCGCCACTTACGTTCGCGCAAGCGGGCAACCGCCTCGTCATTGTCGGCCAGGCAGGCCAGATGGAACCCGCCCAGCCCCTTAATTGCCACCACATTACCCGCCCGCAATGCCGCAACCGCCGCCGCAACCGCCGCGCCCTGCGACAGTTCACCGCTCGCATCGCGCCAGCTGAGCTGAGGGCCGCACTGCGGGCAGGCTATCGGCTGGGCGTGAAAACGGCGATCCGCCGGATTTTGATATTCACTGGCACAAGCTGGACACAAAGGAAAAGCCGCCATAGCGGTATACGGACGGTCGTAAGGCATAGCCCGAATGATGGTAAGACGCGGGCCACAGTGGGTGCAGTTAAGGAATGGATAGTTAAAGCGCCGGTCGTCAGGGGAGTTAAGCTCGCGCAGGCATTCCGGGCAGGTAGCGGCATCCGGGGCTATTTGAGTGCTCATAGCGCCCTTGCTACTGGCGATTATCGAGAAATCGTCTGGAACCTGGTCCCAGGCCAGGACGCTTTCAATAATCGCATCAATACGAGCCAGCGGCGGGCATTCTTCCCGCAGCGCCGCTATCAATTCAGGGCTGGCGGCGGCCAGATGGATCAGAACACCGGCCCCGTCATTACTAACATGGCCCCGCAGCTTCAGACGTTTCGCCAGTTGCCAGACAAAGGGCCGGAAACCAACCCCTTGAACCTTGCCCTGAATACGTAACTGCACGCCGTTAATAGCCATCGTAACTCCCGATATCTACGATTAACGGCGTACCGGCGCTATCTGCCGGCCAAAGCCGCCGCAGCGTTTAGCCAAATAGCGCGGACGAAGTATCCAGCGCCGCGCGACGGCGTTTATCAGCACTTAGCTGTTCCAGCTTATCGCGGTCTATCAAAATGATAGCGTTTGTTGGACATACCTCGACACAGGCAGGTCCTTGCTCGCGGTGGAAGCAGAGATCGCACTTATGGGCTTCCGCCTTCTGGCTGGTAACCTGCAACCCATTGCCGCTATCGCGAACAACCGGTCGCATCACCACTTCCATCGCACCGTATGGGCAGGCAACCACACAGGTTTTACAGCCTATGCAGCGTTCCTGATGCACATGGACAAAACCGTGTTCACGAGTGATAGCACCGTTCGGGCATACATTGGCGCACGGAGCATCTTCACACTGACGGCACATCGTTACCGTTGAAATCTGCCCATTTTTAATCATGTGCAGACGCGGCAGAAACGTACCCGGGGTCAGCGCCGAACAGTCCTGCTGCTCCTGGTGAGAAACGACGCAGGCGACTTCGCAGGTACGGCAACCGATGCACTTGCCAGAGTCGGCAAGAATGAAGCGGTTCATCTTATTCTCCAGTATTCAAATGGGATACTCAGGTCTGGCTTAATACTATTCACGAACCATGCCAGAATATAATTTTTATAATTATCAATTATTTATATTGATTTATTATCTGACGACAGCGCTTCTCGACACTTTTGACGTCGTCACATGCGTCTTTAGTCCAGATCTTCGGCAACCAGCAGGGAAAATCCACCCCACTCCTGCCAGCCGGATAGCCGCTGGTAGACCACTTCAACCGCCTGTTTTACCGGTTCGGTCATCGGATAATAAAAACCTACAATATCCGGCTGAATGCCGAGGAATATCACTTCATCGATATCTTCTTTAAGCTGATCAATAAGATAATTGAGCGGCATATTGTGGGTGGTCATCAAAAACATTTCGGCGATATCGTCAGGATCGACAATGCGGATCTCGCCCGGCCTCAGCCCCATATCGGTGGCATCGACAATAAGCAGCCGCTGGGGGTTGAGTGCACGAATAGCGGCAATATCATTTTCGGGAGCGCTACCGCCATCAATAACAACCCACTGGCCTTGCGGATTTTGCTGGCACATGGAAGCCAGCAGCGGCCCGGCCCCGTCATCGCCCATCATGCTGTTGCCGACACATAGTAAAACGTCTGTCACGGTCTGGTTTCCTGGCACTATCTGAAAGTGCCTCATTGTGCGGTGCCACCCGGTGGGTTGTATTAATCACGGTCAATAAAAGGGCCAGCAGCATGCCGCTCCTGAATCTAAAAATACCCCTTTAGAGTCAATAAATGCCCTGTTATTGGTGGGCCAATTGCCAAAAATGCTTAAAATGTGCCTTTAAGTCTGGGTAACCGGTAACGCGTCATGGGTGTAGCATCCGAAATAACAACAGTTCAGGTTTCGAATTCCAGCTGGGAACGCATCGTTACCGGTTTAGTCTCTCGATTTACCTCCCACAGTGATAATGGCGATCTGCTGCGCGCCTTTTTTCCGCTACCGGCAGGCTTTAGCCAGGCACAGTTCCTGGAACTACAGCTAGAAGAAAACCTGTGGTATCGCTGCTTCTCTGACGGACGGGTAGAAAAAACCGCACACCGCTGGCGCGGTAACTGCAGCGCCAGCCTGGAATTTAATATTCCCCTTGCCGACCGCACCTGCCCGCTCAGTTTTATACGCACCGATGGCGGCAGCTTTACCGATAGCGACCGCCAGCTGTATGGCTGGATGGCGCGCCTGGCCGCCCCGGCACTGGCCGGGCTGCAAACCCGTCATAATCTGGTGGAGCAGTGCCGCGCCTTAAGCCATGAGCGCGACGATCACCGCATCCTGGTAGATATCACCAACTCGGTGCTCTCTCATCTGGATATGGACGACCTGGTCAGTAAGATTTCCCGCGAGATTCACCGCTTCTTCGCCATTCCGGCCATTAGCCTTGCCCTGCGCGAAGCCAATAACCCACTGCACTACGCCTCCTGGGCCAGCCGCTACGACGATGCGGACGAGCCTTGCCATAAACGCCATACCCGCCAGATGGAAGGCAGCTATGTCAGCCAGGTATTGAGTAGCATGGAACCGTTACGCCTGGCGTTAACCGACGATACCGCGACTACTCACCGCGACCCGCTGCTCAAATCGCTGGCCGATAGCGGCATGCGGGTAGCTCTGCTGCTGCCGCTGGCCTTTGGCGAAAAAGCGCCGGGGGTGCTGATTCTGGCCCACAGTGACCATATGGCTTTTAATACTCATGATTGCCGCTTACTGGGCCAGATAGCCTCCCGTATCGGCATTGCGATTACAAATGCCAACGCGTGGCAGGAAATTAACCATCTAAAAGAGAACCTGAAGCAGGAAAATATTTGGCTGAACGCCCAAATCCATAACACCGAAAGCTTTAGCGACATCATCTACCAGAGCGATGCCATGAAGCAGGTGTTGATGCAGCTGGAGATGGTCGCCAATAGCGACAGCACCGTATTGCTGCTGGGTGAAACCGGAACCGGCAAAGAGCTGATGGCGCGCGCGCTGCATAACCTTAGCAGCCGGTCTAAACAGACAATGATTAAGATGAACTGCGCCGCCGTTCCCGCCAGCCTGCTTGAAAGCGACCTGTTCGGCCATGAAAAAGGGGCCTTTACCGGTGCCACCACCACCCATACCGGGCGCTTCGAAATGGCCCAGGGCGGCACGCTGTTCCTGGATGAAATTGGCGATATGCCGCTCGAGCTACAGCCTAAGCTGCTGAGGGTATTGCAGGAGCGGGAAATCGAGCGCCTGGGCGGTAATCGGGTGATCCCGGTGGATGTGCGAGTGATCGCCGCAACTAACCGCGATCTTCACCAAATGGTGCAGGATCGCGAATTCCGCAGCGATCTGTTCTATCGTCTGAACGTATTCCCTATCGTCATCCCGCCGCTGCGGGAACGCCCCGAAGATATCCCGCTGCTGGCACAATACTTTACCCGCAAGATGGCCAGCCGGATGAACCGCAATATCGATACCATTCCAGCCAACGCCATGCGCCAGCTGTGCCGTTATCCATGGCCCGGCAACGTGCGTGAACTGCAAAACGTTATCGAACGTGCGGTGATTTTGACCCGTGGTGATGTGCTTAATTTACAGTTGAGTGACCTGCCGGCCGCCTGTGCCAGCCCCACGCAGCACAACGTACGCGCCGAGATACCTGGCGACTTCCTGCGCCCGGCACCGCCGGAAAATGACGATAACGAGCGCCAGCGCATTCTGGAAGCGCTGCGGGAAGCTAACGGCATTGTCGCCGGCCCGCGCGGAGCGGCCAACAAACTGGGGCTAAAGCGCACTACGTTGCTGTCGCGTATGCAGCGCCTGGGGATTAATCCGCGGGATATGCTCACCTAGATATCTGAAATTTATATTTTATCTCAGATATTGTTCAGGATAATAAAGGCAGAATATCATTGATGATTATTCTGCCTTTTTATTTTCTAAGAGAGTATAGAAATACCCAGCAGCTAATATTAGATTAATAATTATAATTTATTATTGCCTAAAGCATATTAAATTTTAATTATTATAAATACCATTACAATACAAACTAAATGGTATAAAACTATATCTTTATTTATTATCACCAGAAAAAATTCATCACCCCTATAATTATACTCACCTCATATATATTATCATTAAAAAATTCTGATTTTAATGTTCCTTCTGGAAGGCTTAATTAAATGATTATAAGATAAATAACAATTTACTATAAGGATATAAGTATGGCCTTACACGGGACCTTAATTCTCAATGATGCTGACTATGCGCCGCTTAATTTATACGGTGTTGGCGTGTTTATGGCTTTCTCTGGCAATGACATATACCGTAATCGCGGGGGTTGCAGAGCAGTACCACATAATGGCCCTATTCCACCGGGAAAATACTGGATAGTTGATCGTGGCTCCGGTGGCTTAGTTTCAAAGATGAAAGCCAAATCCCAGGATCTCGTGAATAAATTTTATTATGGAGCTGAATTTAGTCGTGATGAGTGGTTCGCACTCTACCGCGATGACTGGGGTATTGATGATGGTACCTGGATAAACGGCGTTTATCGGGGGCTATTCCGGCTACATCCAGGGACGGTTTCAGAAGGTTGCATCACTATCGCCCACAATTCAGATTATGCACTTATCAGAAACGCACTACTTAGAGCAGAGCCGATACAGGTTCCCTGTATGCGCTCCCTTATGGCACGCGGCTGGATTGAGGTGATTGCTAATGGCTCAAATAATTGCCCGTAGGGTGGCAAAAATTACCCTCTATATTCTTTTATCTTTGGTAGTTGGCCGAACAATTGGCCCACCGGAAATATGGCTTGACCATGATTTAGCAACCCGTCTGGCGCTCATTATTTACGGCCCCGGGGATATCGGATGCGAGAACTTCGATGATTTTTATTTTTATGTCTCAGTCATTACTATTTTTTCAATAACAACCGTAAGTTATATTTTAACCATAAAACTAATCAGAAAAATAAGGAGCAGATAACATGCCCATTCCCGCTTATCTTTGGCTCAAGGATGACGGTGGTGCCAATATTCGCGGCAACGTGGACGTGCTGGCTCGTGAAGGCAGTATTGAAATACTCGGATTCTCTCACGGCGTAAATCTCCCGGTTGACGCCGCTACGGGTAAAATTACCGGCAAGCGCACACACACCCCTATTTCTTTTGAAAAAGAGTTCGATTCATCCAGCCCATATCTTTATAAAGCCGTATCAAAGGGCCAGACACTCAAATCTGCAGAGTTCAAATGGTATAGAATAAACTATGCCGGCCAGGAGGAAGAGTACTTCAATATGCTGCTGGAGGGAGTGAAGGTAGTATCCGTTAACCCCGGTATGCCAAATGCTAAAATGGCCGGGATGTCGGCAATCAACCACATGGAGTCGGTATCCTTCATGTATGAGAAGATCACCTGGAAATACTGTGATGGAAATATTCTATTTTCAGACAGCTGGGAAGATCGCTCCTGACTGGGTAGTCGGGCATAGCCCGGCTCTCAATCACATTTGTTCAGCTTTTTCTCTATCAGCCACACGATAATCCGATAGCCAACCATAGTCACAATGGTACACCCCACAAGTAATGCGATGCCAACAAAGCCTTCTATATCATGTTCGCCGAATAATCCTGCGGCTTTTTTCCAGAAATCGATTTGGCTCTGAGTGGCGGGAGAAGATGGACGCATCATAAGGAATGACAGCAAAAAGAGTGCCACACCAAGAATTATTCTAAACCCCGTCGGGACACGTCGAACTGCCACTTAGAATCACCTCAATTGTTCCAAAAGATATCAGACCGTTGGCTAATTTTAGCTGCTGCGTTGAAAGCAAGGCCTGACGTATTGCAAGGAAATCAGATCTATGTTGCAACGTAATACATCCGAGCGATATTCCCAATGGGCCTAGCGGATGCAAACGAAAATTACCTCTTTGCACACTGTTTACCCATGTAAAATCGTCAATCTTTCCGTCATCACGATATAACGCAAACCACTCATATTTAATCACCGGTGTAGGCGTAAACCAGGAATAAAATCGTGGATATCGGTGCGAACAATGCCTTTCCAGCCGCCAGTAGCCCTCTTAACTATATAATAACGACCTCCGGGGATCGGGCCGTTATTAGGTATGCCGATACATCCAGCGCGATTACGATACCTATCGTTACCAGAATAAGCCAAAAAAGTACCAACACCGTAGATAATTAACGGACTAAAGCTGGCATCATTAACCAGGAACTTTCCTTGTAAAGCCATATATCATCCATTCACCTGCATGAAAAAAACAAATCATAAAACAACTTCAGATAATTTCAATTATTTTTTTAGCAGTGGTCAAAACTAGTTATTCATAATAAAAATATTAATCCATTAATATATATTTTGAAAACAATGACTAGCTTTATTAATAACCACAAAAAAACCAATAAATACAATTAATCAGGTGTGGAATTTCAATTTCACCATTATTAATAATTAATTAAAACACCTGCGAATTTTAATTTTTTCACTACTGAATAAATAATAACTGACTGGCCAGGATCTCTTCTCGGGAGAGAAACGTTATTATCGACTGACATGCATATTTGTGTTGAGGGCTGACAACAGATTAAAGACGCTGTCAGGTTTCATGACGTTAATGAGCAACACAGATGCTGAATATTAGCGCTGGCGATATCGCGCCTCCTTGCGCGTTATACCGGTCAGCGCCTCTTCAGAGGCGCTTTATTACGCAGGCTGGCGTTTCACCATCAGATAGAATGCGGGCTCACGCGCAATCTCTCCGAGCAGTTCCACCAGCTGACGGCTCCAGTCGCACCAGGGTGCCGGAGCCGTATCACGCAGCGGCGCCATGGCTGTAGCCAGTAGCGACGTGTGGGTCGAATCAATGGTTATTTCACCAAAGGTAATCAACCCCTGCATTTTGCGCCTGGCTTCCCCCTGAGGCAACAACTCCAGCCAGGCCTGATACTGTTCCAGCGAGCATTCCATCTCGACGTTAAAACAGTCGATCACGCCAACGTGATGACCAATCGCCAGCGAGTAGTACATTACCTGACGACTCTCTTCCGGAATGGTGTCTTTACTGTCGAGAAATTTCTGGCGCAGCGACCAGAACACGACTTTTTGGGCTTCAGACATAGCGGCTGTCTCCCGCCACCTGCTGTAGCAGCTGACGCACCACTTCATTCAGACGCGGGTCTTCGGCATCTTCCAGCCATTTTTCTACCCGCATCAACCCCTGCAACAAATTATCGCCGCCCTGCAACAGGCCGAACATATGGTCGGTAATTTCACGGCCCTGGCGGTATCCGGCCAGACGCCGGGCGTTGCGCTCTACCGCCACGCGCAGTGCCAGCGGCACGGCAGGCAGCAGAACCTCAGCCTTAGATTCGGCGGGCTGTTGATAATCCACACCTTTCAGCTTCTGATCCAGTAAACCCAGCGCAACGGCAAAACCGTGAATAGTGGCGGCAGGCGTTGGCGGGCAGCCAGGGATCCAGACATCAATCGGGACGATAGATTCGCTGCCGCCCCAGACGCTATACAGGTCGTGGAAAATACCGCCGCCCACGCCGCAGGCCCCGTAAGAGATGCAGATTTTCGGATCAGGGGCCGATTCATAAGCACGCAGCGCCGGAACGCGCATCGAACGCGTCACCGCGCCGGTAAACAGCAATATATCGGCATGACGCGGTGAAGCGACTACTTTAATACCGAAGCGTTCAGCATCGAAAAGTGGCGTAATTGCTGCGAAAATCTCAATTTCGCAACCGTTGCATCCGCCGCAGTCCACCCGGTACACGTAGGCAGAACGCTTAATATCCTGCAACAGAGTTTTCTTCAGCGTCGCCGCCTGCTCATCCAGCTTAATCGGCTGGCTGACGTGATGATTAAAGGTCGGTTCCGGTAGATTCATGGCCGTCCGCTCCCAGGTTGTAGTGAATATTAGAACGCCCGTGGTTGCTTAGCGCCGCCTTACGTTTACAGGCCGGACAGGTCGAAAACTGTTCGCGCAGCGTGTTTACCGCCGCCAGGCTGGTGCCGGACTGCTCCAGCAAATCCATAGCCAGAGACACCGATTTCTCCGGGGCAAAAGGCCGCTGACAGCTGCGGCAGTGCTGCAACCGGAAAGTTGCGCGCACGTAGAGATCTTCTTTGCGGGTCACCGCCAGCTCAAAATCTTCACTCAGATGGATGGCGCGAGTCGGGCATACCTCTTCACAGCGACCGCAGTAGATACAGCGGCCAAGAAACAGTTGCCAGATACGGGCATTTTCTTCCGGTTTAGTTTCCATAGTCAGCGCGTTAGCCGGGCAGGCCATCGTGCACGCACCACAGGCAATGCACTGTTCCGGATTCAGCTCCGGTTTACCCCGGAATCCGGGGCAGACTTCAAGCGGCTTAAACGGATACTTGACCGTGGTATCGCCGACTTTGAGTATCGTTTTGAATAACTTAAACATCGATGACTCCTTATTTCAGCGGCGAATTACGACGTTCAATGCCGTAACGCTCGATCTCTTTGTACGGTACGGTAGTGGACTTACGTTTTTTCACGTCCACCAGCGTTACGCGGTCGGTACAGGAGTAACAAGGATCGAGGCTGCCGATAATCAGCGGCGCATCCGATACCGTATTTCCACGCAGCATATAGCGCAGCACCGGCCAGTTGGCATAGGTGGCGGCGCGGCAACGCCAGCGGAACAGTTTTTGGTTATCGCCCAGCATGCTCCAGTGCACGTCTTCGCCGCGCGGTGCTTCAACGTAACCCAGCGCAAATTTATTCGGCTTGTAAGTGAAGCCTTCGGTGAGCAGCGCCGTACCCGGCAGGTTATCCAGCGCGAACTCGATCATGGCCAGTGAATCAAAGGTCTCTTTCACTCGCACCATTACGCGGGAGAACACGTCACCGCCGTCGAAAGTAAACAGGGTTTTCGGCAGATTGCCGTAATCGGAATAGGGGTGATCGAAACGCATATCACGGGCAAAGCCGCTACCGCGAATCAACGGCCCTACCGGGCTAAAATCGCGGGCGACTTTACGGTCGAGAATGCCCACGCCCTGGGTGCGCTGTTCCATATTCGGCGTCGACAGCAAAATTTCCACCAGCTCGGAAACTTCGGCGCGCATCTCACGCACCAGCTGGATAGTTTTCACCCGCTGCTCTTTGAGAATATCGCGGCGCACCCCGCCAATCAGGTTCAGACCGTAAGTTTTGCGCGAGCCGGTCAACAACTCAGCCATCATCATCGACTTTTCACGCACCCGGAAGAACTGCATAAAGCCCGCGTCAAAACCAACAAAGTGGCATGACAGGCCGAGGTTCAGCAGATGGCTGTGCAGACGCTCAACCTCCAGCAGTACCGAACGGATAGTGTGCGCACGCTGCGGTACCTCAATACCCAGGGCATTCTCTACCGAGGTGGCGTAAGCCACGCTGTGGGCAAAACCGCAAATACCGCATACACGATCCGAAAGGAAGGTCACTTCGTTGTAACCCATTCGGGTTTCCGCCAATTTTTCCATGCCACGATGGACATAGAACAGGCGGTAATCGGCATCAACAATCCGCTCACCGTCCACAAACAGACGGAAATGACCCGGTTCATCAGAGGTAATGTGCAGAGGACCAATCGGCACGATACGCGCCTCTTTGTCCTTCTCATTAATAAACTGATAGGTCTCAGTATCGGTGGTTGGTGCCGGACGCTGGCGATAATCCATCATATCTTTGCGCAGCGGGTACATTTCATCCGGCCAGTCATCTGGCAGCACCAGGCGGCGCTCATCCGGCAGTCCTACCGGCTTCAACCCGTACATATCGCGAATTTCACGCTCGCCCCAAACGGCGGCAGGCACTCTGGGCGTAACAGATGGGAACTCCAGCGAGTTGGCATCGACCAGCGCTTTTACCACCACCCAGCACTTCTCGCCCTCTTCCATCGACAGCGCGTAATAGACCGCGTAATGACCATTAAGCGTGCGCTCATCGTTGCCGAACAGCACCGGCAGCCAGCCGCCGTGCTGATAATAAAGATACTCAACGATATCCGGCAGCAGGTTGGTTTTGATGGTGATCGTCACCTGATCCGCAGTCTGGCGCTCTTCGTCCAGAATACCGCCTGGAAACTGCTGACGGACAGCGGCCAGATATGCCCCGCCACGCTGTTCGTTGTTGTTAACGCTACTCAAATAACTCACTTTACTTCTCCAGAACAAGGTGGGAGGTGGCCGCTGTATCAACGGCCCACGGCCACGGATACGCAGCCGGTTTGGAAGAATCGATAGAAAGCACCTGACCGGCTGCCCCTTCAAGCAGTTGAACTACCGGGCGCGGAATATGGGTACCCATCACCAGCATGGCGATCAGCAGTAGCGCCATAGGCAGTGTGGTCAGCCACCCCAGTTCACCGCGCGTTACCTCTTCCGGTGGTGCGGCAAACAGCACTTTAGCGACCATGCGCACCAGCCCGCCAAGCACAACGGTCAGTAACAGCAGCAGGACGATAGTCAGCACAATGTGGCCTTTCGCCAGACCCGCGGTCACGGTCATAAACTCGCTCAGAAACACGTTGAACGGCGGCATCCCACCCAGCGCCAGAGCACCCCCGGCCAGCAATACCGCGCTGAATGGCATAACTTTCAGCATGCCTTTCACCACCGACAGATTGCGGGTACCGTACTTGAGCAGCACGTTGCCGGAGCCGCAAAACAGCAGAGCTTTAGCAAGGCTATGGTTGATGGTGTGCAGTAATGCGGCCAGTACACCCAACGGCCCGCCAATACCGAGCGCCACGGCGATAAGGCCCATATTCTCAACGCTGGAATAGGCCAGCAGACGTTTAATGTCCTGTTGAACCAGGATAAAGAAGGCAGCCACCGCCACTGACAGCAAACCGAACACAATCAGCAGCGTATTCAAAAATTCACTGCCAATGGCGTGACTGATTATCATGTAGAACCGCACTATCACCAGCAGCGCGCAGTTGAGCAGTGCCGCAGACAGCAGCGCACTGGTCGGGCTTGGCGCTTCACTATGTGCGTCCGGCAGCCAGGCGTGCATCGGGAACAGACCGGTTTTCGTCCCAAAGCCAATCAGGATGAAAACAAAAGCCAGGTGCATCAAGGTGCTATCAAGCTGGCCGGCGTGTTTGAGCACCTCAGTCCAGAAAATAGCGTGGTCCGGATCAGGCATAAAGCTGGCGGCGTTGGCATACACCAGAATGGTGCCGAACAGGCCAAAAGCGACGCCCACGGTACAGATAACGATATATTTCCAGGCCGCTTCCAGCGAAGAACGCTGGCCGTAAATGCCCACCAAAAACGCTGAGCTGAGAGTGGTCGCTTCGATAGCCGCCCACATCACTATCAGGTTGTTACTGGTTACCACCAGCAGCATGGTGAAGATAAACAGGTGGAAAAAACCGTAGTAGTTACAGAGCGTGCCGACACTGACTTCACCGTGGCGCACCTCATGGCCCATATAGCCAATGGAGTACAACCCGGTAATAAACCCGACAATGCCTAGCACCGCCAGAAACAGCGCCCCAAGGTAATCCAGATGCAGCCAGTTATGGCCAGCGAACAGTTCGCCCTCGGCCATCGTTTTAGTGACAGCTAAACCGGCGACTACCAGCAGCGCAAAGATCCCCACGGTATGCAGAGCGGTCACCAGACCGCGCGCCGCCCCTCCGGCGCAGCGGCTGGCGAAGGCCAGCAGCGATACCGCCAGCGGTATCAGAAGTAATAAGGTAAACATCTCATTGTGACTCATTGACTTACCCCTTGAGCGCCGTCAGTTGATCCACATCCAGGGTACCGATGGTGCTCCAGATTTTGCGGGCCAGAATGACCATGACAATCACCGCAAAGATGGCGTCAGTGGCGATACCAATCTCCACCAGCTCCGGCGCACGCCAGGCCAGCAGCGCCAGCACCAGGTGCGAGCCGTTCTCCATCAGGCAGTAACCAAATACCTGCTTGAGAATGTTGCGCTGGCTGACAATACACAGCAGCCCCAGCAAAAAGTGGCCCAGGGCCACGGCCAGAGCCGGTTTCAGCCCGGCCAGCATCGGCAGAGCTACCGGACGAACCACCCAGGCGCATAGCAGCACGATAACCGCCGCGCAAAACACCAGCATCGCAGGACCAATCAGGCTATGGCCCGCGGCAGGCGTCGCCATCTTGCGAAACGCATAACCCATAATTACCGGCACCAGCACCACTTTGGTAATGAAGGCGCTCAGCGCCCACATCCGCAGTTGTTCCGCATCCAGCAGATAAGAGAGGGTGAAGAAAATAGACACCAGCAACAGCGACTGCACCGCATACAGCCAGCAGGAGGCGCTGTAACGGCGGGCGCCGATTACCAGAAGCGAGGTGAACATCATTAGCCCCGCCAGATTGTTAACGATTAAAGTTCCGGTCATCACTTATTCCCTCAACTCAGCCAGCCTGCGGCAATCACGCTGGAGCACAGCGACATCACCACCAGAACAATCAGCACCAGACGCATCGAAAACGGCAGCGGCGCAGCCTCGGCAACCGCTTCACTCGGCTGGCCTGGCACTACGCGGCCAAACCAGTAAGTAAACCAGCCGAAACTCGCTACCGACTCAATCAACACCAGCGCCATAACCGGTATCAGCACCCAGAACTGCGACGACAGGGAAAAACCTGCCGCGAAGATAGGGAATTTGCTGAAAAAGCCGTTAAACGGTGGCACGCCGGTAATTGCCAGCGCGGCCACACAGAACCCCACGCCCAGCAGCGGCATCTTTTGCAGCAGGCCGCTGATTTTCGGCAGCATGCGGGTACCGCAGCTGTAGCTCAGGGAGCCCGCCACCAGGAAGAACAGGCTCTTGGCAAAGGCATGGTTGAAGATGTAAGCCACGCCGCCATCGAAGGCTTCACGCGAACCAAAAATCGACAGGGAGAGTGCCAGGAAGATATAAGAGAGCTGGGTTATGGTTGACCAGGCCAGCAGGCGCTTCATATCCTTCTGCGGCAGATACATTAGAAAGCCGTAAATCAGCGTGATGGTCGCCATGGTTATCCCGACCCAACCAATCACATGCGGCACGTTGCCACCTTCCAGGATCGCGCGGGCAAAGATATAAACCCCCACCTTAACCATCGAAGCCGCGTGCAAATAGGCACTGACAGGGGTTGGCGCTTCCATCGCATCCGGCAGCCAGGCCTGAAGCGGCAGCTGAGCCGACTTGCCCCATGCGGCAAATAAAATACCGCCGTAGACAATGTAGCTGGCAGAACCGCTAAGCTGACTCAGCGCGCTAAGAGCAAAGGTACCGGTATTCACAAACAGCGTTGCCGCCGCCAGAAACAGCCCCAGCGAGCCAACGTGGGTAATCAGCAGAGCCTTCATCGCCGAACGCTGGGATTTCTCAGACTGGTAGTAACCAATCAGCGCCCAGGAGCAACCGCCGGTAATTTCAAAAAACAGCAGTTGTCCCAGAATGGTCGATGACAGTACCAAACCGACCATCGCACCGATAAACACCAGTAAAAACGCGTAGTAGCGATTACCGCCTTCATGGGGATGTTCACGGTTAGCGTTGGTCAGATAGCCCATTGAATAAATGCTCACCAGCAGCCCGAGGAAGACGACGGCGAAGACAATAAGCGTACTGACTTTATCGAACGTGAAACCAAACAATGCCGTATTCCCGGCGGACAGCAGCGTGACGGTAGTCGCCACTTTGCCGCCCGCGAGGAAAGCGTAGCCAAGCAACACGGTGCCCAGCGTGGCGATAAGCGCCACCAGGCTACACAGCCATTTGGCAGACCGCTGTGGTGCACAGGCCACCACCAGTGCGCCGATAAACGGCACCAGCAGGGTCATCAGAGCAATATTTTCCATACAGGTCGCAGCTCCTTACAGACCGGTTAACCAGAAGACGTAAGCCAGCACCGCAATGCTGAAACCTACCCAGGTCACGTGATGGGTGAGCAGGAAGCGACCGCGCGCCAGGCCGTTCTCTACCAGAGAAGCCAGCACGAACACCACCAACAGTTTGATAATCAGCCAGACCAGTGCCAGCAGCAGCGCACCTACAGAGAGCGTCGCCGCCGCGCCGAATGGGCAGAACACGGCGATAAACAGCCCGGCAACGACCACCTGCTTCAGACCAATGCCCCACTTCACCAGACCCAGACCGGCACCGGAGTACTCGGTGAGCGGCCCTTCCTGAAGTTCCTGCTCCGCCTCTGCCACATCGAATGGGATTTTGCCCATCTCAATAAAGCTGGCGAAGCCGCAGGCAATTAGCGCCATCAGCGTGGCAACCGGTGCCGTCCAGCCCTGCGACAGGGTTGCGCTGATAGTTCCCAGGTTGGTAGAACCAGCCATCAGCGCCACCACCAGCAGGCCCAGAATCAGCATGGGTTCTACCAGGATACCCAGCGTCAGCTCACGGCTGGCCCCCAGCCCGGCAAACGGGCTGCCGGTATCCAGGCCGGAAAGCGCGAAGAAAAAGCGAAACAGCGCGAACAGATACAGCAGGGTAATTAAATCGCCCGCGCCGCCAAATGGTGAAGTGCGGGTCATCAGCGGCAGCGCCATCGCGACCACTAACATGCTGCTCAGTAGTACCCACGGCATTAACCGGAAGATAAAGCCGGACTGAGCCGGGCCGACTTCCTGGCGTTTCAGCAGCTTGGCGATATCGCGATAGTCCTGCCAGATACCCGGCCCGCGACGGGAGTGCATCCGGGCGCGGATTTGGCGCGAGATCCCGGTAAACAGCGGCGTTAAGCCCAGCAAGACGGCGGCCTGGCATAGCGCAAACAGACCCATGGTCAGGCTGGGAGTTGGTTGTAACATCATCATTCCCTCCTCAGACCGCAACTATCAGCAGCAAGATGACCAGCGCCGCGACGACATACAGGCAATAGAGCCGGAAGTCCCCGCTTTGCAGACGCTGCACCCAGCTACCTACCCGGCGCACACCGCGCACCAGCGGATAGATAATCTGCTCATCCCAGAACGGCTCAACGCGTGCCGCCGCGCCGGTAACCGACTCGAGACTGCGCGCCATCGAAGCGCTCGGATCAAGCTGCTTACGCATGCGGTATAACGTAGAGAACATCACGCGCAGTGGCTGGGTGAAGCTTCCGGCGGATGCCGCCATCTCAGCTTCCCAACCGTAACCGCAGGCCCATGGCTCCCCTTTGCGGCGGAATGGCCCCTGGCTTTTACGATTCATCAGCCAGAACACGCCCGGCAACACTGGAAGAACCAGCAGCAGCAGGAAGATAACGGAAGGTGTCAGCATTGCCTGGCTGCTGTGACCCGGCATCAGCAGCGCCCCGTGGGCGGCCTGTACCGACTCGGCGTTAGTCAGCGAGTGCACCACCTGCAATAGATGTGGCACCACAACACTGGAACCCACGCCCAGCGCTACGCACAGCAGCGCCAGCAGGCACATTGCCACCACCATCGGCCACGGCACTTCACGAGCGTGTTCAGCCTGCTCGCTGCGCGCCCCGCCGCAGAAGCTGATGCCATACACTTTGACGAAGCACATCGCCGCCAGCGCCCCGGTAATCGCCAGCATGACGATTGCGATAGGGCCTGCCAGGCGCAGGGTGAAGGAGTCAATCTGAGTCATCGAAAACAGCGACTGATAGGTGTACCACTCACTGATAAAGCCATTGAGCGGCGGCAGCGCCGAAATAGCCATACAGCCAATCAGAAACGCGCCAGCGGTCCACGGCATCAGCTTCGCCAGTCCGCCCATTTTTTCCATATCGCGGGTATGAACCCGATAGATAACCGCACCGGCCCCCAGGAACAGCAGACCTTTGAACACGGCGTGGTTGAGCAGGTGGAATAGCGCACCCAGCAGCCCGATAGCCGCCAGCAGCGGATGAGAAGTGGCGATGCCAATCATCCCAACGCCAACGCCCATCAGGATAATCCCGATGTTTTCCACGGTATGCCAGGCCAGCAGACGCTTGATATCGTGCTCGGCCAGGGCATACAGCACCCCCAGCACCGAAGAGACTGCGCCGAAAGCCAGCACCACGACGCCCCACCACATAGAGGTTGCGCCCAGCAGGTCGATACCCACTTTAATAATCCCGAAGATACCGATTTTGACCATCACGCCAGACATCAGCGCCGAAGCATGCGACGGTGCCGCCGGGTGCGCGCGCGGCAGCCAGCTGTGTAGCGGCAGCATCCCGGCCTTGGCCCCAAAACCAAAGAAAGCCAGCAGGAAAGCCGAGGAAGCGATAGCCGGGCTGAAACGCAGCGACCGGAAGCTTGCAAACTCCAGGCTGCCGCTTTCGCGCCACATCAGGAAGAAGGCCACCATAATCAGCACTGAACCGGCGTGGGCGATGAAGAAGTACAGCAGGCCTGCCGAAACCGATTCTTTATCCTGTTCGGCGATAACCAGGAACCACGACGCCAGCGACATCATCTCGAACAGCACGATGAACCAGAAGCCGTTGTCCATGACCACCAGACCAACCATTGAAGCGATAAACAGGTTCATAAAGAACCCCATCGCCCCCACGCCTTTACCCAGATATTCACGCAGGTAAGAAAATGAGTAGAGCGCGCAAAGCGTGACCAGCAGTGAAATCACCAGCACCATAAATGCGGCCAGACCATCCATGCGAACGCTAAACGCGGCAAACGGAAATGGTCCGGCGGCCTGCCAGGTGCGTACCACGCCATCCATAATGACCGGCAACGCGCTGCACACCCCGAGAATACCGCCGCCCATGGCGAAAATGCCGGAAGCGGCGATGGCCATGCGCTCCTGACGCGCCAGCAGTAGCGACAGCACGCCACCCGCCGCGTAAAGAATCACCGACCACATCAACAATTGCAGAGAATCCATTTATTTCTCACTCCTGCTCGGGTTGGGTGGAGAACAGCGCTTCCGACAGGCTGTTGGCGGCCATCAGTCGGCGTTCGCGCGTCTGAGCCTCCAGCGCCTCATCGGTCACCAGATGCAGGGCATTGGTCGGGCAGGCGCTCACGCAGGCCGGGCCTTCATCGCGGAATGCGCACAGGTCGCACTTCACAGCTATCGCGCGTACTCCGGCATTCCAGCTCAGGTAGGGATCCATCGACGCCGGGCTATCCGGAACATCGCTTAATAGAGAAGCGGGGACGTAATACTGATACTGAGAAGGGACATTCAGCGGCTTACTGCCCGCAGGGGTGATAGCGCCAAACGGACAGGCCAGTCCGCACAGCTTGCAACCAATACACAGGCTTTCATTAAGCAGCACGCTGTCGTTGGTGAAGCTGATGGCATTCACCGGACACACGCGCTCGCAGGGCGCATCTTCGCAGTGACGACATAACACCGGGGAGGTCAGCTCGCCGGTACGCACCATAGTCAGCCGGGGATGTTGTTGCAGCCCCTGCTCCTTGTGCGCCTGCGAGCAGGCCGCCAGGCAGGTGTTACATCCTATACACCACTGGGGATCCGCAATAACAAAGCGGTTCATGTTGATAGATTCCTCTGAGGCTGGAAAAAATTCTTCGGCCTCATAGAGCACAAGGCGTGCCAGTTTGAACTGTTTTTATTTTTAACTTTATAAACAGTAAGTTGAGATGGGTTCCGATGAACTAAATAGTGAAATGACGGTGACGAAGACACGCCTCTGCCCGTCAGTTCGGCAGAAGTGTCGAGGGAAAATTTTCGCGGGGAATTTTTTAACGTCGTTTTGAAACTTGCTGACGAACTTCGTCACTTTTGACGATAGCGTGATCGCCTCGTCATATCTGAACATTGGTTTGCGCCTTGCCATCCCTTTTGACCGGCATCAAAAAGCGCCTCAGATTCAGATCGTTAAAATCACTCTTTAGCAAAATCCGCTGTCGCCACCCGGCTGGCACCCTCTTTGCATATATGGGCGCACTAAAGGTGCAGCAACAAATCGGAGGCGCTATGCACGAAATCACGCTTTGTCAGCGGGCACTGGAAATCATCGAGCAACAGGCGCAACTCCACGGCGCACAGCGCATTACCGGCGTCTGGCTCGAAGTAGGCGCGTTTTCCTGCGTGGAAAGCAGCGCTATGGAATTCTGCTTTGAGCTGGTGTGCCGCGATACCATCGCCGAAGGCTGCCAACTCCATCTGAGCCAGCAGGACGCTGAATGCTGGTGTCCTGAATGCCAGGATTACGTCACCCTGCTTAGCTCGAAAGTGAAGCGCTGTCCGCGCTGCCAGTGCGACCGGCTACGCATCAGCGGTGACGAAAGCCTGCAAATCAAACGCCTGGAAATCGAACAGGAGACTCAACATGTGTAGCACATGCGGTTGCGCGTCAGGCAACCTCTATATCGAAGGCGATGAGCATAATCCACACTCACCATTTCGCAGCGCCCCGTTCGCGGCGGCGGCCCGTCCGGCGATGACCATCACCGGTCTGGCACCCATTGATACCCCATCCGAAGCTCCGGCTGAAGTTGTTGAAGTCGCTGAAGTTAAAGTTGAGCACGACCTCCATTACGGCCACGGCGAAGCGGGCGCACATGCGCCAGGCATGACCCAGCGCCGGATGCTGGAGATTGAAATGGACGTGCTGGATAAGAATAACCGTCTGGCCGTGGTGAACCGCGCCGCTTTTGCCCAGCATCGCCAGCTGGTGCTTAACCTGGTATCCAGCCCCGGCTCCGGCAAAACGACCCTGTTGACCGAAACCCTGAAACGCCTCAAGTCCCGTACACCGTGCGCCGTTATAGAAGGCGATCAGCAGACCGTAAACGACGCGGCCCGTATTCGCGCTACCGGCACACCGGCTATTCAGGTGAATACCGGTAAAGGTTGCCACCTGGATGCCCAGATGATTCACGATGCTCGCCAGCGCCTGGAACTGGCCGACGGCGGCATCATGTTTATTGAAAACGTCGGCAACCTGGTATGTCCGGCCAGCTTCGATCTGGGCGAGCGTCACAAAGTGGCGGTGCTTTCTGTCACCGAAGGCGAAGATAAACCGCTGAAATATCCCCATATGTTTGCCGCCTCGTCGCTGATGATCCTGAATAAAATCGACCTGCTGCCCTACCTCAACTTCGATGTTGAGCAGTGCATGGCCTGGGCGCGGGAAGTGAATCCGGACATAGAAATCCTGTGCGTTTCCGCCACCCGCGGCGACGGTATGGATAGCTGGCTGAACTGGCTGGAGAAACAGCGATGTGCATAGGCGTTCCCGGCAAAATCAGCGAGCTGCTGGACAATAACCAGGCCCGGGTCGATGTTGGCGGTATTCAACGCGATGTGGATCTGACTCTGGTAGGCAGCCACGATGAAAATGGTAATCCGCGCCTCGGCCAGTGGGTTTTGGTGCACGTCGGTTTTGCCATGAGCGTGCTGGATGAGCAGGAAGCCCGGCAAACGCTGGCCGCTTTACAGGAAATGCATGAAATGGAGCCGGACGTCGGCGCGCTGCTATATGGAGAAGCGGTGAAAGCATGAAATATATCGATGAATACCGCGATCCGCAGCAGGTAAAAATCCTGCTTGAGCGTCTGCATGAACGCTGCGCCTTGCTGCCGTTCGATGCCCGCCGTCCGCTGCGTATTATGGAAGTATGCGGGGGCCATACCCACGCTATCTTCCGCTACGGGCTGGATAAACTGCTGCCGGAGAACGTAGAGTTTATTCACGGCCCCGGCTGTCCGGTGTGCGTATTGCCGATGGGCCGTATCGATACTGCGCTGGATATCGCCCGCCATCCGGACACCATATTCTGTACCTTTGGCGATGCCATCAGAGTGCCGGGACAGCAAGGCTCGCTAATGATAGCCCGCAGCCAGGGCGCGGATGTCCGGGTGGTTTACTCTCCAATGGATGCCCTGGCACTGGCCAAAGCGCACCCGGATAAACGCGTGGTATTCTTCGGTATCGGTTTTGAAACTACCATGCCCGCTACCGCCATCACACTGCAACAGGCCAGAGCGCAGGGAGTCAGTAACTTTTTCCTGTTCTGCCAGCACATTACACTGACCCCTACCCTGCGTCATTTACTGGAGCAGGATGACAACGGTATCGACGCGTTCCTCGCTCCGGGCCATGTCACTATGGTCATTGGCAACGAACCTTATAACTTTATCTGCGAAGAGTTTGGCCGCCCGCTGGTGGTTTCCGGCTTTGAACCGGTGGACATGCTGCAAAGCGTGCTGATGCTGGTTGAACAGGCGCTGACACAGCAAAGCGTGGTGGAAAACCAGTACAAACGTGTCGTTCCAGATGCCGGTAATCCGCTGGCACAGCAGGCGATGAATGAAGTATTTGAAGTGCGCGGCGATGCCGAGTGGCGCGGGCTGGGTGAGATCGTGAACTCCGGCGTGCGCCTGCGCGAGCAGTGGCAGGAGTTCGACGCCGAACGGCAATTTAATCCGCGCCAGTACGCGGTCAATGATGACCCGCGCGCCCGCTGCGGCGAAGTGCTAACCGGGCGCTGCAAACCCAATCAATGCCCGCTTTTTGGGGCCGAATGCCAGCCACAAAGCGCCTTTGGCGCGCTTATGGTCTCCTCCGAGGGGGCCTGCGCTGCCTGGTATCAATACCGCGCACAGGAGTGTGAAGCATGAAAACCATAACCCTGGCCCACGGCAGCGGCGGCCAGGCCACCGCCAGGCTAATCAGTGAACTCTTCGCCCGCGCTTTCGATAACCCATGGCTGAACGAACAGGAAGATCAGGCCCGTCTCGACCTGGCACAACTTACTGCCAGCGGCGACCGGCTGGCCTTCTCTACCGATAGCTACGTTATCGACCCTATCATCTTCCCCGGTGGAGATATCGGCAAACTGGCGGTATGCGGTACGGTAAACGACATCGCCGTCAGCGGCGCGGTGCCTAAGTGGCTTTCGTGCGGGTTTATTCTGGAAGAAGGGCTGTCGCTAGATACGCTGGAACAGATTGTTGCCAGTATGGCCGCGACCGCCCGGGCCGCCGGAGTGACTATCGTGACTGGTGATACCAAAGTGGTGCCACGCGGTGCAGCTGATAAGATCTTCATCAATACCGCCGGGATCGGCGCGATCCCTACCGATATCAACTGGGGCGCACGCCAGATTCAGGCCGGTGACCGTATTCTGGTTAGCGGCACCCTGGGTGACCACGGTGCAACCATCCTGAATCTGCGCGAGCAGCTGGGTCTGTCGGGCGATTTGGTCAGCGACTGCGCGCCGCTTACCGGGCTGATTCAGCTTCTGGTCAACATTCCCGGCGTGCGTGCTCTGCGCGATGCGACTCGCGGCGGCGTGAATGCGGTTCTGCACGAGTATGCCGCCATCAGCGGTTTAGGAATGGAAATAGAAGAAGGGCTGATACCAATGAAGCCTGCGGTGCGCGGCGTTTGCGAACTGCTGGGCCTTGATGCGCTCAACTTCGCCAATGAAGGCAAGCTAATGCTGGTGGTCGCACCGGAGGCAGAAAACCAGGTGCTGGAAGCGCTGCGCGGACACACTCTGGGAACCGATGCCGCAGTCATTGGTTCCGTGGTTGAACGCACGGGTGTGCGCCTGACGGGGCTTTATGGTGTGAAGCGTAGCCTCGAGCTGCCTCACGCCGAGCCGTTGCCGCGCATCTGCTAACGCCGGCTTTACACAGTCACGAAAAAGCCGGTCAACAGACCGGCTTTTTTACGCATGTTATTTCAAACGTTAGCGGCCAATAAAGGCATGACACCCGGCGTACTGTGCCGCATCGCCCAGGTATTCCTCAATACGCATCAGCTGATTATATTTCTCCACTCGTTCACCGCGGCATGGTGCGCCGGTTTTCAGGTGGCCGGCGCGCAGCGCCACGGTCATATCGGCGATAAAGCTATCGATCGTTTCGCCGCTACGGTGCGAAATAAAAGCGCCCCAGCCGTGGGTGTGGCAGAGCTGTACCGCGTCAAAGGTTTCGCTCAGAGAGCCAATCTGGTTAAGCTTGATCAGCGCCGAGTTAGCCACGTTGCGCTCAATCCCTTCCCGGATATATCGAACGTTGGTCACAAACAGGTCGTCACCCACCAGCTCAATCTGGTTGCCGAGCGTCTGGTGCAAATATTCCCAGCCCTGCCAATCGTCTTCTGCCAGACCGTCTTCCAGCAGCACCACCGGGAATTCTTTAATAATTTCCTGATAGTAATGAGTCATCTCCTGCGCGGTCAGCGCGCTATTTTCAGTGCGCAGGTGATATTTACCATCGCGATAAAACTCGCTTGATGCCGGGTCCATACAAATCGCGATATCTTCACCGGGACGAAAACCGGCCTTCTCAATGGCCTGGACGATAAAACGCAGCGGCTCGCGGTTAGAACTGACTACCGGAGCAAATCCGCCTTCATCGCCCACGCCAGTGCTAAGCCCCTGGTTTAGCAGGATCTGCCGCAGCTGCTGATACACTTCGCTCCCCCAGCGCACCGCTTCATGAATCGAGCTGGCACCCAGCGGCGCAATCATAAACTCCTGGAAGTCTGCCCCCTGATTACGGGCATGAACCCCACCGTTAATAATATTCATGCACGGCACCGGCAGCAGATTTGCGCCCAATCCCCCCAGGTAGCGATACAGGCGCTGGCGGGTCACTTTGGCCCCTAAGCGCGCGGTGGCCAGCGATACGCCTAGGATCGCATTCGCTCCCAGGCGGCTTTTGTTTTCGGTTCCATCAAGATCGATAAGCGTCTGATCAATGTGGCGCTGTTCGGTACAGTCCAGCCCAACTACGGCTTCGCGGATCTCGCTGCGGACACTGTTCACCACATCCAGCACGCCTTTGCCGCCAAAACGCGTTTTATCGCCATCCCGGCGCTCAATCGCCTCACGGCTGCCGGTACTGGCACCCGATGGCACCGAAGCGCGGGCGCACTCTCCACCCTCAGAAACCAGCTCAACTTCCACCGTTGGGTTGCCGCGTGAATCAAGAATTTCTCTGGCAAAGACCTCTTTAATACGATTGATCATTTTCAGTCTCCCGTTGGGATATGTTTGATTAAAACATCGGTAGTTGTGCTGTTGACGAAGTTCATGGCGTCGGAGCTGACGCTACCGAATAATCGGTTTTTGTGGCCCGCCATCAGCAGATCTACCTGATTTTCCGTAATAAATTTATTGAGACTCTTCATGCGGTCGAGCGAGATGATAAGCGTAGTGGTCACCGGGTAACTCACCCCGCCTACAAGCTCGCTAAACAGCGATTTAATGCCAATAACCTGCTGGGACTGAACGTCGTTCATCAGGCTATCCGATACGTAGTTCATCGCCTGATAATCAACGGCCACATGGCCGAGAGTTATCCGCGCCTGACCCAGGCTTGCCACACGCACCGCTTGTTCCAACAGCAGCACGCCATCCTGCTTATCGCGGATGAGCACCAGAATATGATGGTAATTGTTCATGATTAGCTCCTGCGGGAAGGGGCGGCAGATGCCGCATCAGCCAGGGTAGAACCTCTTTTTTACGGCTCATGACGTTTTCCAGTACCACCGGCGCAGCAATACCTTCAGGCTGGCGGGAAAACCACAGTTCAGTGGTGCGAGTGGTGATGTTGGTCACCATCAAAACCGTCAGGCTATTATCGGGCGTGGCATCCAGAGCCTGACGCAGCTCCGGCATAAATGGCGCTAGCTGCCTGGGGTCGGCAATTTCTATCTGGGCCACGGTGACCGCACGGCCATTAATTTCATAAGGCTTGGCGTCTTTAGTCAGCAGGCCCGCCGCGCTATAACCGCTAAGGTCGGTTTTAGCCGCCAGCAACGAGGCGATAAACGCTTCTCTTTCGAGGGAGGTCAGAGCAAACAGCGCATCAACGGCCTGGCGGTCAATATCAGTAGTAGTAGAGGAAGTCAGGGCAACGGTATCACTCAAAATAGCGCCCAGCATAAGCACCGCCTGGCTGGGGCTAATCACCATCGGCGACTCATGGCGCATCACCTGCCAGATAACGGTGGCGCAGCAGCCCAGAGGTTTTACCCATATTTCCAGCGGTTGCTGGCTTATCAGCGTACCCAGTTTATGGTGATCGAACAGGCCCTGCAGATCCGCCTCTGCAAGCCCCTCCGGCCCCTGCTCCAGCTCACTAAAATCGACCAGCCAGACTGGTTTTCCAGCGACAGAACCCTGCCAAAGCTGCGGCGCACTTACTCCTGCGCTCTCCAGGATAAAACGGGTTTCAGGATTGATATCGCCAGTACGCCAGGCGCAGGCAGGCCGGCCGGTAAAGGTCAGCCAGTCGGCGGCAATAATGGCAGAGCAGATAGCGTCGCTATCGGGATTTAAGTGGCCAAAAACATTGAGCATGCGCTACTCCTGAGAGTTTTTCGGGTAGCGATGCGGGATGATAGATATGGCCCGACATCCGCTACGCACAAGTAACGGGATATCAGGCGTCATCATCACTTGAAGGGTTTACAAGTGCGGTTAAGTAGGTGGAACACCATCACCTTTGATTCAATAACAGTAGTGAACCAGCGCGGGCTGTGCAATCCAATTCATGCTGTTTTTTATATTTTGCTTACGCGGCAATCAGGCTTATCAATGTAAACCCGGCGAAAACCGCCAGCAGGGAGCCGAGAACGTGAACCAGTATCGAAATCAGCGCCCAGTGCCAGTTGCCGCCCTGTAACATCACTAAAATTTCCGATGAGAAAGTAGAAAAGGTCGACAGGCCACCGCATACCCCGGTAGTGATAAACAGCCGCCATACCGGATCTATCTGCGGCTGGCGCATAAACCAGCTTAACGCCATCCCGATGATGAACCCCGCTACAACGTTGGCGGTTAAAGTGCCTGGCGGAAGGGAGGGAAACAACGCATTAAGGCGGTTGGAGATCCCCCAGCGCAGCGCGCTGCCTATCCCGCCACCGATCATCACTGCAAATAATGATTTCAACATACTCAGTTCTCAGCCAGCGAATCAGACTCCAGCATAAGCCGATAGTCTGCCGTTAGTCATTATCGGTCCTGCACCGCTGGCACCAGGAAGATGCGGATAATGCGCCGCTCTCAGCCAGATACCGTGGTCAGGACAAAATCACAAAGGAGGCAGGTGGACAATCGGCCCGACGCACGAACCCTT
Source organism: Salmonella enterica subsp. enterica serovar Choleraesuis (assembly GCA_022846635.1). Lineage (GTDB taxonomy): Bacteria > Pseudomonadota > Gammaproteobacteria > Enterobacterales > Enterobacteriaceae. Next base: position 4,162,397 of record AP025685.1, read on the forward strand.
TGTGTCCGTAAGCCAGGCGTCATTAGCTGGAATACCAGCGGTTGGGTCAGGTGGAACGCCATCACCTGCGCGGTTAGTGTAGCGCGTCATCTGACTCACGACAATTTGGCCACTATCGCGATGGCTTTAAGATACCGCGAGAGACCCAAGCCTCAGTATGCTGCGAAAGTTGTTCCAGGCTATTTAATTCCTGCCGCCGAAATTTAACCAAAGGAGAAATATCTTATATTGTGAGATCGAAATACCTATTTTCTTCCTTTATTTAATCTAATAATTCATAACATTCTCTTAAAGAGAGTACAAATAAACCACTTTTCATATTTATTTTAAATCTTAAAAAAATCTTATGGCTTTTATTATGAAGAATAATCCCATTAAGACTTAAATTTTCCGTTGAATATCATTTCTCGCTCAAAAAACGCTCTTGTCATATTTATCCCTTCCTTTGACTTTATAGATTAATATTAATTTAACAAGATTACGCGTGATCAATATCTCATTTCATTCTATTTTTGAGATATAAAACCAAAGTAATAATCATCGAAATATAAAAAGAGCAAAAAATAAACTACACATAACCACATGATTTTAATTGAATAAATAATTACAGACAGATCCAGATCACTTATTTACCGGTGCCACACACATAATAAAAAACAATAAATTAATAAAAATAAAACATTTAACTTTAAGTTAATTATATCCCAACAATATTAGATTTTAATTACTTAACCATCACTCAAATAATAATTTTGCGCGTAACTAACAAGTTATCTGAGATAAATAAAAAGCGTGACTCAACTCTATTTTTAAGCACGAAAAATCAAAATCAATGAACTAATTATTGAATGCAATAAACTCCTCGGTATTATTCAACTCATCGATATCATTCTTCCTTCTGATGCTACTGTTCCTTCTACGATATCGCTAAGAGTCAACAATGAGAGCCATGCTTTTGGATTGTTCATTCCGGTGAAAAAACAAGCGGAATGTTTTTTCCGGAAGATATTCCGAGAATAAAAGGAAAGGAAAAATGAAATATAATAAAATTGCAGCGATCATTTCTACCTTAATGTTGGCGAGCACAGCAGCTCACGCAGCAGAAATTTACAACAAAGACGGCAACAAGCTGGATTTGTACGGCAAAGTAACCGGTCTGCACTACTTCTCTGACGACAAAGGTTCAGACGGCGACAAAACCTACGTGCGTATGGGTTTCAAAGGCGAAACTCAGATCAACGACCTGATGACCGGTTATGGCCAGTGGGAATATGAATTCTCCGGCAACAAAACTGAAGACCAGGGCACTACCGGCAGCAAAACGCGTGTTGCCTTCGCCGGCCTGAAATTCAATGAATACGGTTCTTTCGACTATGGTCGTAACTACGGCGTAGCCTACGACATCGGTGCATGGACCGATATGCTGCCAGAATTTGGCGGCGACACCTGGACTCAGACCGACGTATTCATGACCGGTCGTACCAGCGGCGTTGCGACTTATCGTAACAACAACTTCTTTGGTCTGGTTGACGGTCTGAACTTTGCTCTGCAGTACCAGGGTAAAAATGAAAACCGCGACGTGAACAAACAGAATGGCGACGGCTACGGCATATCCGCCAACTATAACTACGAAGGTTTTGGTATCGGTGGTTCTTATACCACTGCTGACCGTACCGATGAGCAGACTAGCCAGACTACCGCTCACGGTGACAAAGCCGATACATGGAACGTGGGTCTGAAATACGACGCTAACAACATCTACCTGGCGGCGGTATATGCAGAAACCCGCAATATGACCAACTATGGCAATCAGTCTACTAATATTGCCGATAAAACTCAGAACTACGAGCTGGTTGCCCAGTATCAGTTCGACAACGGTCTGCGTCCTTCCGTGTCTTACCTGAAATCTCGCGGTAAAGATCTGAACGGCTACGGCGACCAGGATCTGGTTGAGTACGTAGAAGTTGGTGCTTCTTACTACTTCAACAAAAACATGGCCACCTACGTGGACTACAAAATTAACCTGATCGACGACAACAGCTTTACCAAATCAAATGGCATCGCTACCGACAACATCGTCGCCGTTGGCCTGACTTACCAGTTCTAATAATAGCGGGGGATACCCCCGCAACCCTCTACTTTGTGCCTTTTATGGTGATGCGAAAGCATCACCTTTTTTTTAATCTGAACTCGACACGACATTGCACCATCATAAATCCGGACATTATCTGGCGCTGAAAACGACACCGGCCCGGTGCGCAGGCAGCCGGGCCGGTGTAAAAAGTGCAGTGTATTACTGCTGGGCAGCCACGTGATATTCAGGTGCGGCGTGCCAGATGCGGTAACGTACTTCCACATCTTTCGGCGTGTAAACCACGATTGGCAGCTTGCTGTTATAACGCAGAAGCTGAGTTGCAGCCGGGATGGTGACAAATGCCTGTTTTTTCTCTTTGTTCAGGCAGGCCATCATAGTGGATGCGGCCTGGCCTACATCACTCAGCTGGTAGTAATCATAACCCCAGCCCTGCAACGTTTTTTGCTCCAGCTTACCGCCCAGCATGTGGCGATTGCAGTCGACTTCCATCGTTTTACCCATGGTAACTTCGACCTTGATGTCATTTTCGTTATCGACTTTCGGCAGGAAGATAGCGTGGCGCACCTGTCCCTGCTCTGCCGCCGGGTATGGCGCAACATCCTTCAGGGAAGGGGTTTTAGCGCTATCTGCAGCCAGCGCGGATGCACTGCATAAAGCCAGCATAATGGCCGCGGCTCCAAGAGTCTTTTTCATTGAAATCTTCCTTATTCACTAATACCGGCGCTAGTCGCCAGCTTGCAACATTGTAGAAAAAACCCTACAAACAGTCATCCGCATGCAAAATTGTCGGATTCCTCCTGGCGTAAGCCCCAGCCTCCAGTTGCCGTGCAGCCGTCAGGGAAAGTTAACGGTGATGAAAATAACGCCAGTTATTTGACCGGGGTTTAACCTGCTCCGGCTCCAATAGTCTGATGGCCCACTTAACCAGAAAAGCTGCCGATGCCCCTGCAAGATATTCTCAATACGCTGATAGATCTAATTAACGCGCATCCCCATTTAGCGCTGGCGCTGGTTTTTGCTCTGAGTTTTGGCGAGTCGCTGGCGTTTATTTCGTTGCTGCTGCCCGCCACTCTGATATTGCTGGGGCTGGGTGCCGTGCTGGCTCAGACCGGTCTGGGGTTTCCGCTACTCTGGGCGGCGGCAACCCTGGGAGCATTTTGCGGTGACTGGCTGTCGTGGTGGATTGGCTTTCACTACCGTCGGCGGGTACGCCACTGGTGGCCATTTACCCGCAGCCCGCGCCTGCTGGTACGCGGACATGCGTTTTTTATTCGCTATGGAACTGCCGGAGTATTTTTGGGCCGTTTCTTTGGCCCGCTGCGGGCGGTGGTGCCACTGGTTGCCGGGATCTGCACCATGCAGCTGTGGCGTTTTCAGCTGGCAAATCTCGCCTCCGCCGCTATCTGGGCCTTCGCCATGCTGGCTCCCGGCCTGCTGGGGCTGCCGTGGCTCAGTCAATGGTTTAGCTAAGGGCAGAGAGGATACGCAGATAAAACAGAGCCCGGCAAAGCCGGGCTCTAATTGCAGAACCATAAGGGAAAAGCGTGGATTTTCCTCATGGCGATCTACGGGCGAAAATCAATAAACTGATTTTCCAGTTTATCTTTTTAGAACAAGCATAAGTTCAAAACAAACAAAGCCCGGCAAAGCCGGGCTCTGTGTATGATGCCGTGAATTACTGCTCTTCCGGCCACTCGGCCATTTCGATAATGATGAAATGCGAGTGTTTATCCTGGGCTTTAAATTTCAGGGTTGCAGGGCCCGTGATTTCCAGCGAGTCACGCTCATTAAGCGTAACCAACCCATCAACCTGCACGCTGTCTTCGATGCTGTTGATATACGCCTGACGGCCTTCTTTCAGCTCAAAAGTGACTTCAGCATCAGAATTGGTCAGTTCGCTGACGTACATATTCACATCCTGATTCAGATGCAGCGGCGCATCGTCGTCGTTTTGCAGGCTGCCTACAATATGTGCCAGCTTGTTTTCACGATCCTGCTCGGTAAATTTATGGTGCTCATAACGCACTTCCAGGCCCTGTTTTGGCGGCAGGATCCAGATTTGCAGGAAGCGACACCACTCATCATGGTTATTCAGCTCAGAGTGCCATACGCCAGTACCGGCCGTGACGGTCTGTACGTTACCTCGCCCCAGCACTTCTTCTACCTGGGTGGCGCTATCCCAGTGAGTCAGATTGCCTTTGACGACGTAGCTGACAATTTCCATATCGCGATGTGGATGTTTGTCGAAACCACTGTGCGGCTTCACGTCATCATCGTTTACCACCCGCAGTACGCCATAATGCATATTTTCCGGGTCGTAATAGTTGGCAAACGAGAAGTGGAAGTAAGTATTTGCCGGATGGTAATCGCTGGCCGGCAGATAGTGCAGCAGTTCCGCGCCTTTTTTACGATAATGTGTAGCCATGGTGTTCAGTCCTCGGTAATCAATTCATCTAATGCGCTCATCATAGGCGTGACGACCGGGGGGATAAATCGGGCCGGAGGTAAGACTCCGTTACGCAAAATGAAAGAATACGACTTAACGTCCCTGCGCAGTTTCGTTGCCGTAGTAGACAGCGGCAGTTTCTATAACGCTGCGGTACAGCTTGATACCAGCAGCGCGGCCATTAGCCGCCGGGTATCGGCACTGGAAGCGGCGCTTGGGGTGAAGCTACTTAACCGCACGACCCGCCAGTTAGATCTCACGCCCGCCGGGCAGCAGTTCTATCAGGATGTGACCGGGATTCTGGCCACGCTGGAGCAGGCGGAGGAGCGGCTTAACTGCATTCAGGAAACCTATAGCGGCGTCATTCGGCTCGGCGCTCCGCTGAGTTTTGGCATAAAAAAGCTCGCCCCTTTGCTACCGGCATTTATGAAACAGTACCCGCAGGTGACTGTCTCATTGCAACTGGAAGACCGGGTCAGCGACCTGCTCAACGATGGCATCGATTTATCGCTGCGTATCGGCAACCTGAGTGATTCAACCCTGGTCAGCTCGCGCATTGCCATGATGCCGCGCCTCTATTGCGCCTCGCCGGAGTATCTTAAAACACACGGCACGCCCGATACGCCCGAATCGCTGGCCCATCACCATTGCCTGCACTACTCCCTTCTATCTACCCGCGATGAGTGGGGCTTTGTTGATGGCGGACTAAACCCTGATGTGCGGGTACCTCTGGCCGCCAATAACGGCGATGTGCTGCGCGAAGCGGCAATCCAGGGGATGGGGATAGCAATGCTGCCGTGGTATATCGTGGAGGAGGCGCTACACGGTGGCGCTCTGGTGCCGGTGCTGACTCAATACGCCCCGCCGCCGCTGCCGCTGTCGATTGTCCGGCCATCGCGCCAGTTCACGCCGGTACGGGTCACAGCGCTGATGGATTACCTGCGCCAGGCGCTGGCCAGCGTCGGCAGCCCGCTGTAATAAAAAACCCCATATGGGGGTTAGCGCTTCTTATGCATAAGCCGGGCATCAGGCCCGGCTATTTAAATCAGTTATTGAGCAACCCAGCCTCCATCCATATTCCAGGCCGCGCCGCGCACCTGTGCACCGCCTTCACTGCATAAAAAGAGCGTCAGCTCGCCCAGCTGTTCTGGCGTCACGAACGCCATCGAAGGCTGCTTCTCCCCCAGCAGAGCATCACGCGCCTTATCCGGGTCTTCACCATCGGCGATACGTTTATCGATCTGTTGCTGAACCAGCGGCGTCAGCACCCAGCCGGGGCATAGCGCGTTACAGGTAATATTGGTCTGGGCGGTTTCCAGCGCCACAACTTTAGTCAGACCCACGATACCGTGCTTGGCCGCAACATAAGCCGACTTCTGCTTAGATCCCACCAGCCCGTGCACCGACGCGATATTCACAATCCGCCCCCAGCCACGTTCCCGCATTCCCGGCAGCGCCAGGCGAATGGTGTGAAAAGCTGAACTAAGATTGATAGCCAGAATCGCATTCCATTTATCCACCGGGAATGACTCCACGGACGCTACATGCTGAATACCAGCGTTATTGACCACAATATCGGCCCCGCCGTATTCACGCTGCACGTAATCCATCATCTCTTCAATCTGGGCAACATCGCTGAGGTCGGCACCGTGATAGCCCGGTTGCTCCCCATACTCCGCCACCTGCGCTTTAGCCTTATCCACATCGCCAAAGCCGTTGAGAATAACCCGCGCCCCGGAGCGCGCCAGCACGCAGGCGATCCCTAAACCAATCCCACTGGTAGAACCGGTCACCAGCGCCGTTTTACCTTTCAGATTCATAATGACTCCCTTTAGACAATGCCGGTCAGATAGAACACCCCGATGACGAATAGCACCGCGATACTCTTAATAATAGTAATGGCAAAAATACCGCCGTAAGCCTGACGATGGCTTAGGCCAGTGATAGCCAGCAGGGTAATCACCGCGCCGTTATGGGGCAGGGTGTCCATGCCGCCGCTGGCCATAGACGCCACCCGGTGTAATACATCGAGCGGAATGTTGGCGGCATTAGCGGCGGCGATGAAAGTGTCGGACATTGCGGCCAGGGCAATGCTCATCCCGCCGGAAGCTGAACCGGTAATCCCCGCCAGCACCGTAACGCTGATAGCCTCATTGAGCAGCGGATTAGGAATAGCCGCCAGGCCGTGCGACAGCACCAAAAACCCCGGCAACGCCGCGATAACCGCGCCAAAGCCGTATTCCGAGGCAGTGTTCATCGCCGCCAGGATTGCGCCGCCCACCGCCGTTTTACTGCCTTCCGCCAGGCGGCCGCGAATATTGTTAAAACCAAATACCACCACCATCACAATGCCCAGCACCAGCGCCGCTTCAACGGCCCAGATAGCGGTAATTTTGGTGACATCGGTAGCGATGGGCGTCGCCAGACCCGGCAGCGACGTGGAGTGGCTGGCGCCATACCATTGCGGGATCCAGCGGGTGAATAGCAGGTTGAAAATACCGACCATGATAAGCGGCGCAATGGCGATAACCGGGTTTGGCAGGTTGATATCCAGCGCGGTTTCCGGCTCATTTTTCAGCTCAGTGCCGTAACCTTCTCCCAGGCGCGCCGCTTTACGCCGCCGGGTTTCCAGATAGAAAAGCCCCACCACAATAATAAACAGCGAGCCGATAAGCCCCAGCCACGGCGCCGACCAGGCGTTAGTGCCGAAGAAGCTGGAGGGAATGATGTTTTGAATTTGCGGCGTTCCCGGCAATGCGTCCATGGTGAACGAAAAAGCGCCGAGAGCGATGGTGGCCGGGATCAGTCGTTTGGGAATATCGCTCTGGCGGAACAACTCGGCGGCAAACGGATAAACCGCGAAAGTCACTACAAATAGCGACACCCCGCCGTAAGTCAACAGCGCGCAAACCAGCACAATCACCGGAATGGCGTGGCGACGACCAAGAATACGGATTGCCGCTGCCACAATTGAGCGTGAAAAGCCCGACAGTTCAATGAGCTTGCCAAATACCGCCCCCAGCAAAAACACCGGGAAGTAGAGTTTGACGAAGCCCACCATTTTCTCCATAAACAAGCCGCTAAATACCGGTGCCACGGCGGACGGGTCAGTAAGCAGTACGGCTCCAAGGGCGGCGATAGGAGCAAACAAAATAACGCTGTAGCCGCGATAGGCTGCCAGCATCAGCAGCCCAAGGGCTGCCAGGGCGATGATTACGCTCATAGGGGTCTCGCTATTATCGTTATTGTGGATACCGCTTAAGGTTTTAGCGCGTAACGCATCTGGTGCGCCCGCCGCTCACGAATCCGCTCCCTGCGCTCTTCATCCCAGACATAAAAACCGCGACCGCTGCGCTGACCAACATCGCCGCGCTGCACTCGCTGTTCTACCAGCGCCATCATTTCAGTACCGCTTGCCAGCTCCGGCAGTAAATGGCGGCAAATATCACTGACCGTATTTAGCCCGGTCATATCCGCCGCTTCCAGCGGGCCAACCATGGCGTAACGCCGCCCCAGCGAGGCGCGCATCACCAAATCCACGACTTCCGGCTCGGCAATACCGCTGTTGACGATATTTAGTGCCTCTCGCAACAGCGCGAATTGCAGCCGATTGCCGATAAAACCAGGAGCCGCCCGGTTCAGGCGTACCGCTTCGAGATTCATGGCACACAGCAAATCTTGCACCCGCTCCAGATAGCGCGGATCGGTAGCGCTACCGGGCACCAGCTCAACCAGTGGAATAAAATGGGGGGGATGCCAGAAATGGGCGATCAGCAAACGTTCCGGGCGGATGAGATGTTGTGCTAACTGGTCGGGCGGCAGCCCGCTGGTATTACTGGCGATAACGGCATCCGGAGCCAGAATTGCCTCCAGCTCGCGGTACATGGCGTGTTTTAACTCCAGCCGTTCGGGAACCGCTTCAATAATCAGCTCGCACCCTGCCAGATCTGCGAGTATCAGCGTGCCGTGCAGCCGGGCAAGAGCCGAATCTTTATCTTCTTCAGCAAACTGCCCGGCTTCAATCAGCTCATCCAGAATGGCTCCTGCCACGGCGGGCAGTTCATCAATTCGCTGTGGGGCGGTGTCATACAGCCAGATCTCGTGGCCATAACGAGCAAAATGCACCGCAATCCCAACCCCCATCAGCCCGGCACCGAGCACCGCATAACGGGCGCTCATGCTTTTTCCTCCTGGCTGCACTCAATTGCCAGCGCAACGCCCTGGCCGCCGCCGACGCACAGCGTCGCCAATCCTTTTGCCGCATGACGACGGCGCATCTCATACAGTAATGTCACCAGAATGCGACAACCGGAAGCGCCTATTGGATGGCCCAATGCAATGGCCCCGCCGTTGACGTTGACCTTTTCAGGCTGCCAGCCAAGCTCCGCCCCCACCGCCAGAGCCTGCGCGGCAAATGCTTCGTTAGCTTCTATTAAATCGACATCATCCAGCTTCCAGCCCGCTTTCTCCAGGCAGCGGCGTGAGGCGGCCACTGGAGCAATCCCCATAATGGCCGGATCGACGCCAGCTACCGCATAACCGGCGATTTTAGCCAGTACCGGCAGCCCCAGTGCGCGAGCGCGGTCAGCGCTCATCAGTAACACGCCGGCCGCACCGTCGTTTAGCGTGGAGGCATTACCGGCGGTCACTGTGCCGCCCTCTTTTTTAAATGCCGGACGCAGTCGGGCCAGTATTTCGAGCGTGGTTTCCGGGCGCGGTTGCTCGTCCTGGCTTATCACCAGCGGCTCTTTTTTACCGCGCGGTACGCTGACCGGCGTTATCTCATCGGCAAAGCGGCCCGCCTCCTTCGCAGCAGCGGCTTTCTGCTGTGAACTTAGCGCAAAGGCATCCTGCTGTTCGCGGGTCAGGTGATAGCGCTCGGCTAGGTTCTCGGCGGTGATTCCCATGTGATAATCGTTAAACGCGTCCCACAGTCCGTCATGGATCACGCTATCGGTTATCGCACCGTGGCCCAACCGCAGGCCGCTGCGCGCGCCGCTGACCAGATAGGGCGAAAGGCTCATACTCTCCTGACCGCCGGCAATGACGATATCGGCATCACCGCAGCGAATCGCCTGAATCCCCTGATGGACCGCCTTCAGCCCTGAACCACAGACCTTATTAATGGTTAAAGCGGGAACCGTCACCGGGAGTCCGGCGGCCAGCGCGGTCTGGCGCGCCGGGTTCTGCCCGCACCCGGCGGTCAGCACCTGGCCGAAAATAAGTTCGTCAACCTGGGCTGGCTCAACGCCGCTGTCCGCAAGCAGCCGCTTCACCACCGCCGTTCCCAGCTCGACCGCTGTCAGGCTGCCAAATGCCCCATGAAAGGCCCCAATCGGCGTGCGGGTTGCCGCCACTATCACTACATCGCGCATGGTCTGGCCCTCAGAATTGCATTTCAGGAACGTGGTCGGGAACAATCAGCTTCCCGGCGGTCTTAGCGGCAATCTCCTCGACGCTGACTCCCGGTGCCCGCTCGCGCAAAATAAAAGCGCCATTTTCAATTTCCAGCAGCGCCAAATCCGTCAGCACCCGGCGAATGCAGCCCGCGCCGGTCAGCGGCAACGAGCAGCGCTCCAGCAGTTTGGATTCACCGCTTTTGGAAGCGTGGGTCATCACCACAATGATGTTGTCCGCCCCGGCCACCAGATCCATCGCCCCGCCCATGCCTTTAACCAGCTTGCCGGGGATCATCCATGAGGCGATATTGCCCTCGATATCCACCTCGAAAGCGCCGAGCACCGTTAGGTCAACGTGGCCGCCGCGAATCATGGCGAACGATTGGGCTGAATCAAAAATGGCCGCGCCTTTGCGAGCCGTCACCGTCTCTTTACCGGCATTGATCATGTCGGCATCCAGCTCCGCTTCGGTGGGGTAAGCGCCCATACCCAGCAGGCCGTTTTCTGATTGCAACATCACGTCGATACCTTCCGGTACGTAGTTAGCCACCAGAGTCGGGATACCAATACCAAGATTGACGTAATAGCCGTCACGCAGCTCACGCGCCACCCGGCGGGCCATCTGTTCACGAGTTAACATAGTGGTTCCTCACTCAGGCGCGCAGGGTGCGCTTTTCGATACGTTTTTCGAAGTGCCCTTGAATCAGGCGATCGACATAGATCCCCGGCGTATGGATCGCCGCCGGATCCAGCTCACCGGGCGCGACTATCTCTTCTACTTCAACTACCGTTATCCGTCCGGCTGTTGCCATTAGCGGGTTAAAGTTCTGCGCGGTGTGGCGGTAGATAACATTGCCGTACCAGTCGGCTTTCCAGCCTTTAACAATGGCGAAATCACCGGTAATTGCGCGCTCCATTACGTAATGGCGGCCATCGAATTCACGAGTCTCTTTGCCTTCGGCGACCGGCGTACCGTAGCCGGTCGCGGTGTAAAACGCGGGGATACCGGCACCGCCTGCGCGAATGCGTTCCGCCAGGGTGCCCTGAGGCGTCAGCTCCACATCCAGCTCGCCGCTAATGGCCTGCTGTTCAAACAGCGCGTTTTCACCCACATAAGAGGCGATAACTTTGCTCACCTGATGGTGCTGGAGCAGCACGCCCAGGCCGAAACCATCCACGCCGCAGTTATTGGAAACCACCGTCAGGCCGGTTACGGCGCGGCGGCGAATCTCTTCGATAAGATTTTCCGGAATGCCGCACAGGCCAAAACCACCGGCCAGGATGGTCATATCGTCTGTCAGACCCGCCAGCGCTTCCTGATAACTGGCGACGCGTTTATCTAATCCCGCCATAGCGTTAACCTCTTATTGACCTCAATGGCAGGCATCATTTCCCGCACTAACTCATTTGTTAATTTTGTTTTTGTGACCAATTCATTGGGTTTCTAAATCAATCAATTGTTAATCTAAGGTTTCCAATAGGTTAACGGAGCAAAAAATGAGAATGAGCATCAAACAGTTACGCGCGTTTTTAGCGGTGGCTCACACTCTGAATTTTGCTCAGGCCAGTCTGCGGCTAAATATTTCCCAACCGGCTCTGAGCCTGGCTATCCGCGAGCTGGAGGAGCGGCTGGGCGGCACGCTGTTAACGCGCACCACCCGGCGGGTAGCCCTGACGCCGGAAGGCGAAGCTTTTTTTCCTATGGCCCGCCAGCTGCTGGCCGACTGGGATAACGCTGAAGAAGCGATGCGCCAGCGATTTACCCTCCAGCGCGGTAAGGTGTCGGTTGCGGCGATGCCGTCGTTTGCCGGTAACTCTCTGCCGCCGATACTAAAAACTTTTCGCGACAGCCACGCCGGTATCAACGTCACGGTGCATGACGTTATTAACGAGCAGGTGCTGGAAATGGTGCGCGACGGGCGGGTGGAGATGGGGATCGCCTTTGAGCCGGAGCAGGATGGCGGACTGCATTTCACACCTTTGGTATGCGATCGCTTTGTCGCGGTGGTGCCCGCTGACAGCGCCCTGGCCGGGCTGGAAAAAATTGGCTGGAATAAACTATTGGCACTGGACTTTATTACTCTGCAACGCCCGTCGGCGGTGCGCCTGCTGCTGGAAGAGTCGCTGGCTAACCGGGGCTACAAACTGGATGTCGCTTTTGAAAGCCACCAGCTGGTTACCGTGGGCCGGATGGTCGCCAGCGGCCTTGGGGTCAGCGCGGTACCCGCTCTGTGCGCCGCCCAGATGCGCGAGCTGGGCGCGGTTACGCTACCATTGCATGCGCCGGTCATTGAGCGCCAGGTTGGGATTATTCGCGGCGCACATCTACAGCTTTCCACCGCGGCCCAGGCACTGGTCAATACTATCCGTAAAAGTTTTGCCGCCGGAATGGAGACATCAGACTTCGGCTGATCTATTTCACTGGTAAGGGATTCACTATGTCACTTTCGGTTTTCGGCATCCTGCTTTTTGCGGCAGCCATGCATGCCACCTGGAACGCCATCGTAAAGGCTGCCGAAAATAAGCAGGCCCTGGCCATTGGCGTTAACGCCGGGGCCGCGCTGATAGCCGCTGTCGCGCTACCCTTTGTCAGCCAGCCTGCGTTGCCAAGCCTGCCGTGGCTGGCCGGTTCCTGTCTATTACAGGTGGTTTATACCCTGTTGGTTGCCAAGACCTATCAGATAGCCGATATGAGCCAGACCTATCCGGTGATGCGCGGCACCGCTCCATTGCTGGTCGCGCTTTTTAGCGCACTCTACCTGGAAGATTCGCTTCCTGCTCATGCCTGGTGGGGCATTGGGATTATCTGTAGCGCTATTCTGGCGATGGCATTTAACAGCCGCCACGGCTCATCCACCGGCCTGCTAATGGCTCTGTTGATTGCCTGCTTTATTGCCGGGTATACGCTGCTGGATGGGGTGGGAGTGCGGCTTTCCGGTGCGGCGGCAGGCTACGCGCTGTGGAGTTTCCTGCTCAATGGGCTGACGCTTTCACTGTGGGGTGCACTGCGCCTGCGCCGTTCGCTGATAATTCAGCTGCGCCCGCATTGGGGGAAGGCCCTGGCGGGTGGAGCCTGCACCCTGGGATCTTACGGGCTGGCGCTGTGGGCCATGACCCAGGCCCCGCTGGCCATTGTCGCGGCGCTGCGGGAAACATCAATTCTGTTTGCCGCCATAATTGCCATCGTTATTTTGCGCGAAAAACCCCGTCTGCTACAGGTTGCCGCTGCCGCCGGAATTGCCGCTGGAGCCATGGTTTTGCGCCTGGGATAGCTCTCTGGCAAGATTAATTGCCATCGCTGTTCAGCTTCCCGACCCCGACGCGGTGGAGAATTTTTCGCGCCCTCCTCTCTTTTACATTCCGTTGTGGTAGATTTCTCTCGTTTTCAAAGACACACCAGAATCATCATCTGGACTTTTAATTAAATCCTGCAAGTTAAAGCCACTTAAAATGAAAAAAATAGCGAATAATCACATGCTTTTGATGTTGATTTTGCTGGTCGCTGTCGGCCAGATGGCGCAAACCATATACGTTCCGGCCATGGCCGGTATGGCGCATTCGCTGGCGGTGCCCGAAGGAGATGTACAGCACGTGATGGCAGCCTATTTGCTGACATACGGCGGCTCCCAGCTTTTTTATGGCCCACTCTCCGACCGCATTGGCCGTCGTCCGGTTATTCTCGCCGGGATGGTTATTTTCCTTATTGCCACCACGATTGCTATCACCACCCACAGCCTGCCGGTGCTGATAGCCGCCAGTGCGCTCCAGGGGATGGGGACTGGGGTAGCCGGGGTGATGGCGCGTACCATGCCGCGCGACCTGTATGAAGGCGGCGCGCTGCGTCACGCCAACAGTCTGCTTAATATGGGGATTCTGGTAAGTCCGCTGCTGGCACCTATGATTGGCGGGGTGCTGAGTACCTTTTGGGGCTGGCGCGCCTGCTTCGCCTTTCTGCTGATTCTGTGTGCCTTTGTCACCTTCTGTATGGCGCGCTGGATGGGGGAAACCCGCCCGCAAAATGCGCCGCGCTCTAATCTATTGAGAAGCTATAAAACCCTGTTCAGCAACCACAGCTTTGGCTGCTATCTGTTGATGCTTATCGGCGGTCTGGCAGGCGTAGCGGTGTTTGAGGCCTGCTCCGGGGTATTAATGGGCGGGGTACTGAAGTTAAGCAGCCTGGCGGTAAGCATTATGTTTATCTTGCCAATCCCGGCCGCGTTCTTTGGTGCCTGGTATGCCGGACGCCCGAACAAACGCTTTACCACTATGATGTGGCAGTCCGTCTCCTGCTGCCTGGCCGCCGGGGTACTGATGTGGATCCCAGGCCTGCTGGGTATTATGAATGTCTGGACACTGCTGGTCCCTGCCGCGCTGTTTTTCTACGGAGCCGGGATGCTGTTCCCACTGGCAACCAGCGGTGCAATGGAGCCATTCCCATTCCTGGCCGGTACCGCCGGTGCGCTAATTGGCGGCTTGCAAAATATTGGCTCAGGGGCAATGGCCTGGTTCTCGGCCATGCTTCCACAAACCGGTCAGTCCAGCATCGGGATGTTGATGACCGGCATGGGCCTGCTGATTTTACTATGCTGGCTGCCGCTGGCTAATGAACAGCGCCATCATCAACCGGCTCTGTGAGGTATCACGGGTTGCGGAGCTGGCTGTTGTGCCGGTTTCGCAGCCGGCTTTGCCGCTGGCTCACTTCCCGGCGACGGGCATACCGGATGCAACACCGCATCCAGCAATGAACTCATTTCTGGCCGCCAGGCACCTTCCTCTCCGTCGTAGAATCTATTATCTCCCGCCAGCATAAAAGGAATGTGTGCCTGCTTAAGCTCGCAGGCAACAAAAGTCGCCAAACTGCGGGCAGCAGGAGTATTGCCCTGAGATGCAGTTAATGGCGAAAAAGCGCTAATCATGGTTATCCGTCCGGTTTTCTGCTGCCAACGCACTACCGCCCGGATACGGGCATGAATAGCAGCCTTTTCCGCCGCCGTTCCTTTGCTCCACGGCGTGTGGCCATTAACTTTCTGCGGCCCGGCACCAAACAGATGCCAGCCCGCTACCACCTGGCTTGCACCCTGAGCAGGCCAGTGCAGCTCAGGCAGCATTTCGGGGGCGGCGTGCAGATGCGGCGCTAATATCACGATGCGCTGCGGGTCGATTTTATGGATAACTTTCTGCGCCCCCTCATACAGATGATTAAGCGCCGCAGCGGAGCGGGTATCGCGCTCAGACTCACCCAGCACCATAAAGCCGAGCTGAGGATACTGGCCTTTGAAATAGCGAGTAACGGCGCTCCACCATGCGGCCAGCGCATTTTCTGACAGCCCGCCGCTGGCCGGGCCTTCCCAGATGATAACCGGCGTTACCCGATAGCTGACGCAGGCTTCGATGATTTTACGCAAATGGAGTAGCTGACGAGAGGTCGGTTCACCGCTGACCCGAATACCGATATGACTAATGCCGCGCTGTTGAAAATCGCGTACCGCCAGCGGGTCAAATTCGCGAATACCGCGTTCGGTGCTGGCCCAGCTCACGAGCATTCCCGTGCCCAGCCCGGCCACATAATGCCGGGCATCGACGGGTGCGACAGAAGGCGCCTCAGGGGCGGCGCAGGCCGCGGCGCTCAGAGCGAGCAGCGCGGCGCTAAAGAGGATTTTCAACACGTTAACCTTGGGAAACAGCGAGCATCCGCTCTTTTTAGCACGCTTGCGGTTAACCGTGTAGTCCTGCGCTTATTCCTAAGCGCTTTTTCCGTGATGTGACGAGTGCAGAATATCCATTAATTCCATCGGAGAGCGACGCTGGGCCATTAGATCGCGCATCACTCGCATATAAGGCGCGGTATGGTCGAAGAAGTGTCGATATCCTGCGCACAGCACGCTTTTACCATTATCCTGCCGGTGTTTCGGGCAGTCGCCCTGGCATAAGCGCCGCACATCACAACGCAGGCACTCTTCAGATAGCGATTTACGTTTATGGTCGGCAAACCGCTGTGCCGTCTGGCTGTTGTTGATCTCAGCCAGCGAGTCCCGATGCAGGTTCCCCAGCAGGTAAGCCGGATAGACAAAATGATCGCACTGGTAGAGATCCCCGTTGGCTTCCAGCGCAAACGCATGTCCGCAGGTTTCGGCCAGTGAGCACATCTGTGCCGCATGGCCGCTCCAGACGCCGAGAGTGGAATCGAAAATCTGAATGAATATCTGGCCGATATCTTTCATTACCCACAGATCAAAAACCGTGGTCAGAAATTTGCCCCAGGCAGCCGCAGGTACCGATGCCGGGCCGTGGTTTCCTTCGGCATCCTGCTCAACCAGCGGGATAAATTGAATAAATGGGGTGCCAAGCGAAGTGAGATAGCGATACATCCGCTCAGGATATTGGGCATTGAGGGCGTTAATCACCACCAGCAGGTTAAACTCTACACCCCAGGCGCGCAGGCGGCTGATGGCTTGCGCAACTTTTTGATGAGTGGGTTTACCGCTTTGGGTTACGCGGTAGTGGTCGTGCAGATCTGCCGGGCCATCGATTGATATTCCAACCAGCCAGCCGTGATTACGCAAAAACTGACACCACTCATCGCTAAGCAGTATGCCGTTGGTTTGTAGTGAGTTTTGAATATGCTTACCGTTGCCGTAGCGCTGCTGAAGCTCAACGACCTTGCGGTAGAAATCCAGACCGGCCAGGGTAGGCTCTCCCCCCTGCCACGCAAACTCAACGATATTCCCCGGCTGAGCGGCGATATGTTGCTGAATAAACCGCTCCAGGGTTCGGTCATCCATCCGTGGCTGACGCTCTTTTTCCAGATAAAAGCAGTAACGGCAGCCGAGATTACATTGCGAACTGGTCGGTTTCGCCATCACATGACATCCTGACATCGCTTAATTGCCTCCCAGCAAATGGTGAATTTGATGCAGGTGGGAAAGGGCAAATAGCGCCGCCAGCGAACAGACCGCAACAACGATAATTAACCGGCCACGCATAAGCGATGGCTCGATAAAATCACTGCGGGTCACATCCATGATATTGCGCCGACGAGCGTGGCCCCAGGCCACCAGCACAGCAATGGCCATAATAGCCAGAGATATCCAGAACAACATCCCCGCCTGGTGCCAGGCGTGACGCAGCGCAAATGCCATAAGTGCGCAATAGCCTAAAAGTGTGCGCAACCACGCTAATGAGGTGCGCTCCGGTTGCAGGCCGGGGTCGGCCACGCGCCTCGCTCTGCGGCTATCCACCGCGTAAAACCAGCAGTATTACCGCCAGGATAATGGCGACCATCGCCAGCGCAATCACCAGCAGCCAGCGGGTGTAGGGCAGATCTTGCTTTAGGCGCATCGCCCGTTCATTGCGAAGCCAACGCAGATAGCCGCCCAGCGCGATGGCGGCGGCAAAGCCGCACAGCAGCAGGGCCAGCGTTTCACGGATAATAGGGGTCGCGAGGTTTGGTGCCAGCTGATCTAAACCGACGCCTGCCGCCAGGAAGCCCAGGGCGGTGCGGATCCATGCCAGAAAGGTGCGCTCATTGGCCAGCGAGAACCGGTAATCCGGTGCCTCACCGACGCGGGCAATCTTCATTCTCTCTCCTTGATGACGGCTGCACCGATCATCACAACCGGCGCAGCCGGCGGTTAAAATTTCTGCTTTTTCTCTTCTACTTTGACACCCTGAGTCGGCATCCCGGTATCGTAATCGCGTACTACCGGCGAGTAGTTATCCTCTGGTCGCGGACGGAATGCTCCCATCCAGCGAGGCTGGGCTTCGGCGCGCCATGGCCGCATGGCCCACTGATAGCTGCGGAACGGGTCGCGTATTTTATCCATGTAGTTCAGGAGCATGTCGTGCATTGCGTCACGCTGCGCACTGAAATCCGGATCGTTTATCAGGTTATGCAGCTCGTCCGGGTCATTGTTTCGGTCATAGAGCTCATCGCTGGTAAACAGGTTTATCACCAGTTTGTAATCCCCGCTGACCCAACAGCGCACCGGAATAAAACCGCCGAAGCTGTCGTGCTCAATTTCGTAGCGATTAAATTCCACCATCACACCGCGCGGCTGAGTAATATCCAGAATATTTTCACCCGGTAAAATTTCCGGCTTGGCAATGCCGGCCAGCGCCATCATGGTCGGGAGTACGTCAATATGGCTGACCGGCATATCGACCTGGCCCGGCAGCATTTGGCCGACTGGAGGGCGGAATATCAGCGGAATGCGGGTAATGTCGTCGTACATCGCCGCACCTTTGCTAATCAGGCGGTGCGCCCCCATCATCTCACCGTGATCGGAGGTATAAATGACCCAGGTATTGGCACGTTGCTCTGGCGTCATCGCGTTGACAACACGGCCAATTTCATCGTCGACAAAGTCATTGCAGGCAAAATAGAGCGGGTGATGGTAGCGGCCATCTTCACCAACCGGCGACTTCATGGCCTCAGCCCACAGCCGATGGTGCTCTGGCTTATCGGCGAGGCTATCCCGCGCTTTTCCGCCCAGGTCGTAATAGAAGTCCTGATATTTCTCCAGGTATTCCGGCGGGCAGGTAAAGGGGTGGTGCGGCTCATCGTAGGAGATAACCATCAGGAATGGCTGGTCGTCTGGCTGAGGACTCCCCAGATAATCGATAGCCCGGTTACTGATGCGATGCGCCCAGGTAAAGCTGGCATCAATATTGTTATCCCGCAGATCCTCAACGCTATTGAGGCCATTGCGCCACAGGCCGATTTCTTCTTCGGTCAGTTCCGCCAGATAATTAGCGCCGTCGTACCAGTATTGCGGGTTCCACTCAGGCGGGCAGATACCGGTACCAAAATAGTCGTGACCATCGAGGTGCCATTTGCCGATGTAGCAGGTGTTGTAGCCCGCATCTTTAAAATAGCGGCCCATAGTGGAGATATTACGCCCCGGCGCCACATTGTTAGTCCACGGCCCGGACTGGTTGGCATAGATACCGGTAAACAACCCGGCGCGCGCTGGTGTACATACCGGCGAGCAGGTATAGGCGGAGTTAAAGCGCACGCCCTCTTCCGCCAGGCTATCGATATGCTGGGTATTTAGCGGCTTGCCGCTATAGCAGCCCACCATATTGGTGGCCTGGGTGTCGGTCATGATGAACAGAAAGTTAGGACGGGCCATGATTAATCCTCAATATCAGAAGCTAAAACCAGAGATGCCGATCTGCGTCGTTCGCGCCAGGCGCTAAGCACCAGATAACCGACAATCAGCGCGACGGCGATATAGCAACCCCAGGCCAGCCAGCCGGTGGTGTAGCCGCCAAACTGCGCCAGCCAGGCATAAACGCCTACCATGCCGAACAGCACCCCCAGTGCGGCAATTTTGGTATGACGCCACGGCTGCATATCGACCGCAAAAGCATCTTTAAACTGGAACGGCGTCGCGCGCGGGCGCAACCAGCCAATAGCCAGCATCAGCATGACGTTGATGCAGAAGGTACAAAACAGCACGTACAGGAAGTGGAAGTTAAGATCGACCAGGTAGTTGATAACGATGTAGCTGACAATCCCAAACAGCAGCGCGGCTTTGGCGGCGATAGCCGGAATGCGTGGGAAGAAGAAGCCCATGATGATGATGGTGACCAGCGGCACGTTATAAATACCGTTAAGTTGCTTCATCCATGAATAGAGGCCTTCCGGCGCATTGGCTATCCACGGTGCGACCGTCACCGACACAATGGCAACCACCAGCCCAAACCAGCGGCCAACCTGCACCTGGCGTTCTGCGGTCGCATTCTGATTAATCAGGCGGCTGTAGATACCCAGGCTAAACAGGGTACTGGCGCTATTGAGGAAGCCGTTAAAAGTACTAATGATGGCCCCAAACAGCACCGCGCCAAAAAAGCCCACCAGCGCCGTTGGCATTACCAGGTTAACCAGCGCCGGGTAAGCCATATCAGACTTCGGCAAATCGTGGAAAAGGTGGAAAGCAATCAACCCAGGCAGCACCAGAATCAGCGGATCGAGCATCTTAAGCACCGCCGTCAGCAGCGCACCTTTCTGCCCTTCAGAAAGACTGCGCGAGGCCAAAGTACGCTGCACGATGCCCTGATTAGTGCACCAGTAAAAGGTGTTTACCAGAATAAGCCCGGTCAGCGCTGCGCCCAGCGGAACCGGGTCGGCGCTACCGCCTATTGAGTTCAGTTTTTCGCTGTGTACCGTGGTGAGCTGCTCCAGACCGCGGGTGAAGCTGCCGCTGCCCATGGCCATAAGGCCGAATACCGGTACCATTAGGCCGCCAATCACCAGGCCAATGCCGTTTATCACATCAGCGACTGCAATCGCTTTCAGGCCGCCCAGCACCGCATACATCATTCCGGCAAAACCGAGCAGAACCACCAGCGCCCAGATAGCGCCGTTTTGACTGAGGCCCAGGGCATCGCCCACGCCAAACAAACTATTTAGCGCCAGCGCACCGGAGTACAGCACGATGGGCAGAAAGCAGATCCCGGTAGCAATCAGGAAGCAGCAATCAACGATAATGCGGGTGGTTTTGTCGTAACGCTCTTCAATAAAATCCGGGATGGTGGCAATACCGCGCTTGAGGTATTTCGGCAGAAAGATAATCGCCAGGAAAATCAGCGGGATCGCGGAAATAACCTCCCAGGCCATTACCGACATACCGCTGCGATACGCCTGGCCACTCAGCCCCACCAGCTGCTCAGTAGAGAGGTTAGTCAGCATCAGCGAGGCGGCGATAACCGGTGCCTTGAGCGATCGGCCCGCCAGGAAATATCCCTGTTGCGACTGAGTATCGGATTTACGAATTTTCCACCACGTAATAATTGCGACCAGCAGAGTAAAGCCAAAAAAACTGGCAAGTTGCAGAGTATTCATTTCACTGCCCTTTTATGATTATGCTCCATGCCCGCAGATAAACGGAATTATGTGACATGGTTCGCAGGCTGACTGAAATCTCAAAATAAAAACGTTATTCAGCGTCGGCAAAAAATATCTGATAACTTTCTTGCACCAGCGGGGCTAAATAATTCGCTGCCAGGATAATTAAATGAATGGAAAAAATGTTATTTCGCATGTAAAAAACGAAACTACCTATAATATTCCTCTGGTTATTGAAGAAAATGTGATCTCCAGCGGCATCACGCTGGTCTCCCTGTGGCACACCCTGGCGGATGAAAGCTACCGGGTGCACTGGCCGCAGGATAAAAGGAAACCTCTGATAGCTAATTCCTGGATTGCGGTCTATACGCTACAGGGCAGCGGGAAAATTACCCTGCGCGATAATAGTGAAATAATGCTTAACGGAAACTGCGTAATATTTCTAAAACCAACCGATATAAAATCATATTGTTGTCAGGGTTTAGTTTGGGAACAATATTGGATGGAGTTTATTCCTACCGGGGCAATGGAAATACCGCTCAATCAAAGTGCCATTATATATGGGGGTGAATCGTTTAAGCATGAGTTAGCTGAAGTTAGCCGATTACTGGCTAGTAATGAAGGGATGGAGAATAACCTGGCCGTCGCCTGCCTGGTTAAAATGATTTATCAATGGATTTGCCTTATTCGTCAGAATGGAACCAAAGAACGCCAGTTAATTCTGATAGAAAAACTGCTGGCGGCAATTCATACCAACCTGCAACAACGCTGGACGGTGGCGGATATGGCCGCCCATTTACCCTGTAGCGAGCAGTATCTGCGACGGCTATTTATGCGTTATACCGGCCAGTCGCCCAAAGAGTACTACCTGAATGCCCGGCTGGATTTGGCTATCTCACTGCTGCGCCAGGAGAGCCACAGCGTAAGTCAGGTTGCCGATATGCTTAACTTTTTTGATAACTTCCACTTTAGCAAAGCGTTTAAACAGAAATTCGGTTTCTCGCCTTCCCACATTACCCGTGCGCAGCAAAGCGGCACCGGGCACCCATAAAAAAACCCCGCCGGAGCGGGGTTTTGTAGTCAGTGCAGAGAATTACTCTTTGCTACCACGGTTAGCGCGGCGGCGGTCGTTCTCAGTCAGGTGACGCTTACGCAGACGAATGGAGATAGGGGTAACTTCTACCAGTTCGTCGTCATCGATAAATTCGATGGCCTGTTCCAGAGTCAGTTTCTGAGGCGGAACCAGGGTGGTTGCTTCATCAGTACCGGAAGCACGCATGTTGGTCAGTTTCTTACCGGTCAGGCAGTTCACAGTCAGGTCGTTAGAGCGGCTGTGAATACCGATGATCTGGCCTTCATAAACTTCAGCACCGTGGCCCAGGAACAGCTTACCGCGATCCTGCAGACCGTACAGGGCGAACGCTACCGCTTTACCCTGGCCGTTAGAGATCAGCACGCCGTTTTGACGCTGGCCCACTTCGCCCTGACGAACGTCGTCATAGTGGCTGAAGGTGGAGTACAGCAGGCCGGTACCAGAAGTCATGGTCATGAATTCGTTACGGAAACCGATCAGACCGCGGCTTGGGATCACGTAGTCGAGACGTACGCGGCCTTTGCCATCTGGATCCATGTTTTTCAGGTCGCCTTTACGCTCACCCATCGCCTGCATCACAGAACCCTGGTGGGTTTCTTCGATGTCGAGGGTTACGTTTTCAAATGGCTCCTGCTTACGGCCTTCGAACTCACGGTAGATTACTTTAGGACGGGATACCGCCAGCTCGTAACCTTCACGACGCATGTTTTCGATAAGAACGGACAGGTGCAGCTCACCACGACCGGATACGCGGAATGCATCGGCGTCTTCGGTTTCTTCAACGCGCAGCGCAACGTTGTGCACCAGCTCTTTGTTCAGACGCTCCAGAATCTGACGGGAGGTCACGAACTTACCTTCTTTACCGCAGAACGGAGAGGTGTTTACGTTGAAGTACATGGTTACGGTTGGTTCATCAACGCTCAGGGCTGGCAGCGCTTCCACATTCTGCGGATCGCAGATGGTGTCAGAGATGTTCAGCTCACCCAGACCGGTGATAGCGATGATATCGCCAGCTTCAGCAACTTCGGTTTCGATACGTTCCAGACCGAGGTGGCCCAGGACTTTACCGACTTTACCGTTACGACGGTTACCTTCACTATCGATGATAGTAACCTGCTGGTTTGGCTTAACCTGACCGCGTTTGATACGGCCGATACCGATAACACCCATATAGTTGTTGTAGTCCAGCTGCGAGATCTGCATCTGCAGCGGCGCATCAACTTCTACCTGAGGTGGAGACACACGGTCAACAATCGCCTGATACAGCGGGGTCATGTCGTCGGCCATGTTGTTATGATCCAGACCGGCGATACCATTCAGCGCGGAAGCATAAATGATAGGGAAGTCCAGCTGTTCGTCGGTCGCGTCAAGGTTAACGAACAGGTCAAATACCTGGTCAACAACCCAGTCAGGACGCGCGCCAGGACGGTCAACTTTGTTGATAACTACAATCGGCTTCAAACCATGAGCAAACGCTTTCTTGGTTACGAAGCGGGTTTGCGGCATAGGGCCATCCATCGCATCTACAACCAGCAGCACCGAATCCACCATGGACATCACGCGCTCCACTTCACCACCGAAGTCGGCGTGTCCTGGGGTGTCAACGATGTTGATACGGTAGTCATTCCATTTAATGGCGGTGTTTTTTGCGAGGATGGTAATCCCACGCTCTTTCTCCAAATCGTTGGAGTCCATCACGCGCTCAGTCGTTTCGGCACGAGCATCAAAAGTACCGGACTGTTGCAGCAGTTTATCGACCAGGGTGGTTTTCCCATGGTCAACGTGCGCGATGATGGCGATGTTACGCAAATTTTCGATCACAGCTTTGCCTCAGGCATTTAGAAATAGCGCGTTATTGTACACGTATTAATCGACATACTAAACAGGATCACAAGAAACCTTTGCAAACAACCGTTGCAGGGAACCTTTGTGATCGCTTTCACGTAGTAAAAATGGCGTACGATAACGGAAAACGCACCAATTGAGTGCAGCAGCCTGTTGCGCAGCACTTTTTTGGTGCAGACTGACGTTGTTGGTGCAACCACGTTGCACTATGGGGCGCATAATACCGCCTTTTTAGGGGGATGTGAAAGTTGGCACGCTTTTCGCTTTAATAAATTTATAGCAGCCAGCCGCCCTAAGCTGCACTTTTACCTCGTTACCAAACGATTACAGACACCCGGGAGAGTTAAGTATGTCCGCTGAACACGTATTGACGATGCTGAATGAACACGACGTGAAGTTTGTCGATCTGCGCTTCACCGATACCAAAGGTAAAGAACAGCATGTCACCATCCCGTCTCATCAGGTCAACGCCGACTTCTTTGAAGAAGGCAAAATGTTCGACGGCTCCTCTATCGGTGGCTGGAAAGGTATTAACGAATCCGACATGGTCCTGATGCCAGATGCATCCAGCGCCGTGCTCGACCCATTCTTTGAAGAATCTACTCTGATTATTCGTTGCGACATTCTGGAGCCAGGCACCATGCAGGGCTACGATCGCGACCCGCGCTCCATTGCTAAACGCGCCGAAGATTACCTGCGCAGCACCGGTATCGCCGATACCGTACTGTTCGGGCCAGAGCCTGAGTTCTTCCTGTTTGACGATGTGCGCTTTGCCAACACTATCTCCGGTTCTCACGTTGCTATCGATGACATCGAAGGCGCATGGAACTCCAGCACCAAATACGAAGGCGGTAACAAAGGCCATCGTCCAGCGGTGAAAGGCGGTTACTTCCCTGTTCCTCCGGTTGACTCCGCTCAGGACATTCGCTCCGTAATGTGTCTGACTATGGAAGAGATGGGCCTTGTTGTTGAAGCTCACCACCACGAAGTTGCAACCGCTGGTCAGAACGAAGTGGCTACCCGCTTCAACACCATGACCAAGAAAGCTGACGAAATTCAGATCTACAAATATGTCGTCCACAACGTTGCTCACCGTTTCGGTAAGACTGCGACCTTTATGCCAAAACCAATGTTTGGCGATAACGGCTCCGGCATGCACTGCCATATGTCACTGTCCAAAAACGGCAACAACCTGTTCTCTGGCGACAAATACGCCGGTCTGTCCGAGCAGGCGCTGTATTACATCGGTGGCGTAATCAAGCATGCTAAAGCTATCAACGCCCTGTCTAACCCGACGACCAACTCCTATAAGCGTCTGGTTCCGGGTTACGAAGCGCCGGTAATGCTGGCTTACTCAGCGCGTAACCGCTCTGCCTCTATCCGTATTCCGGTAGTTGCTTCTCCGAAAGCGCGTCGTATCGAAGTGCGCTTCCCGGATCCAGCGGCTAACCCATACCTGTGCTTCGCGGCACTGCTGATGGCTGGTCTGGACGGTATCAAAAACAAAATCCATCCGGGCGATGCGATGGACAAAAACCTCTACGATCTGCCGCCAGAAGAAGCGCGCGAAATTCCTCAGGTTGCAGGCTCTCTGGAAGAAGCCCTCAACGAGCTGGATCTTGACCGCGAATTCCTGAAAGCCGGTGGCGTATTCACCGACGAAGCTATCGATGCTTACATCGCGCTGCGCCGTGAAGAAGACGACCGCGTGCGCATGACTCCGCACCCAATGGAGTTCGAACTGTACTACAGCGTCTAATACGCCGTCGTGTAGTTGCCGTGGAAATCATAGCCCATCCCTGGATGGGCTTTTTTCTCCCGGCTATCTCGTTAAGCCGACTGATAAGTTATAATGCACTAATTTGGTGCATTACCTGGAGAACGGCGAATGGCAACAGGTGAGCTGCCCGATGCGGGGCTAATTATTAACGCACAAATTACCAGTATTCTGCTGGTTGATGATGCGCTGGCCGTACGTTACGCCAACCCTGCGGCTCAGCAGCTGCTGGCCCAAAGCTCCCGCAAACTGTTCGGCACCCCGCTTCCAGACCTGCTGAGTTACTTCTCGCTCAATCTTGAGCTGCTTAAAGAGAGCCTGGCAGCCGATCAGGGTTTTACCGACAACGAAGTGACGCTGGTGATTGATGGCCGCTCACACATTCTTTCCCTGACCGCACAACGTATGGCCGATGGCCAGATTTTGCTGGAACTGTCGCCGCTGGATAATCAGCGCCGCCTGAGCCAGGAGCAACTGCAACAGGCGCAACAGGTCGCCGCCCGCGATTTAGTGCGGGGCCTGGCCCACGAAATTAAAAACCCGCTCGGCGGGCTGCGCGGCGCGGCGCAATTATTAAGTAAAGCGTTACCCGACCCGTCGCTGCTGGAATACACCAAAATCATTATCGAGCAGGCAGACCGGCTGCGTAATCTGGTTGACCGACTGCTCGGACCGCAGCATCCGGGAATGCATGTGACCGAAAGCATTCATAAAGTCGCGGAACGGGTGGTAAACCTGGTATCGCTGGAGCTGCCGGATAATGTCACCCTGGTACGTGATTACGACCCTAGCATGCCGGAGCTGCTGCACGACCCGGATCAGATTGAGCAGGTGCTGCTCAATATTGTGCGTAACGCTCTACAGGCGCTGGGCAGTGAAGGCGGGCAAATTGTGCTACGCACCCGCACGGCCTTTCAGATAACGCTGCACGGCGCGCGCTACCGGCTGGCGGCGCGAATAGATATAGAAGATAACGGCCCGGGAATACCCGCCCTGCTTCAGGACACCCTGTTCTATCCGATGGTGAGCGGGCGCGAAGGCGGCACAGGGCTTGGGCTATCCATCGCCCGCAGCCTTATCGATCAACACTCGGGAAAAATTGAATTTACCAGTTGGCCTGGTCATACCGAATTTTCGGTGTACCTGCCCATTCGCAAGTAGGGGTTTGTATGCAACGTGGAATAGCCTGGATAGTCGATGACGATAGTTCCATTCGCTGGGTTCTGGAACGCGCGCTCACCGGAGCCGGCCTGAACTGCACCACGTTTGAGAGCGGCCGCGAGGTTCTGGATGCTCTGGCAACCAAGACGCCGGATGTATTGTTATCAGACATTCGCATGCCGGGTATGGATGGCCTGACGCTACTTAAGCAAATAAAACAGCGTCATCCGATGCTTCCGGTCATCATTATGACCGCTCACTCAGATCTGGAAGCCGCGGTAAATGCTTACCAGCAGGGGGCTTTTGACTATCTGCCTAAGCCTTTTGATATTGATGAGGCTACCGCGCTGGTTGAGCGGGCTATCAATCATTATCAGGAGCAGCAGCAGCAGCAGCCGCGCGATACGCCAGACCTTGGCCCGACAACTGACATTATCGGCGAAGCCCCGGCGATGCAGGATGTATTCCGCATCATCGGGCGGCTGTCTCGCTCATCCATTAGCGTTCTGATTAACGGCGAGTCCGGTACCGGTAAAGAACTGGTTGCTCATGCTCTCCATCGCCACAGCCCGCGCGCCAAAGCGCCGTTTATTGCGCTCAATATGGCGGCGATCCCGCGCGATTTAATTGAGTCCGAGCTTTTTGGCCATGAGAAAGGGGCATTTACCGGGGCCAATCAAATTCGCCAGGGGCGTTTCGAACAGGCCGATGGCGGCACGCTATTTCTGGATGAGATTGGGGATATGCCGCTCGATGTACAGACCCGACTGTTAAGGGTGCTGGCCGATGGGCAGTTTTATCGGGTAGGCGGCTACGCTCCGGTAAAAGTAGACGTACGTATTATCGCCGCCACCCATCAGAACCTTGAGAAACGCGTTCAGGAAGGAAAGTTTCGTGAGGATCTATTCCACCGTCTGAATGTGATTCGCGTACATTTGCCACCGTTGCGCGAGCGCCGTGAAGATATCCCGCGTCTGGCTCGCCACTTCCTGCAGGAAGCCGCTCGTGAGCTGGGAGTCGATGCCAAACTACTGCATCCGGATACCGAAGCTGCCCTGACTCGCCTGACCTGGTCTGGCAATGTGCGCCAGCTGGAAAATACCTGCCGCTGGCTGACGGTCATGGCCGCGGGGCAGGAGGTGCTAACCCAGGATCTACCGCCGGAGCTATTCGAGCAGCCGGCCAGTGCCACCAGCAAAACGGTGGGTGCCGACAACTGGGCCTCGCTGCTGGCACAGTGGGCAGATCGGGCACTGCGCTCCGGACATCAGGACTTGCTTTCTGAGGCTCAGCCGGAGCTTGAGCGTACGCTGCTTACCACCGCGCTGCGCCATACTCAGGGCCATAAACAGGAAGCCGCCAGGTTGCTGGGATGGGGGCGTAATACCCTTACCCGCAAGCTAAAAGAGCTGGGTATGGAGTAACTATCGGGGCAATTGTAAAAACACCTGGATTGGCGCTAAAAGCGGCAATTTTGTACTTTACTGTCACGTCAGGATAA
This sequence comes from Salmonella enterica subsp. enterica serovar Choleraesuis, assembly GCA_022846635.1. GTDB lineage: Bacteria > Pseudomonadota > Gammaproteobacteria > Enterobacterales > Enterobacteriaceae. The sequence continues at coordinate 4,190,563 of AP025685.1, forward strand.
GTATGATCGGCGCGTTCACGCGGAGGAGTTGTGATGCTCGAATCAGTTATTCAGATGCTGTCGCAGGGAGCCGAAGCCGGGGCCGCCGCCAGCCACTCGCCACAAACGGCGATTGCCGCGCTGCTGTGTGCCGCGTTGGTTAACTTCCTAAATTAATAAAAAACCCCTCTCTGATGAGAGGGGTTTTTTGTTTAGATAACTCGCGAGAACTGCTGCAAGTGCGCTTTACGGCGCAGATAGATATCAAAACACATACAAATATTGCGAATCAGAAGGCGGCCTTTTGGCGTCACCTGTATCGACTTATCACTGACAGTTACCAGCCCATCCTGAGCCAGCGGCGCCAGCAATTGCAGGTCTTCGGCAAAATAGTCGCTGAAATTAAGATCCCAATGACGTTCGATTTCCCCGAAGCTAAGCTGGAAATTGCAGATAAGCGCTTTAATGACGTCGCGGCGTACACAGTCGTCACGGGTTAACGTCAATCCACGCCACAGGGCATTGCCTTTACTATCAATCTGCTGGTAATAGCGCTTCAGCTCTTTCTGGTTCTGGGAGTAACTATCGCCGATCATACTAATCGCCGATACGCCCAGCCCCAGCAGGTCGGTATCGCCCTGAGTGGTGTAACCCTGGAAGTTGCGATGCAACACACCGTCACGCTGTGCGATGGCCAGCTCATCCGTTGGCCGGGCAAAGTGATCCATGCCAATGAACTGGTAACCGTTAGTGGTCAGGAAACCAATCGTCTGTTGCAGGATATCCAGCTTCTGCTGGGCCGATGGCAGATCGCCATCTTTTATCTTGCGCTGAGCGGCAAACAGATTCGGCAAATGCGCGTAATTGAAGACACTTAGCCTGTCGGGGTTAAGGTCAGCTACGCGTTGCAGCGTGTAGGCGAAGCTATCGGCGGTCTGTTTCGGCAGGCCGTAGATAAGATCGATATTGGTGGAAGTAAAACCAACTTCCCGGGCGCGGTTAAGCAGCGCAAAAATGAATTCTTCATCCTGCTCGCGATTAACCAATACCTGAACTTCTTTATTAAAGTCCTGCACGCCCATGCTCAGGCGGGTAAACCCTTCCTGATACAGATGATCGATAACATCCAGCTCTATTTCACGCGGATCGACTTCAATAGAGAGTTCAGCTTCATTATCAAACACGAAATGACGGCGCAGAATCGTCATCAGACGCGTTATCTGGGCTTTATCCAGATAGGTCGGCGTGCCGCCGCCCCAGTGCATTTGACGAACCCTGCGGTCGGTAAATAAAGGAGCGCGGTGAATTATCTCCTGCTCCAGCACGTCCAGATACTGATCGGCCTTATGCTGCTGGCGGGTAACAACTTTATTGCAACCACAGAAATAGCAAAGCTTGTGGCAGAAAGGAATATGGACATAGAGTGACAGCGGACGGCCAGGATATCTCGCCACGGCGCCTGCAAAAGCGGCATCGCCAAATTGCTCTGAAAACTCAAGTGCGGTGGGGTAGGACGTATAACGCGGTCCCGAATAGTTGTATTTCTGGATCAGGGCCAGATCCCAGTCAATTAGCTGCTCAGTCATTCTCTTTCCTCACGTCGCCGCCTGCGCGAACGTCCTGGCAGCCTACCCATCCTTTGGGTGATGAGCCGGTTGCGCAGCCTTTCACGCTGGCGCGATAACCGCCGTAGTTTAACGAATAACCACAGCAGATAACACACCAACGGTATGGCTACTATCAGAACCGGCAGTCCCATGACGTATGTAAGTTAGTTACCGCCTTTGAGAAGACGCATCATATCTTCTTTGCCATCGTCTTCTTCTTCATCTTCTTCGTCATCGTAAGAAAGGCCGAGCTGTTGCATCAGCTCATCAATGCGGTCGAGTTTCTGGTCGACCCAGGCTTGCTCTTCTGCATTGAGCGTTTCACCTTCTTCGATACGTTCTAACAGCTGATCCAGGCGCTCGTTATTCTCCAGTAACTCCAGCTCTTCTTGTGGGGTCATCGGTTTCTCGCTTTTTGGTTTTGGCGGCTGTTTAGTGACCGGGGCAAGGCCACGGCCTAAAGGAACCGGAGTTTTGCTGCCGATACGAGGATCTTTCGCGGCACCACCTGAGCGTCCGCCTTTGCTGCCAGCGTCACCGCCGGTAGCGCGGCTGCCCGCAGCGTGCCCACGATGTTTTTTCTGACGCTTGCGGTCGCGACTTTCCTGATTCAGTTCTTCCCGGGTTTTGCGGTTATTTTTACCGCGTGCTGCTGAGTTCTGTTGCTTCATAATTAATTCGTCTTTGGCCGTTTCTTCACAGTATATACCTGCCGGCTCCAGCCTGAAGGTCTGTCAGCACGAACCCGGGAAGCACATAGCCTTTCTCGGATAACAAGGTATTTGCGCCGGAATCTAACAGAAAGTCGATGAGGATTACAGCACGAAAAAAGGCGACAGTCTGACTGTCGCCTTTTTCCGATCTGATGCCTGATTAAGGCTATCATCCATGTCTGCCGATGACTCCCTGTCATTCCCTCTGCAAACAGCTTCCCTACTGTTGTTCCATTTCCCTATACAAGCATCATCCTGATGCGTGGCTTCCTGCCAATCCTGCCTTCGTCTTCTTGACGTTCCCTGGTATCTCGTCCTGAGATTTTTCTTCCCTGTGAGGCTCCCTGCCTCTGAAGACTAATTTACAAGGAGTGCCCAACTGGTTTTGTGATCACCGTCACGCACTATCGGTGTAAGACAGTCATAAACACACCTACTTTACTGATTTTATTGATATTTACATAAATAAAAACAGCCTGGTCTCAATGATCCTATAGCCAATGTCTCACACGCGCTGTAGGTATGTCTTACGTGTAATCCCATACTCTTTGCTTATATCGCGAGGTCGGGCGCGGGTTCAGGTATACTCACCACAACGTTGCACTTTCGGAGATAGCTATTTTGACCACCTGGAATTATCAACTGACGCATTTTGTCACCAGCGCGCCAGATATTCGTCACCTTCCCGCAGATACCGGGATCGAAGTGGCTTTCGCCGGGCGTTCGAACGCCGGAAAGTCCAGCGCCTTAAACACACTGACCAATCAAAAAAGCCTGGCACGTACCAGTAAAACCCCGGGCCGTACTCAGCTGATTAACCTGTTTCAGGTTGCTGAGGGCAAGCGGCTGGTCGACCTGCCGGGATATGGCTATGCCCAGGTTCCTGAAGAGATGAAGCTCAAATGGCAGCGTGCGCTGGGTGAATACCTGCAAAAGCGTGAATGCCTGAAGGGATTGGTCGTACTGATGGATATCCGTCATCCGCTTAAAGATCTCGACCAGCAGATGATTGCCTGGGCCGTTGATAGCGGAATTCCTGTAATGGTATTGCTGACTAAGGCCGACAAACTTGCCTCAGGTGCCCGTAAAGCTCAGCTGAATATGGTACGTGAAGCGGCTCTCGCCTTTAACGGCGATGTTCAGGTTGAAGCATTCTCTTCACTGAAAAAAATGGGTGTGGATAAACTGCGCGCTAAGCTGGACAACTGGTACAACACGCTCGATGAGCAGGTAGAACTGGAAGAAGAGTAAAAAACCATTTAAAACAACATGGTGCGCTTTAAACGTGCCATGTTTTTTTTATATTTAGCCCAATAAAAAACGCCCCAGCCATTTCTGACTGGGGCGGCTAAAAATTCAGCCAAATCCGATTACGTGAAGTAAAAGGTCTGAAAGATAGAACATCTTACCTCTGTACCCTACGCCGCTAACTCTACTCTCTTTTTCCCGATCTAAAAAGCATTTTTTGTAGTTTTTTTTCACTATTTCACGAGCCAAATGCAAAGGGCATCACAAAAAGCTATGAAGAGTGTTGCTTAATTACAAGAGTTTCTTATGGATTGGCGCTTAATGCGCCACATCCCAGTTAGCGCCATGGCCCACTTCCACCAGCAACGGAACATCAAGTTTCAGGCTGTTTTCCATCAGCTGATGCACCTTCGCGGTGACGGCTTCTACGTCGTCCTGATGCACTTCAAAGACCAGTTCATCGTGTACCTGCATTATCATGCGCACCCGCGGCTTTTCGCTCTGCAGCCAGTTATCGACATCAATCATGGCTCGCTTAATGATATCCGCAGCGGTGCCCTGCATCGGCGCGTTGATAGCCGCACGCTCGGCCCCGGCGCGGCGCGCTCCGTTGCTCGATTTTATGTCCGGCAGATAAAGGCGACGCCCTTCGAGAGTTTCTACATAACCCTGCTCTTTGGCCTGCTGACGGGTTCTTTCCATATATTCCAGGACGCCAGGGTAGCGCTCGAAGTAGAGATCCATATATTTTTGGGCCTCTTTGCGCGGAATATTCAGCTGACGCGCCAGACCGAAAGCGCTCATACCGTAAATCAGCCCGAAGTTGATAGCTTTGGCGCTGCGACGCTGTTCGCTGGTTACCTGCTCCAGCGGGATACCAAACACTTCCGATGCCGTGGCGCGGTGGATATCTTTCCCTTCGGCAAAGGCCGATAGCAACCCTTTATCGCGCGACAGATGCGCCATAATCCGCAGCTCAATCTGCGAGTAGTCCGCAGAGACGATTTCATAGTCTTTCGGCGCGATAAACGCCTGGCGGATACGACGCCCTTCATCATTGCGAACCGGGATGTTTTGCAGGTTAGGATCGGTTGATGACAGGCGGCCTGTCGCCGTAACGGCCTGATGATAGGAGGTATGGACCCGCCCGGTTTTCGGGTTAATCATCAGCGGTAGTTTATCGGTATAGGTCGACTTAAGCTTCGCCAGCCCGCGGTGCTCAAGAATAACTTTCGGCAGCGGGTAGTCGAGAGCCAGCTCTTCCAGCACCTCTTCCGAAGTGGACGGTGCGCCACCAGGCGTTTTCTTCAGCGGCTTGATGCCCTGCTTTTCAAACAGGATTGTTTGCAGCTGTTTAGGCGACGATAGATTGAAAGCCTCCCCTGCCAGCTCATGGGCCTTCTGTTCCAGCTCCGCCAGGCGCGTTGCCAGCTCCTGCGAATGCGCATGCAACACCGCCGGGTCGATCATTACCCCGTTACGCTCAACCCGAGATAATACCGGAACCAGCGGCATCTCTATATTTTCAAAGATATTGCGCGGCCCGGCCTGCTGCTCAAGCTCTGGCCACATTTTAAGATGCAGCTGCAGGGTGACGTCAGCGTCTTCTGCCGCGTAGCGGCCAGCTTCCTCAAGCGCAATCTGGTTGAAGGTAAGCTGTTTTTTACCTTTACCGGCAATCTCTTCAAAAGTGATAGTTTTATGGTTTAGCCAGCGCTGAGCGAGGCTATCCATATCGTGGCGGCCTGCCACGCTATCCAGAATGTAGGATTCCAGCATGGTATCAAAGGCGATGCCGCGCAGCGTGATTCCATAGTTGTCCAGAATACCGCGATCGTATTTCAGGTTCTGGCCCACCTTAAGCAGCTTCTCATCTTCCAGCAGAGGCTTAAGCAGCTCAAGCACCCGCTCGCGGGAAATCTGGGCGGGGGCATCCAGATAATCATGAGCAACCGGCACATAGGCGGCAAGGCCCGGCTCGATGGCAAACGACAGACCAACCAGATTGGCATTGTGGTTGTCCAGGCTGTCGGTTTCGGTATCAAAGGCAAACAGAGGGGCCTGTTTTAGCTTTTCGATCCAGGCTTGCAGGGTAGTTTCATCCAGAACCGTTTCATAACCTTCAGCCGACAAAGAAGCTACCGGTGCGGCTTGCTCTGCGGCCGGAGCCGCTGTCGTGGCAACAGCGGCTTTGCGGGCGGTAGAGCCTTTACTCTGCAGCCAGCTGCCAGACTGTATATCAGCAATCCAGCGTTTAAATTCGTATTGGTTAAACAGGGCCAGCAGAGCATCGGCATCCGGCGCCTGCACGCTTAACTCGTCGCAGGTCAGCTCCAGCTCAACATCGGTTTTGATAGTCGCCAGTTTATATGACAGGTAGGCCAGCTCTTTATTATCTTCAAGCTTAGCGGCCATCGTTTTGGAGCCGCGGAATGACAGACCGGCAATTTTTTCCGGCTCTCCATACAGCGCATCCAGGCCCCCTAGCCCTTGCAGCAGCGCCTGGGCCGTTTTTGCCCCCACGCCCGGCACGCCGGGAATGTTATCGGAGGAATCGCCCATCAGCGCCAGGTAATCGATAATTAGCGACGGCGGCACGCCATATTTTTCCTCAACCTCTTCTGGCCCCAGAATGGTATTGGTCATGGTATTGATAAGGGTAATCCCAGGCGTCACCAGCTGAGCCATATCTTTATCGCCAGTACTGATAAGTACCGGGCGTCCGGCCCGTTCAGCCTCCATTGCCAGGGTGCCGATAACATCATCGGCTTCTACGCCGGAAACGGCCAGCAGCGGCAGCCCCATCGCTTTCACCATAGTGTGCAATGGCTCTATCTGGGCGCGTAAGTCGTCCGGCATTGGCGGACGATGTGATTTATAGTCCTCAAACAGCTCGTCCCGGAAGGTTTTACCTTTAGCATCAAACACCACGGCAACATGCGTCGGGTTGTACTGCATCATCATGCTGCGCAGCATATTCAACACGCCATACATCGCTCCGGTCGGCTCGCCCGCACTGTTAGTCAGCGGAGGGAAGGCGTGATACGCCCGATAAAGATATGAGGATCCGTCTACGAGGATGAGGGGGTTTTCTGCTATCTGCACCATAATGTTCCGGGCCTGATTGGGAATGTGGTCTAAAGGATGCCATAGGCGGCACGCAAACATGAACTTTTGTCGCGTGAAAAGCGCATTATCCCGAGGATCTTCACGATCTTCGGAACTTAAAGCCTGTGGATAAGTTTGTGAACAAAAAAATAACGCGATAATAATATCGTTATATCAGTATATTTTAATCTTATAAAAAACATATTTATCAAATAGATATAGTGTTATCACGGTCAAATGTGGATGCCGGATTGCATTTTCTTTATTGTGGATATTGACAGCGATATAACTAAAATGCCTTACACTGTAATTTCTACCCCCTGGGACCCGGTACCGCCTCGGATGGCCTACTATCCATGATAGCGTTTCTGATAATATTGACGACTTGTCACTTATCAGACTTTATTTAGAAGATCCCAGTTCACCAATATGCCGAGATACCTCGCCCCCTTTGTTTTGCTTATCAGCGTGACGCTCACCATCGCGCTGACTGTTTTATGCTCGATTCCTATTATTCTGGCCGGGCTGATTAAACTTATTGTTCCCATTCCTGCCGTATGGCGCGGTGTTTTGGTGTTCTGTAATTTCATTATGTATCTGTGGACTGTAGGTCTGGCTGCATTGCTGCGCCTGAATGTTCATCTGAAATGGGATGTGGAAGGCCTGGAAGGGCTGAGCCGGAAAAACTGGTATCTGCTTATCTGCAACCACCGCAGCTGGGCCGATATTGTGGTGCTGTGTGTGCTGTTCCGGCGGCATATTCCTATGAATAAATACTTCCTTAAGCAACAACTCGCCTGGGTACCGTTTCTGGGGGTGGCCTGCTGGGCGCTGGATATGCCGTTTATGAAACGTTATTCGCGCTCTTATCTAATTCGCCACCCGGAAAAGCGCGGCCGTGATGTGGAAACTACCCGGCGGTCTTGTAAGAAGTTCCTGTTGTCTCCAACAACTATTGTGAACTTTGTTGAAGGCTCGCGCTTTACATCCGAGAAGCATCGTCAAACCCGCTCTCCTTTTACCTGGCTCCTGGCGCCAAAAGCGGCCGGTATCGCTATGGCGCTCAATGTGCTGGGTAGCCAGTTTGATAAATTACTCAATGTGACTCTGTGTTATCCCGAGAATACCGCATCACCCTTTCTGGATATGCTGAGCGGGCGTTTGACCAAAATTGTGGTGCGTATTTCTCTGGTACCAGTTACTGAGGAGCTGCGGGGTGATTATGTGAATGATAAGCCGTTTAAGCGCCGCTTCCATCACTGGCTTAACGGCCTGTGGGCCGATAAAGATGCTCTTATTAGCGACATCCATCGCCAATATAAAAAAGCCGGTCAATGACCGGCTTTTTTATTACTTGTCGCTTAGATAACTCTTACTGCTTAGCTACCAGCGCTTTTACCGTATTAGCGTATTCCTGAACGAACATATCCATGCTGCTAGAATCCATACCCTGCGGATTCAGCATGTATTTGCCGTTAACGTACATAGCCGGAACGCCCTGAACCTGGAGATCAGCCGCAGCTTTCTGCTGCTGGGCTACCAGAGCTTTAACCGCAAAGCTGTTCCACGCTGCATCATACTCTTCTGGTTTAATACCGGAGTTGCTGATAAAGACCGTGCGGATATCATCGACGTTCTGGATAGTCATGGTTTTCTGAATTGCTGAGAAGATTGGCCCCTCAACTTTATCTTCCACACCCAGGGCCATTGCTACGGCCCAGGCCTGAGTCAGTTCTTTACCCAACGGCCCCAGGAACTCCACGTGATACTTAACCATTTTGGTGCCTTCAGGCAGCTTTTTCTTCACGTTGTCGGAAACGTGCAGAACGTTTTCAAACTGATAGCAGTGCGGGCAGTAAAAAGAGAAGAACTCCAGTACCTGTGGCGCACCGGCAACCGGTTTATCCAGCGTTGTATACTGCTTACCATCCGAAATCTGGGCCGCAGACGCGCTGAAAGCCAGAACCATACCTGCAAGTGCCAACCAAACCTTTTTCATTGCTATTCTCCGATGAATATTAATACATTGGCGTTAATTGTAATGGTGGCGCCTGAAGCGCCCGAATCTGCTCCCTAAAGGTGGCAGTTTGTCTTCTCCAAAAATCCTCTTCCGCAATCCATGGAAAACTTCTTGGGAAAGCGGGGTCTTCCCAGCGCCGTAGCAGCCATGCCTGATAATAGACCAGACGCATAGCGCGTAAAGGCTCTATCAAAGCAAGCTCACCGGCATCAAACGAGCTGAACTCTTCATAAGCTTCGACGATAGTTTCTAACTGCATGCGCTGTTCGCTGCGGTCGCCGCTAAGCAGCATCCACAAATCCTGCACTGCCGGGCCATTGCGGGCATCATCGAGATCGACAAATAGCGGACCATCGCGCCACAGAATATTACCCGGATGGCAGTCACCATGCAGCCGTAGCGTTTTCAGATGCAGTGGCCACAGTGCGCTAACAGCAGCGATTAGACCATCGGTTGCCGCCAGAAAATCGGTTTTTAGTTTATTAGGAATGAGCGGACTACGCTCAAACTCAGCGCGAGGCTCTATCAGATAATCGTTCAGATTAATCGATGGGCGGTGATGGAAAAGCTTGCGACGACCAGCCTGGTGAATACGACCAAGATAACGGCCAACCCACTCCATTTGGTCCAGATTATCTGCCTCATACTGGCGACCACCAAGGCTCGGAAATACGGCAAACATAAAGCCGTTATGTTCCAGCACTGTCTGTCCATCATAGGCGATAGGTGCAGCAAGAGGGACTTCATCCTCTACCAACTCGCGGGCAAAATCATGCTCTTCCTGGATTTGTGCGCGCGACCAGCGCTGCGGACGGTAGAACTTGACGACATACCGCGCGCGATCCTCATCCATAAACTGATAAACGCGGTTTTCATAGCTATTCAGCGGCGTTAAACCCGAATCAATACGAATACCCTTTGCGAGTAACGCATCAACTATGGTGTCGGGTGTTAAGGTTTGAAAATTAAAAGCGTTTTCAGTCATTCCATATTTCCGGACCGGATACTAATAGCACAGAATAACATTTCAAACGCTTTTGAGTGGCCTGGCTTACAAGGTTTTACTCTTTAATTACGCCGCGCGCTTTAAGTAATGCCGTTTTGAAATCCTCTTCATAATCCTTTTTAATTCCAGGGATTACGGCATCTTTTTCGCTATCGCGCATCTTCAACTGATAGATCAGAATATCGTCAGTAAGATCGGCAAGCTCACCGGTAAAACCTGACTCCGCGGCTAGTTTCTGTAAAAATTGCATCAGATTAAGATCTGGTTCTTTTTCCCAGGCAGGATGAAGCAGTTCAATAACTTCATTCAGACGTTTGCATTTCATCTCATTACTCCTTGTGCAGATGAATATACGGTAGCAGGCTCAAACCCACATTAAAAGAGGCGATATGGCAGCCAGACTTTCACATATAACCGGCGTTATTCTGGCAGGAGGAAGAGCAACCCGAATGTCCGGGCAAGATAAAGGCCTGCTTGAGCTTAACGGGCAACCGCTGTGGCAACACCTAAACCAGCAGCTGGCGCCGCAAACAGGTGAAGTAGTGATTAGCGCTAATCGCCATCTGGAGCAATATCGTCAGTCCGGATTACAGGTTATTCCGGATTCTATTCCTGATTATCCGGGGCCACTGGCCGGAATGCTGGCCGTAATGGAAGCGTGTTCTGGTGAGTGGTTTCTGTTTTGCGCTTGCGATAGCCCCAAACTCCCCGAAGGACTGGCCGCCCGCCTGTGGCGACACCATTTAGAGGCTCCGGTACTATGGGTGAACGACGGTCAGCGCGATCATCCCACTCTGGCATTAGTTAACCGCACATTAGCGCCAGCGCTCAGAGACTATCTACAGCACGGAGAACGTCGCGTGATGTGGTTCTTCAGGCAGTGTGGGGGGAAAGCTATCATGGTCGATACGCCTGTCATCAATCTGAATACCCCAGACGATCTCGCCTGCTGGCAGAAAAAGGATTAATGAATGGTTCCTTTATTGGCATTTTCCGCCTGGAGTGGTACCGGGAAAACTTCTCTACTGCTACAGCTCATTCCTCTATTAAATGATGCGGGTATCCGGCCGGGCCTGATTAAGCACACTCATCACGATATGGATGTGGATACACCGGGAAAAGATAGTTACCGACTGCGTAAAGCCGGGGCTGCTCAGACGCTTGTTGCCAGCCAACAGCGGTGGGCGTTAATGACGGAAACCCCAGAACAGCAAGAGCTGGACCTCTACTATCTGGCCAGCAGAATGGATGCAAGTTCTCTCGATATCATCCTGGTTGAAGGCTTTAAGCATGAGGCGGTACCCAAGGTATTGCTTTACCGCGCTGCGGCTGGCCATCCATTGTCAGATCTGACGCTGGATGAACATACGGTGGCAGTAATTAGCGATACGCCGATTAACAATAGCTCGGTGCCGGTGATAGGGTTCAACGATCTGGACGCTATCGTGGCATTTATTGGCGGGTGGTTAGAGAAGAGAAAAATATAAGTGCCTAAGTAAGCTTTTGAACAAGAGGCAACCAATGATGAACAAAGCTCTGCCTGTATGCAGGGCTTTTTTATGGCCGGGACCCGCAGTCTTTAGAGGCGTGTTTGTCTGTGCTGCAGGCAAAAGAAAAAGCCCTGTACGTCAGTACAGGGCTTCGTCTCTTGTTTGATGCCTGGCAGTTCCCTACTCTCGCATGGGGAGACCCCACACTACCATCGGCGCTACGGCGTTTCACTTCTGAGTTCGGCATGGGGTCAGGTGGGACCACCGCGCTAGTGCCGCCAGGCAAATTCTGTCCGTTCACCGCGTTACGCCATGAACGTTTATCCGAAAACTAAGCTGAAAATCTCTCAAATCCAACACCAAAACCTCTTTGGCGTTGTAAGGTTAAGCCTCACGGTTCATTAGTACCGGTTAGCTCAACGCATCGCTGCGCTTACACACCCGGCCTATCAACGTCGTAGTCTTCAACGTTCCTTCAGGAGCATCAAGTGCTCAGGGAGAACTCATCTCGGGGCAAGTTTCGTGCTTAGATGCTTTCAGCACTTATCTTTTCCGCATTTAGCTACCGGGCAATGCCATTGGCATGACAACCCGAACACCAGTGATGCGTCCACTCCGGTCCTCTCGTACTAGGAGCAGCCCCCCTCAATTCTCCAGCGCCCACGGCAGATAGGGACCGAACTGTCTCACGACGTTCTAAACCCAGCTCGCGTACCACTTTAAATGGCGAACAGCCATACCCTTGGGACCTACTTCAGCCCCAGGATGTGATGAGCCGACATCGAGGTGCCAAACACCGCCGTCGATATGAACTCTTGGGCGGTATCAGCCTGTTATCCCCGGAGTACCTTTTATCCGTTGAGCGATGGCCCTTCCATTCAGAACCACCGGATCACTATGACCTGCTTTCGCACCTGCTCGAGCCGTCACTCTCGCAGTCAAGCTGGCTTATGCCATTGCACTAACCTCCTGATGTCCGACCAGGATTAGCCAACCTTCGTGCTCCTCCGTTACTCTTTGGGAGGAGACCGCCCCAGTCAAACTACCCACCAGACACTGTCCGCAACCCGGATCACGGGTCTACGTTAGAACATCAAACATTAAAGGGTGGTATTTCAAGGTTGGCTCCACGCAGACTGGCGTCCACGCTTCAAAGCCTCCCACCTATCCTACACATCAAGGCTCAATGTTCAGTGTCAAGCTATAGTAAAGGTTCACGGGGTCTTTCCGTCTTGCCGCGGGTACACTGCATCTTCACAGCGATTTCAATTTCACTGAGTCTCGGGTGGAGACAGCCTGGCCATCATTACGCCATTCGTGCAGGTCGGAACTTACCCGACAAGGAATTTCGCTACCTTAGGACCGTTATAGTTACGGCCGCCGTTTACCGGGGCTTCGATCAGGAGCTTCTCTTGCGATGACCCCATCAATTAACCTTCCGGCACCGGGCAGGCGTCACACCGTATACGTCCACTTTCGTGTTTGCACAGTGCTGTGTTTTTAATAAACAGTTGCAGCCAGCTGGTATCTTCGACTGCCTTCAGCTCCAGGAGTAAATCCCTTCACCTAACGACAGCGTGCCTTCTCCCGAAGTTACGGCACCATTTTGCCTAGTTCCTTCACCCGAGTTCTCTCAAGCGCCTTGGTATTCTCTACCTGACCACCTGTGTCGGTTTGGGGTACGATTTCGTGTTACCTGATGCTTAGAGGCTTTTCCTGGAAGCAGGGCATTTGTTACTTCAGCACCGTAGTGCCTCGTCATCACACCTCAGCGTTAAAAAGAGTCCGGATTTACCTAAACTCTCCGCCTACATGCTTAAACCGGGACAACCGTCGCCCGGCTAACATAGCCTTCTCCGTCCCCCCTTCGCAGTAACACCAAGTACAGGAATATTAACCTGTTTCCCATCGACTACGCTTTTCAGCCTCGCCTTAGGGGTCGACTCACCCTGCCCCGATTAACGTTGGACAGGAACCCTTGGTCTTCCGGCGTGCGGGCTTTTCACCCGCATTATCGTTACTTATGTCAGCATTCGCACTTCTGATACCTCCAGCAAACCTCACAGTTCACCTTCAACGGCTTACAGAACGCTCCCCTACCCAACAACACATAGTGTCGCTGCCGCAGCTTCGGTGCATGGTTTAGCCCCGTTACATCTTCCGCGCAGGCCGACTCGACCAGTGAGCTATTACGCTTTCTTTAAATGATGGCTGCTTCTAAGCCAACATCCTGGCTGTCTGAGCCTTCCCACATCGTTTCCCACTTAACCATGACTTTGGGACCTTAGCTGGCGGTCTGGGTTGTTTCCCTCTTCACGACGGACGTTAGCACCCGCCGTGTGTCTCCCGTGATAACATTCTCCGGTATTCGCAGTTTGCATCGAGTTGGTAAGTCGGGATGACCCCCTAGTCGAAACAGTGCTCTACCCCCGGAGATGAATTCACGAGGCGCTACCTAAATAGCTTTCGGGGAGAACCAGCTATCTCCCGGTTTGATTGGCCTTTCACCCCCAGCCACAAGTCATCCGCTAATTTTTCAACATTAGTCGGTTCGGTCCTCCAGTTAGTGTTACCCAACCTTCAACCTGCCCATGGCTAGATCACCGGGTTTCGGGTCTATACCCTGCAACTTAACGCCCAGTTAAGACTCGGTTTCCCTTCGGCTCCCCTATTCGGTTAACCTTGCTACAGAATATAAGTCGCTGACCCATTATACAAAAGGTACGCAGTCACACCCTCAAGGGGTGCTCCCACTGCTTGTACGTACACGGTTTCAGGTTCTTTTTCACTCCCCTCGCCGGGGTTCTTTTCGCCTTTCCCTCACGGTACTGGTTCACTATCGGTCAGTCAGGAGTATTTAGCCTTGGAGGATGGTCCCCCCATCTTCAGACAGGATATCACGTGTCCCGCCCTACTCATCGAGTTCACAGAAGGTGTGCTTTCATGTACGGGGCTGTCACCCTGTATCGCCGGACTTTCCAGACCGTTCCACTAACACACAAACTGATTCAGACTCTGGGCTGCTCCCCGTTCGCTCGCCGCTACTGGGGGAATCTCGGTTGATTTCTTTTCCTCGGGGTACTTAGATGTTTCAGTTCCCCCGGTTCGCCTCGTTAACCTATGTATTCAGTTAACGATAGTGCACGAATGCACTGGGTTTCCCCATTCGGACATCGTCGGTTATAACGCCTCATATCAGCTTACCGACGCTTTTCGCAGATTAGCACGTCCTTCATCGCCTCTGACTGCCAGGGCATCCACCGTGTACGCTTAGTCGCTTAACCTCACAACCCGAAGAAGTCTTCGTGTCGTAAGAATTTGAGAGACTCGAACATATCATCATCATTTCTTATTACGGAGAAATGAGACGGTATGTCGTTTCAATTTTCAGCTTGTTTCCAGATTTTTAAAGAGCAAATATCTCAAACGTAACTCAGAGAGTCAGTTTTGAGATACTGATGTCGGCGACTTTCACTCACAGACCAGCAAGTGGCGTCCCCTAGGGGATTCGAACCCCTGTTACCGCCGTGAAAGGGCGGTGTCCTGGGCCTCTAGACGAAGGGGACACTGAAGTCTCAATCGCAAGACGCCTTGCTTCTTTACTTTCATCAGACAATCTGTGTGAGCACTACAAGGTTGTATCTTTATAGGTAAGGAGGTGATCCAACCGCAGGTTCCCCTACGGTTACCTTGTTACGACTTCACCCCAGTCATGAATCACAAAGTGGTAAGCGCCCTCCCGAAGGTTAAGCTACCTACTTCTTTTGCAACCCACTCCCATGGTGTGACGGGCGGTGTGTACAAGGCCCGGGAACGTATTCACCGTGGCATTCTGATCCACGATTACTAGCGATTCCGACTTCATGGAGTCGAGTTGCAGACTCCAATCCGGACTACGACATACTTTATGAGGTCCGCTTGCTCTCGCGAGGTCGCTTCTCTTTGTATATGCCATTGTAGCACGTGTGTAGCCCTACTCGTAAGGGCCATGATGACTTGACGTCATCCCCACCTTCCTCCGGTTTATCACCGGCAGTCTCCTTTGAGTTCCCGACCGAATCGCTGGCAACAAAGGATAAGGGTTGCGCTCGTTGCGGGACTTAACCCAACATTTCACAACACGAGCTGACGACAGCCATGCAGCACCTGTCTCAGAGTTCCCGAAGGCACCAAAGCATCTCTGCTAAGTTCTCTGGATGTCAAGAGTAGGTAAGGTTCTTCGCGTTGCATCGAATTAAACCACATGCTCCACCGCTTGTGCGGGCCCCCGTCAATTCATTTGAGTTTTAACCTTGCGGCCGTACTCCCCAGGCGGTCTACTTAACGCGTTAGCTCCGGAAGCCACTCCTCAAGGGAACAGCCTCCAAGTAGACATCGTTTACGGCGTGGACTACCAGGGTATCTAATCCTGTTTGCTCCCCACGCTTTCGCACCTGAGCGTCAGTCTTTGTCCAGGGGGCCGCCTTCGCCACCGGTATTCCTCCAGATCTCTACGCATTTCACCGCTACACCTGGAATTCTACCCCCCTCTACAAGACTCTAGCCTGCCAGTTTCGAATGCAGTTCCCAGGTTGAGCCCGGGGATTTCACATCCGACTTGACAAACCGCCTGCGTGCGCTTTACGCCCAGTAATTCCGATTAACGCTTGCACCCTCCGTATTACCGCGGCTGCTGGCACGGAGTTAGCCGGTGCTTCTTCTGCGAGTAACGTCAATTGCTGAGGTTATTAACCTCAACACCTTCCTCCTCGCTGAAAGTACTTTACAACCCGAAGGCCTTCTTCATACACGCGGCATGGCTGCATCAGGCTTGCGCCCATTGTGCAATATTCCCCACTGCTGCCTCCCGTAGGAGTCTGGACCGTGTCTCAGTTCCAGTGTGGCTGGTCATCCTCTCAGACCAGCTAGGGATCGTCGCCTAGGTGAGCCTTTACCCCACCTACTAGCTAATCCCATCTGGGCACATCTGATGGCAAGAGGCCCGAAGGTCCCCCTCTTTGGTCTTGCGACGTTATGCGGTATTAGCCACCGTTTCCAGTAGTTATCCCCCTCCATCAGGCAGTTTCCCAGACATTACTCACCCGTCCGCCACTCGTCAGCAAAGAAGCAAGCTTCTTCCTGTTACCGTTCGACTTGCATGTGTTAGGCCTGCCGCCAGCGTTCAATCTGAGCCATGATCAAACTCTTCAATTTAAAGTTTGATGCTCAATGAATTCTGTCATTCGTAATGAATTAACTGTTGTTCACTTGAGACTTGATAAATCATTTAGCGTCTTGCGACGTTAAGATATCAGTGCCTCGAGTGCCCACACAGATTGTCTGATAAATTGTTAAAGAGCAGTGAGTTAGCGGCGCTTCGCTTGCTAACTCGAGGTGGCGTATATTACGCTTTCCTCCTTCAGAGTCAAGCGATTATTTTCGCTTTTCTCTGGCGGGCGTTCCGAAGAAACCCTTGTGACCCGGCGGCTTGCGTGCCGTTGTTCCGTGTCAGTGGTGGCGCATTATAGGGAGTTTCTGACGGCTGACAAGTGCTAATTTGAATTAATTTTCTGACTGCGTTTTTTTTCACCATTTATCCGTAAAAGTAGCTGGATGTGCCGATAAGCCAACCACTATTCCCAGCACATGGCATACTTATCTACGCTTCAATCTCCACAGGAAGAGCATTATGTCTCTAAGCGAACAACAATTAGCGTCCCAAAAAAACCTTTCATGGATACTTGCCGGGAAACTGGCACAGCGTATTTTTCGGGGAGAATATCAGCCGGGTAGCATTCTGCCGGGTGAAATAGAGCTGGGAGAGCTTTTTGGTGTCAGCCGTACGGCAATAAGAGAAGCGGTCAAAACGCTGGCCGCGAAAGGGATGGTATTACCACGCCCACGAATTGGTACCCGTGTACTGCCACGTAGCCACTGGAACTTCCTTGATACCGGAATGCTTTCCTGGTGGATGACCGATAACAATTCGTTTGAGGTTATCGATCATTTCCTGGTGATGCGCTCGGCGCTCGAACCAGAAGCCTGCGCCCTGGCCGCTATACACGGTAGCGGTGAGGATAAAGCGCGGCTCGGCACTTTAATGAATGAAATGTATGAACTGCAGAAGGATTTCGATCGCGAGCGGTGGGTGGAAGTTGATATGGATTACCATGAGCTTATATATGCTATGAGCAACAATCCATTTATCTCTTCATTTGCTAACCTGTTTCGCCCAGTCTATCTGCGCTACTTTTCATCCGTTACTTACGACGAGGTGGTAAAGCTCTCGCATCACCGGGAAGTAGTAGATGCCATTATCGAAGGTGATGGGCCTGCCGCCCGCGCTGCCTGCCTGGATCTGCTGAATGCACCCGTTCCTCACCCAACCAGCAATGATAAGTAACCGTTAGTGACTATGACTAAAAGATCCCGGAGTATGGCTGGCTTGCCCTGGATAGCCGCTATGGCTTTTTTTATGCAGGCACTGGATGCCACCATACTAAATACCGCGCTCCCCGCGATTGCTCATAGTCTTAACCGTTCACCGCTGGCGATGCAGTCCACTATTATTAGCTACACCCTGACTGTGGCGATGTTGATTCCGGTCAGCGGTTGGCTGGCGGACAGATACGGTACGCGTCGCGTCTTTATAACCGCAGTTTCTCTATTTACCCTTGGCTCTCTGGCTTGCGCCTTATCCAGTACTCTGAGCGAGTTAGTATTATTTCGGGTCATTCAGGGGATTGGGGGAGCGATGATGATGCCGGTTGCCCGACTGGCATTATTACGCGCCTATCCGCGTAGCGAATTACTGCCGGTACTAAATTTTGTCACGATGCCGGGGCTGGTTGGCCCTATCCTTGGCCCGATGCTCGGCGGAGTGTTAGTCACCTGGGCTAGTTGGCATTGGATATTCCTCATTAATATTCCCATTGGGATTTTGGGAATACTCTACGCCCGCCGCTATATGCCAAATTTCACCACCCCACGTCGAAAATTCGATCTGACCGGGTTTCTGCTATTCGGACTGGGACTGGTGTTTTTCACCAGTGGGATGGAGCTGGCAGGGGAGCGGCTGGTTCCGGGCCTGGTCGCGCCCGGCGTTATTTCCAGCGGCGTGCTATTGCTGGCACTGTATATCTTCCATGCCCGCCGCCACGCAACGCCGCTGATTTCGCTATCACTCTTTAAAACCAGGACATTTTCAATTGGCATCGCCGGAAATCTGGCCTCAAGGCTGGGAACCGGAGCAGTTCCTTTTCTGATGCCGCTTATGCTCCAGGTTGGATTCGGTTATTCAGCACTGATAGCAGGATGCATGATGGCACCAACCGCCATTGGTTCTATTATCGCCAAGTCGATGGTGACCAGGATACTGCATCGCCTGGGTTATCGCCGCACTCTGGTAGGGATCACACTGCTGGTCGGTCTGATGATAGCCCAGTTCGCGCTGCAATCGCCGGGAATGAGCCTTGCAATACTACTGGTACCGCTATTCGTCCTGGGGTTGTTTATGTCTACCCAGTTTACGGCGATGAATACTATTACTTTGGGTGATTTAACCGATGATAATGCCAGTAGTGGTAACAGCCTGCTGGCCGTTACTCAGCAACTCTCGATTACTCTTGGCGTCGCTGTAGGTGCCGCCGTTCTGCGCTATTTCCAGAACGAGCCAGGCTCCACTACCGTTGAGCAGTTTCACCAGACCTTTATTACCATGGGTGTGATTACGCTTTTCTCAGCGTTGGTATTCGCAATGTTACGCCCTAAGGATGGACGCAATTTGATAAAGAGCCGTAATAAGGATTAAGCAGAACCGCGTATTACCAGCTCTGGCGTAAGCTGTAGCCGCTGCTGTTGCAGGCCCGGCTGGGCCATACGGTGAATCAAAACGTCTACCGCCAGTTCGCCCAGCTCATCTTTAGGCTGATGCACCGTAGTTAGAGGCGGCGTCATATAGCGCGCCAGTTCTATATCGTCATAACCCACCAGCGCCACGTCTTGCGGGATCTTCAGGCCGGCCTGGTGTAATGCCTGATAGGCACCCACCGCCATTGCATCGTTGCCGGTAAATACCGCCTGAGGCGGATTTTCCAGCGCCATAAGCTGGCTCATGGCATCAAAGCCGCCGGAAAACTCAAAGTCGCCAATAATTTCATACCCCGACGGCACATCCAGACCGCAATCACGCATCGCATTGCGAAAACCTTCTAACCGCTGACGCGAGGGGGTTTTATCCTGTGGCCCGGCAATACAGGCAATCCGGGTGTAGCCTTTATCAATGAGATAGCGGGTAGCCAGCTCGCCACCCAGCAGAGAATTGTCCTGAATAAGATCGCTCAACCCATCGTAGGGCGCCCAGTCCATCATCACGATAGGGATTGAAGGGTAGCGGCGGATAATATCAGCTGAAGGCTGATGAGTTTCGGTGCACAGCAGCAGCAGCCCATCGACCCGTTTTTGCAGCAAGGTTTCCAGATTGCGGTTCATGCGCTGCTCATCGCCATCGGTATGGCACAGCACCAGGCTGTAACCACGCTCAAAACAGCTGCGCTCCACGCCCCGCACCAGCTCGGAATAGAACGGATTACTGCTAGCCGAAATCAACATTCCTATAGTCTTGGTCTGACTGACCTTAAGACTACGAGCCAAAGCCGATGGCGCGTAGTTAAGAGATTCGACGGCCTGTTCAACTTTGCTGCGGATGGCATCGCTGACAAACCTGTCGTTGTTGATGACGTGCGATACCGTAGAGGTTGAAACGCCCGCCAGACGGGCGACATCTTTCATCGTCGCCACAAGTTAGCCCTGCTGTTTAAGAAATTCGTCAATCTCGTTACGCCATGGAACCGAGGGTTGCGCACCGGGACGTGTAACGGCAATAGCCGCTGCCGCATGAGCAAAGCGAATGGCTTCTTCCATCGGACGCGACTCCAAAAGCGCAGTAACCAGCGCGCCGTTGAAAGTATCGCCAGCGGCGATGGTGTCCACGGCTTTAACCTTAAAACCTGGAATCCGACATCCATTGCCCTGCTGACTTAACCAGACTCCGCGGCTGCCGAGGGTAATAATGACGGTGGCAATCCCTTTATCATGTAAAGCCTGAGCTGCCCGGGCCGCACCCTGGTCGTCCGTCACGGTAATGCCGGTGAGGGCTTCGGCCTCAGTTTCATTCGGGGTGATGATATCCACCAGCTTTAGCAGCTCATCCGGCAGGGCGGTAGCGGGAGCCGGGTTGAGAATAACCTTTACCTGATGCTCATGCGCAAGACGGGCTGCCGCCTGCACCGCATCCAGTGGGGACTCCAGCTGCATAAGCAGAGCATCCGCGCCGGTTATCAATTTACTTTGAGCGGTGACGTTATCGACCGTGAGCGCGCCATTTGCGCCCGCGTCGATCCCAATAACATTTTCACCTTCTGCATTCACAAAAATAAGCGCCACGCCGGTAGTGGTACCCGCAATGGTCTGAATAGGGGATGTATCTATATTATCCGTTGCCAGCTGCTTACAAACCCGGCGACCGGTATCGTCATCACCTACGCAGGCAATAAAAGCAATATCTGCGCCGCTGCGACCGGCGGCAACCGCCTGGTTCGCACCTTTGCCGCCGAAGGCGACCTGATAATGCCTGCCAGTCAACGTTTCTCCGGGAGAAGGGAATCGCTCAAGATTAAGAATATGATCGGCATTAATACTACCCAAAACCACCAGCCGGGACGGATTGTTCATTGTCAGGTTCCCTTCATTACGTCGGTACAGCAACGCACAAAAAATTACTCTGCTTCATAACGAAGCGCGGCCCGCCAGGGCGGACCGCCAGATATATTATTTAGTAACCAGTTTCAGAGCGACCGGAATGCTGGCTTCGACTTTCTCGCCTTTCAGCACTTTATCGGCAGTGTCGACGCCCATCACACCAATCTGCTCAGGAAGCTGGGCTACGGTTGCCGACAGTTTACCACCTTCTACTGCCTTCACACCGTCAGCCGTGCCATCGAAACCCACCACCAGCACATCGCTTTTACCGGCAGTTTGCAGAGCGCGCAGAGCGCCGAGCGCCATTTCGTCGTTTTGAGCAAATACGGCCTGTACGCCAGGATGCGCAGTAAGCAGGTTCTGCATCACATTAAGGCCTTTGGTACGGTCGAAATCTGCCGGCTGGCTGGCAAGCACATTAAATTTATGTGCGGCAACGGCCTGTTTAAAGCCTTCACCACGTTCACGGGCAGCGGAAGTACCGGCAATGCCTTGCAGCTCGATAATTTTAGCGCCCTCACCGACTTTAGAAGCGATGAAGTCCCCGGCCATTTTACCGCCCGCGACGTTATCAGAAGCGATATGGCTCACCACTTCGCCTTTACTTGCCTGGCGATCCAGAGTGATGACCGGAATTTTAGCCTGGTTAGCCATCTTCACAGCATTACCGACTGCATCGCTATCGGTCGGGTTAATCAGCACCAGTTTCGCACCACGCACCGTCAGATCCTGAACGTTAGCCAGTTCACGCGCCGGGTTGTTTTGTGAGTCCAGCACCACCAGGTTGTAACCCAGTTTATCGGCTTCTTTCTGCGCGCCGTCTTTTAACGAGACGAAGAATGGGTTGTTAAGGGTGGAAACTACCAGCGCAATGGTATCTTTTGCCATTGCGTTAGTGCTGATGGTGGCGCTAAGCGCGACCGCAGAAATGATCGTTGCCAGTTTTTTCAGATGCATGATTAAGATGTCCTGTAGTGTAGGGTTTACTGCTTCTTGTTATCGACCAGTACCGCCAGCAGAATGACCACTGCTTTTACGATCATCTGGTAATATGATGAAACACCTAATAAATTTAGCCCGTTATTAAGGAAACCAAGGATCAGCGCACCAATCAGTGTACCGACGATCCGCCCTTTACCACCCGCAAGGCTAGTACCGCCAAGAACTACCGCCGCAATGGCATCCAGCTCATAGCCAGTACCCGCCGTTGGCTGGGCAGAAGATAAACGAGCCACTTCAATAACCCCCGCCAGCGCCGACAACATGCCGCACAGCGCATAAACGGCAATCTTTATCTTATTTACGTTAATACCAGACAGACGCGTCGCTGCTTCATTACCGCCCAGGGCATAGATGTAGCGACCAAAGCGAGTGTGATGCAGTACAAACCAGGCGGCCAGGAAGACAATGGCCATCAGCCATACCGGGGTTGGAACACCCAGAGGACGACCAATCCCCAACCAGCCAAAAAGGTCTGCGTTATCTGAGAACCCGGTACTTACCGGGCTGCCGTCGGTATAAACCATGGTGACGCCGCGCAGCAGTAACATCATCACCAGCGTTGCAATAAACGCCTGCACCCGGCCTTTGGCAACGATAACGCCGGTCACACCGCCAATCGCCGCCCCAAGAGCCAAAGCACCAATAGCCGCCGCCAGCGCATTAACTTCGGCCCCCACCAAAGAAGCCGCAACCGCGCCGGTTAGCGCCAGCAAAGAGCCAACCGAAAGGTCGATACCGGATGTCAGAATAACCAGCGTCATCCCGACCGCCATAATGGCGTTTACAGAAGTCTGCTGCAGAATGTTAAACAGGTTATTCAGCGTGAAGAAGTTAGGGCTTAAGGTCGACACCACCGCGATCAGCACCAGCAGAGCAATCAGAGATTTTTGCTCCATCAGCCAGGCTTTGGTAAACCAGCGGCGCTTAGCCGGGCTGGACTGGATTGAGGTACTCATTATTTGTGCTCCTGATTTACACGGTTTGCTTGCCGACGGCCGCGGCCATCAGGTTTTCCTGTGTCGCCTGGTCGCGGGTAAAGACCCCGCCAACCTGACCTTCATGCATGACTAAAATGCGATCGCTCATTCCAATGACTTCAGGCATCTCACTGGAGACCAGAATGATAGATAGCCCTTCGGCTTTAAATTTGTTGATAAGCTGATAAATCTCTTTCTTAGCGCCAACATCTACGCCACGCGTAGGCTCATCGAGAATAAGCACTTTGGGCCGGGTCATCAGCCCGCGGGCAATCGCCACTTTTTGCTGATTACCACCGGATAGCAGCCCAATCGTCTGCTCCATAGAAGGAGTTTTAATATTGAATAGCCGGATAAAATCGCCTACCGCCTGAGCTTCATCTTTATGGCGCAGGCTGCCGCCCTTGCGGCTAAACCATGAAAGCGCTGTCAGCGACATGTTCTCTTTTACCGACATGCCCAATACCAGACCATCGCGTTTCCGGTCTTCAGAGATATAAACGATGCCGTTAGCCAGACCGTCCTGAGGCGCTTTGGTCACGACTTCACGGCCATCCAGTGCCACATAACCGCCGGTACGTGGAAGCGCACCGTAAAGCACTTTCATTAATTCAGTACGTCCGGCCCCCATCAGGCCTGCGACGCCGAGGATCTCACCTTTGCGCAGGGTAAAGCTGACGCTATTCACGCCGGGTCCGCTCAGGTTATCGACCTTAAGGCGTACCTCACCAGGCTCGTTATCAATTCGGGGATACTGCTCTTCTAAGCGGCGGCCAACCATCATCTCGATGAGGGTATCTTCATCAAGGCTGGAAACTTCGCGCTCGGCAATAAACTGACCATCGCGGAATACCGTCACATCGTCGCAAATTTCAAAAATTTCCTTCATACGATGTGAGATATAAACAATGCCGCGCCCCTGTTCTTTCAGCTCATTGATGACGCTGAATAGCGACGCGGTTTCGGTATCGGTCAATGCATCGGTTGGCTCATCCATGATGATGACTTTGGACTCAAAGCTCAGCACCTTGGCTATCTCGACCATTTGCTGATCGCCTATCGAGAGTTCGCCCACCAGCCGGTGGCTTGAGAACCGTAAATTTAGGCGCTTTAGTAGTTTGTCCGCTTCGGCATACATCTTCTTCCAATCAATACGCCCAAGGTGGCTGGTAAATTCCCGCCCCAGAAAGATATTTTCTGCGATAGAAAGCTGGGGGATTAGGTTAAGTTCCTGGTGAATGATGCCAATACCGGCGGCCTGGGAATCACGAGGCCCGGAGAAGCTAACTTCATTACCAAGCCAGCGCAAAGAGCCGGCATCTTTGCTGTAGATGCCGGTGAGGACCTTCATCATTGTTGATTTACCGGCACCGTTTTCACCGACCAGGGCCATAACCCGGCCCGGATAGACGTTCAGCGCCGCCCCGGAGAGTGCTTTAACCCCAGGGAATGATTTATCAATACCTTTTAGTTCTAACAGTGCTTCCATACCGGCCTCAAAACGTCACGCCGGCGCACAGAATGATATTCGCATAAGGCGAACATTCACCGCTGCGGATCACCGCCTGGCTGGTGGCGGTTTGTTGTTTGAATTGTTGGTGCGAGGTGTAATTCACCTCAATGGTGTTTCCCTGGTGTTGTTGCAGCTGCCTGATTCGCTCAAGCACCGTTTCGTGGAGTTGCGGGTTATGTTGTTTAATCTCTTCCGCCAGGATAACCGCCTCAACTTGCATCTCTTGCGTCACTACATCCAGAACCTGAATGAAGTCCGGAACCCCATGAGTCAGCGCCATATCGATACGCTGAGTAGTACGGGGAACGGGTAACCCGGCATCGCACACCACCAGCGTATCGGTGTGACCAAGACGGGATATCACGGCAGATATATCTGCGTTGAGAACAGTGCCCTTTTTCATATTATCTCCACTAGCGAAACGTTTCGCTGGTGAAAGTGTATGCAACAGAGAATGGGCAAAACAATGAGCAATGAGGGGATTTGTGATCGCTATCGAAACGTTTCGCTCACTGATAAAAGCTGAAAGGTTTCAGTCTGATTGAATATGAATGGAGGCGAGACAATAAGTGATACAGGGCCGTTCTGACATTAATAATGAGACCATAGAGATCCGCCAAAGCTCTCGCTTTTGCAGTTGAAGCCTGGATAGTTCAGCCGTAAAAAAGCCCCGGTTAAGGGGCTTTTAAGTGGCAATCTTAAATCTCTACCTGGGTACCTAATTCGATAACCCGGTTTGGTGGGATTTCAAACTGGTCCGGAGCGCGTAAAGCGTTACGCTGCAATAGCAGGAACAGCTTACCGCGCAGCCGCAGATACCACGGCCTGCGGCCGATTATCAGCGACTCGTGAGACATAAAGAACGACGTTTCCAGCATCCGGCAGCTCAGCCCTTCCAGACCGCAGCGGTGGAACACCTCTTCCACATTTGGCGTTTCACGCCAGCCGTAGCTGGCCACAACCCGCCAAAACGTTGGGGAAAGTTGCTCGATAGAAACACGACGCACGTTATGCACGTATGGCGCATCTTCTGTACGCAGCGTCAGCAAAATCACGCGCTCATGCAGCACCTTGTTGTGTTTCAGGTTATGCATCAAGGCAAATGGGATGACGTTCAGCGCACGCGACATATAAACCGCAGTGCCAGGGACGCGTACCGGTGGAGATTTTTCCAGAGAGGCGATCATCGCTTCCAGGGAGTTACCGTGTTCATGCATACGACGCAGCAGGCGGAAACGCTCGCTTTTCCATGTGGTCATAATAATGAACATGATTAATCCCAGGCACAGTGGCAACCAACCGCCGGAGAAGATTTTCTGGGCGTTAGCCACAAACAGCGGGATATCGATGCACAGGAAGGCTATGCAAATAGGCAGAACCACCCACAAGCTCCAGCGCCAGTTTTTACGCGCTACGGTGCAAGAAAGGATAGAGGTCAGTACCATGGTTCCGGTTACCGCAATACCGTAAGCCGCGGCCAGGTTACTGGAGTGCTCGAAGCTGATAATGACCAGTACCACGGCGCAGTACAGCAGCCAGTTAATGAACGGAATATAGATCTGTCCAGACTCCATTTCTGAAGTATGGATAATGCGCATTGGAGACAGATAACCCAGACGCACCGCCTGGCGAGTCAAAGAGAAGACCCCGGAGATGACGGCCTGAGAGGCGATAACCGTCGCCAAAGTCGCCAGAATCAGCATCGGAATCAGCGCCCAGTCGGGAGCCAGCAAGAAGAACGGGTTCTTAATTGCCTCTGGGTTATCCAGTAGCAAAGCGCCCTGGCCGAAGTAGTTCAGCACCAGCGAAGGTAGCACTACGCTAAACCAGGCGATACGAATAGGAAGCTTACCGAAATGCCCCATATCGGCATATAGCGCTTCAACACCGGTAATAGAAAGCACGACCGCGCCCAGCGCCAGCATCGATATTGCTTTATATTCGATGAAGAAGTTAATTGCCCAGATAGGGTTGAGAGCCTGTAAGACCACCGGATTGCTGATAATGCTCCGCACGCCGAGGATCGCAAGAATAGCAAACCAGGCCAGCATTATCGGCGCAAACAGCTTACCCACCATACCGGTACCATGCTTCTGGATTGCAAAAAGCAACGTCAGTACGATGATGGATAACGGAACGATGTACGGGTCTAGCGACGGTGCGGCAATCTCTAAACCTTCTATCGCGGACATCACCGAGATAGCAGGCGTAATGACCACCTCTCCGTAGAAGAAGCTGCCGCCAATAAGTCCCATTATCACCAGAATTGCGGTAATTTTACCTGACGTGTTACGCCCGGCGAGTGACATGAGGGTAAGAATCCCCCCTTCCCCGGCGTTATCGGCACGCATAACAAAAGAGAGATATTTAATGGATACGACTAAAACCAGTAGCCAGAAGATCAGTGATAAAAAACCAAACACCGCGTCTTGCTCTACGCCGACGCCAAACTGACCAGATAAACATTCTCGAAGGGTATATAGAGGGCTGGTACCGATATCACCGTATACCACCCCAATGGCTGCCAGCGTAACGGCCGGGAGCCCTTGCTTACTATCAGTGCTCATAGACTAGTCTTTCTTGATGGTTCCAAATCGTGTGCACTGTCCATTTGCCCACAAAAAGCGCTCAGTATGCACGATTATTTGAGAAATCGTACCCCTAAATGCACCGCGGTTATTTCAGCTCAAATAATTTATTGCAGTAGTTCAATCAATTATCGATGGAGTACGGGTAATGTTTATACTCCATTTGCGTGTATTCATATCGCCAATAAGGAAGCACAGTAAAGTATGGCTCAACCGCGCTTATTAGCAGAAAGAATTTCACAGCTCAGCCAGGCTCTTGAGAAAGGGCTGTACGAGCGTAGCCACGCCGTCAGGCTCTGTTTGCTCGCCGCTCTATGCGGGGAGAGCGTATTTCTGCTCGGGCCTCCGGGAATTGCCAAAAGCCTGATTGCCCGCCGGCTTAAATTTGCTTTTCGCAACGCCAATGCCTTTGAATATCTAATGACCCGCTTCTCTACTCCGGAAGAAGTTTTTGGGCCGTTATCCATCCAGGCGCTAAAAGATGAGGGCCGCTATGAGCGGCTAACGGCAGGCTACCTTCCTGAAGCTGAAATCGTATTTCTGGATGAGATTTGGAAAGCAGGCCCCGCCATCCTCAATACATTGCTGACGGCAATTAATGAGCGCCGCTTTCGCAATGGTGCCAGTGAAAAACCAATCCCAATGCGCCTGTTGGTGGCCGCCTCAAACGAACTACCAGAAGCTGACAGCAGCCTGGAAGCACTGTATGACCGCATGTTGATTCGCCTGTGGCTGGATAGAGTTCGCGACAAACAAAACTTCAGAGCAGTTATTACCGGACAGCTGGACGAACACCAAAACCCGGTGCCGGAAGCGTTACAAATCACCGACGAAGAGTATCACCAGTGGCAGGAGTCAATTGGCCAGGTCGTGCTACCAGAGCGGATATTTGAGCTTATCTTTATGCTGCGAGAGAACCTCGAAGCATTGCCCGATACCCCCTATATTTCCGATCGCCGCTGGAAAAAAGCCCTGAAACTGCTTCAGGCCAGCGCTTTTTTCAGCGGACGTCAGGAAATATCCGCTCTCGATCTTATCCTGCTAAAAGACTGCCTGTGGCATGACATTGGCTCGATGAACAAGCTCGAAAGCCAGATTCAGGAATTGATGACCGGGTACGGCTGGCAACAACAAACATTTATTAATAGGCTGGCGGCCATAGCCCAGCGACGCCTGCAACTTCAGCAGCAACAAAATGACCGAGAGGCCCTGACGGTACTACGCAGTAGCGGAATGTTTAGCCGTCGCCCTCAGTACACACTTCCGGAAGAAATGACCGATGAAAATCTGACGTTATTGCTTCAGTCTCCTCTGCGGCTGCACGATATCGAAGTTATTCACGTAGTTATCGCCAGAAGCGCCTTAAGCCAGTGGCTGCAAAAAGGTGGGGAGATACGCGGCAAGCTAAATGGCATTGGCTTTGCGCAGCCGTTAAATCTGGAAGTGGACAGCCAGCTTCACCTGGTTATTAAAGATATCAGCCTGCAAAACACGCTGCTTTCTCTTCCTGGAAGCCAGCAGGCTCAGACTCTGCCGGCAGAGATAAGTGAGCAGCTAGACGAACTTGAAGAGCAGTTTAACCACCAGCATCTGCTATTCAGCCAGCAACAACGCTGCCTCTTTATAGAGCCGGACTGGCTGGCCCGTATTGAGGCCAGCCTGCAAAATATTGGCAGCCAGATTAAACAGGCCAGACAATGCTGACCCTGGCCGCCTTAGACGCCGCGCTGGCGATCAGTGAAAGTGAGCTGATTGAAGGGCTGATTGTTTCCCTGCTGGCTTCGCCCTTGCTGGTCGTTTTTTTCAATAAGCACCCGCGTCTAAAACAGGCGCTAAGCCGGGAAATTCCGCGCTGGCGCGAGGCCTTAAAAAACCGGATACAGGAAACAAGAGTCCCGGAAAATCTGGCTAAAGAGACAGCTATTTACCAGCGTTTTCAGCGCTCTGGTTCGGTCTATTTTAATGAACATATCTCGGAGCTGCCGGGTATGTTACGTCAGCTCGATTCTCCTTTTACTGAGCAAATAACCGAGCTGGTTAATGCAAACCCGACATTTGGCCCGGCATTACAGACGCTGACGCTACAGCGCTGGCGCATAAGCCTGATCATTCAGGCCACCGCGCTTAATCAGCGTCTGCTGGATGAGGAAAAAGAGCAACTGATGGCCGAGATCCAGCAGCGAATGTCGATGAGTGGCCCGCTGGAGCTCACCCTGGTGGAAAATGATAATGCCGCCGGACGGCTCTGGGATCTCAGCGCCGGTCAGCTAAAACCGGGCGACAGTAAGCTGATACTGAAATACAGCTCGTTCCTTAATAATCAGCCAGAGCTGAAAAAAATCGCCGATATGCTAGGCCGCTCTCGCGAAGCAAAGTCTGTACCTAAACAGGATGCGCCGCTGGAAACCTGGCGAGTCATGGTGCGCGAACCGTCCACGGTGCCAGAGCAGGTGGATGGCATCGCGCTAAGCGACGATATTCTGCGCCTGCTTACAGCGGAACTGGCGACGCTTGGCGTCAGCGAGCTGGAGTATGAGTTTTATCGCCGGCTGGTGGAGAAACAGCTACTCACTTACCGGCTGCACGGCGATAGCTGGCACGAAAAAGAGATGACGCGGCCCATCATTCATCAGGATTTTGACCAGCAGCCGCGCGGGCCGTTTATTGTCTGTGTCGATACCTCAGGATCCATGGGCGGCTTCAACGAACAGTGTGCCAAGGCTTTTTGTCTGGCCCTGATGCGCATTGCCCTGGCAGACAACCGTCGCTGCTTCATTATGCTATTTTCCAGCGAGGTCGTCCGTTACGAGCTGACCAGCCGCGACGGGCTGGAACAGGCCGTTCGCTTCCTCAGCCAGCGCTTTCGCGGCGGTACCTATCTGGCCGGGTGTTTGCGAGCCGTCGTTGAGAAAATGCAAAGCGGGGAGTGGCATGACGCGGATGCGGTGGTGATTTCCGACTTTATCGCTCAACGGTTGCCAGAAGATCTGCGGGATCAGATAGCCCGCCTGAAACGTACCCAGCAACACAGCTTTCACGCCATTGCCATGTCGGCTCACGGTAAACCGGGGATATTAAAGATTTTCGATCACGTCTGGCGTTTTGATACTGGAATGCGCAGCCGCCTGATAAGACGGCTGCGTAATTAACGATTACAGCAGAGCGCTGGTGGAAGTGTGCAGGGCATCAGGCCATACGCCACACTGAACCTGCCCAATATGGCTCTGTTGCAGGAGCAGCATGACCAGTCGCGACTGACCAATCCCACCGCCGATAGTCTGTGGCATCTCGCCACGGAGCAGGTTCTGGTGCCATGTCTGGCTGATGCGGTCTTCATCCCCGGTAATTTTCAGCTGACGCTTCAGGGTTTCGGCATCAACGCGAATACCCATTGAAGAGATTTCGAAAGCATCTTCCAGCACCGGGTTCCAGACCAGAATGTCGCCGTTCAAACCAGCCTGACCACCAACGCCTGGCGTTGTCCAGTCATCATAATCCGGTGCACGTACATCGTGACGCTGGCCGTGGCTCAGCTTACCGCCAATCCCCACCAGGAATACCGCACCCAGTTCTTTAGCAATCGCACGCTCGCGGCCTTTTGCATCCAGTTCAGGGTAGCGTTGCAGCAACTCTTCGCTATGTACAAAGTGAATAGTTTCCGGCAGGAATGGAACCAGGCCAAATTCACGGCTGACAGCGCTTTCAGTATCTTTGATGGCCTGCCAGATAGTTTCAACCGTCTGTTTTAAAGTTGAAAACTGACGCTCGCCATCACCCATAACCCGTTCCCAGTCCCACTGATCTACATATACCGAGTGAATAGGAGACAGACGATCTTCATCCGGGCGCAGGGCCTTCATGTGAGTGTAGATGCCTTCCTGAGGGCCAAAATCATGCTGGCCCAGGGTCTGACGTTTCCATTTGGCCAGCGAGTGAACCACTTCAAACTGTGCGTCTGGAATAGCTTTGACCTTCACCTGCACCGCTTTTTCACACCCGGAAAGGTTATCCTGAGTGCCGTCACCCACGCGGCTCAAAATTGGAGCCTGTACTTCAATCAGCCCCAACAGGGACTCTAACTGACGAGAGAAATGGCTTTTAACGAAGGCGATTTGGCGTTGTTTTGCGATGTAGGTAGATTTCATTATTAGTTACTCCTGAATCTTCAATACCGATGATTAATCAACAAAACGGCACCAACATTCAATAACCATCAATAAAAAAAGCCTGTTGCTTTTAAAAAGCATAAAAAATAGCTATAAAAAAAGCATATCAGTTAATTTTTATAAGAGAATCCTATGGAAAATTATCAGATCGATAATCTCGATCGCGGCATTCTGAATGCCCTGATGGAAAATGCCCGCACGCCGTATGCCGAACTGGCCAAACAGTTTGCGGTAAGTCCCGGTACTATTCATGTACGGGTAGAGAAGATGAAACAGGCGGGCATTATTACCGGAGCTCGTATCGATATTAGTCCCAAACAATTGGGCTACGACGTTTGCTGCTTTATCGGCATTATTTTAAAGAGTGCGAAAGACTATCCGTCGGCTTTGGCGCGCCTGGAAAGCCTCGAGGAGGTCACAGAGGCTTATTACACTACCGGCCATTACAGCATTTTCATAAAAGTTATGTGCCGTTCAATAGATGCCTTGCAACAGGTACTTATCAACAAGATCCAGACTATTGATGAAATCCAGTCAACTGAGACCCTAATTTCGCTGCAAAATCCGATTATGCGCACGATCACGCCTTAATCCCAGAGTAGGAAAAACATCATAAAAATAATGAGTTATATTTCCTAAGCCAATCAAATATCACACTTTCACCTTGTGATCCTCCCCATGTGGTGGTTTTTCCCCAGCGCGGAGGAGGATCTTACCCACCTGATATATCCGTATTATCCACAGGTAGATCCCAGACCATTCACAGCGTACAATACGCCGCGTATATAAAGGACGGGCAGAATGGCAAACGTAACCTTAATAAGTGGCAGTACGCTTGGTAGCGCTGAATATGTAGCTGAACATCTGGCTGAGAAGCTGGAAGATGAGGGTATCTCTACCCAAATGCTGCATGGCCCTCTGTCCTCAGAACTACCCACTACAGGCACGTGGCTGGTTGTCACCTCCACGCATGGCGCAGGCGACCTTCCCGATAACCTTCAGCCTTTATTTGATGAGCTGAGCGAGCAGAAACCTGATCTTTCTGGCGTTCGTTATGGTGCTATCGGTATCGGCAGCCGTGAATACGACACTTTTTGTGGCGCTATCGACAAAATGGATGCCCTGCTGACGGAATGCGGAGCCAAAAGGGTTGGCTCTTTGCTACGGATTAACGTCCTCGATCATGAAATTCCCGAGGATCCGGCCGAAATATGGCTGGCTGAATGGATGCCTTTACTCAAAGAAGTGTAAAGATCGTTCGTTTGATTGTGGATAACTCTGGGGTAATCCTTGGATCAACCGGTAGTTATCCAAAGAACAACTGCTGTATGGTTTTTGAGCTGTGCATAACCCCGCGATCTGATCCCAGCTTATACTGGCCAGGATCACCGATCATTCACAGCAAACGATCCTTCCTAATGCTTTGATCATAAATGCAAATAAAGGCTTATCCACAAGAGCCTTCGATCCTAATAAGAGATAACAGTAAAAAAAGATCCATATATATAGATCTTCTTTTTAATACCCGACGATCCGGAGGCTTTCTCGATCGTCTAAAGTTGAGTAGAATCCCCGCCCCGGGACTCTCCACACCGATTCGCACAACCGCGAGGCAAACCAAACATGTTTTATCCGGATCCTTTTGACGTCATCATCATCGGCGGGGGTCATGCAGGTACAGAAGCCGCTATGGCCGCTGCACGTCAGGGCCAGCAGACTCTGTTGCTGACTCACAATATCGACACGCTTGGGCAGATGTCCTGCAACCCGGCTATTGGCGGTATTGGCAAAGGCCATCTGGTGAAAGAGGTGGATGCTCTTGGTGGGCTTATGGCTCAGGCCATCGACCAGGCAGGTATCCAGTTTAGGATACTAAACGCCAGCAAAGGTCCAGCGGTACGGGCTACCCGCGCTCAGGCGGATCGCGTGCTCTATCGCCAGGCTGTACGCACAGCATTGGAGAATCAGCCTAATCTCATGATCTTCCAGCAGGCGGTTGACGATCTGCTGGTGGAAAACGATCGCGTGGTTGGCGCTGTTACCCGGATGGGGCTTAAATTCCGCGCTAAATCCGTGGTTCTGACGGTCGGTACCTTCCTCGACGGTAAAATCCATATTGGACTGGATAACT
Source organism: Salmonella enterica subsp. enterica serovar Choleraesuis (assembly GCA_022846635.1). Classification (GTDB taxonomy): domain Bacteria; phylum Pseudomonadota; class Gammaproteobacteria; order Enterobacterales; family Enterobacteriaceae. Next base: position 4,223,849 of record AP025685.1, read on the forward strand.
ACAGCGGTGGCCGCGCAGGCGATCAGCCCGCGATCGCGCTTTCACGCCGCCTGCGAGAACTGCCGTTACGGGTTAGTCGCTTAAAAACCGGTACCCCGCCGCGAATTGATGCCCGGACTATCGATTTCAGCGTGCTGGCGCAACAGCATAGCGATAATCCATTGCCGGTATTTTCGTTCCTGGGCGATGTAAGCCAGCATCCACGTCAGATGCCGTGCTACATCACGCATACCAACGAGAAAACGCACGACGTTATCCGCAGTAATCTCGACCGCAGCCCTATGTACGCTGGTGTTATCGAGGGGATTGGCCCACGTTACTGCCCGTCTATCGAAGATAAAGTGATGCGCTTTGCCGATCGCAATACGCATCAGGTCTTTCTGGAGCCTGAAGGGCTGACCAGCAACGAAATTTATCCAAACGGTATTTCCACTAGCCTGCCGTTTGATGTGCAGATGCAGATAGTTCGTTCGATGGAAGGGATGGAAAATGCCCGGATCATTCGTCCAGGCTACGCCATTGAGTATGATTTCTTCGATCCACGCGATCTGAAACCGACTCTGGAAAGTAAATATATTCAGGGGCTGTTCTTCGCCGGGCAAATCAACGGAACTACCGGTTACGAAGAGGCTGCCGCTCAGGGGCTGCTGGCAGGGCTTAACGCCGGCCGCTTTGCCGCTGAGAAAGAGGGTTGGGCTCCGGCACGTTCCGAAGCGTATCTCGGGGTGCTGGTGGATGACCTGTGCACTCTGGGTACCAAAGAACCGTACCGTATGTTCACCTCTCGGGCGGAATATCGCCTGATGCTGCGCGAAGACAATGCAGACCTGCGCCTGACGGCTAAAGGCCGTGAGCTGGGCCTGGTTGACGATGTGCGCTGGGCGCGCTTTAACCAGAAACTGGAAAATATTGAGCGCGAGCGCCAGCGTCTGAAAGATGTCTGGATCCATCCATCTGCGGAAAATGCATCAGACATCAACACATTGCTTAAAGCACCTCTGTCGCGTGAAGCCAGCGGAGAAGATCTGCTGCGTCGTCCGGAAATTAGCTACCAGCAGCTGGTTGCCCAGCCGCACTTTGCTCCGGCACTGGATGACGTTCAGGCCGCAGAGCAGGTTGAAATTCAGGTGAAATACGAGGGATATATCTCTCGCCAGCAGGATGAAATCGAGAAACAACAGCGTAATGAAAATACTTTGCTGCCTGCGGATATCGATTACCGTCAGGTGAGCGGCTTATCTAACGAAGTTATCGCCAAGCTTAATGATCATAAACCAGGGTCAATAGGCCAGGCATCACGCATTTCCGGCGTGACACCTGCGGCAATCTCTATTTTGCTGGTATGGCTGAAAAAACAGGGTATGCTGCGCCGCAGCGCCTGATGATAGCGCGGTTTGGTTGCCACCAGACCGCGATAATCTTTCGCGGCTCAGGTTATTCTGCCGCCGGTCGCAAAATCAATTTCCTGATTTTATTACTTAATTCATCAAAATTGCCGCCAACGGTTGCTGCTTTAGCAGCGCATTGGTGGCAATGGGCAGGTGTCTGCCTGACCGCGTTACGGAATTTATATTGTGCTGAACAGACTTAATCACCTGCTCAAAGCGGCAGGCATGACTCTTCCTGATCACCAGAAACAGCAGCTGCTTGATTACGTCGGCCTGCTGGATAAGTGGAATAAGGCCTATAATCTCACCTCCGTACGTTCCCCGCATGAGATGCTGGTACGCCATATCATGGACAGCATCGTGGTTGCTCCACATCTTCGCGGTAGCCGGTTTATTGACGTGGGGACAGGCCCAGGACTACCGGGGATCCCGCTGGCAATAGTGATGCCTGAGGCGCATTTTACCCTGCTGGATAGCCTGGGTAAGCGCGTGCGCTTCCTGCGCCAGGTGCAGCACGAGCTGAAGCTTCCCAATGTGGAGCCGGTTCAGAGCCGGGTTGAGGAGTTTTCCCCAGAGCCGCCATTTGACGGCGTGATTAGCCGTGCTTTCGCATCTCTGGATGACATGCTGAACTGGTGCCACCATCTGCCGGGCGGGGAAGGGCGTTTTTATGCACTTAAAGGACTGCATGCGGATGATGAGATTTCGGCGCTGCCAGCAGGCTTTGAGGTGGTTGAGACGGTGAAACTCGACGTTCCGGAATTGGATGGCGAACGCTATCTGGTGATTATAAAATCAAAATAATTTAATTTTTATCAAAAAAAAGTGAGATAGGGATGTTTCTCTGATGTTAACGAATTGCCGGGGAGTCAGTGTCGTGGGGCGCATGAATTAACTGCCTGGTAACGAGAATAGTCACAACTGACAACTTCCCTTTTTTTGTCAATCACTGGACGGAAAACACATTAAGAATGTGTGTGCAATTAGGGAAACCTTTCCAGTAATGCTCAAAAGTTGTTAAAACGATATCGTAAATGTCAATCAAAGGTTTTTATTGTGTTTTTGGTTGTTTTAAAAACCTGACAGAGTAATTACCTTGATTATCATTATCATGCAGTTTTCGAATTCTTAAGTTTTATAAGTTTTTTCCAGAACATATTCCGTTATTTGTGATCTGGTGCACGCTTTAAAGTTGAGCGATTAAGGGTGTTTGCGGTTTTTAATGAACCAGTGCTATTTCCACAAAAAGTGTAAATTCGGCAGTTTGAAAAAAATTTAAATATTTATTCACCTTTTCGCTACTTTTGGTTTGAAATCACGAGTCCGAACCGTATAATTTGACCGCTTTTTGATGCTTGACTCAAAGCGGTAAAGACAGTTTTATACGACACGCGACCTACCTCACAAGGAGCAGGAGTGAAACGTTATGTCAGTGTCGCTTACAGGTAGTAACGTAGCGCGAAAAATTCTGCTCATACAGTTTCTGACGGTAATAGCGATTGGATTGCTGTTTTGCCTAAAAGACCCACGGTGGGGCGCTTCTGCATTAGGCGGAGGCCTGGCAGTATGGCTGCCGAATGTTTTGTTTATGATTTTTGCCTGGCGTCATCAGACAAGCGTACCAGCACAAGGAAGAGTAGCCTGGTCTTTCGCTCTTGGTGAAGTGCTGAAGGTTCTGATGACCTTCGCATTGCTGGCGTTGGCGCTGGCGTACTTCAAGGCGGTGTTTATTCCGCTGCTTGTAACCTGGTTATCGGTGCTGGCGGTACAACTGCTGGCGCCAGCTGTAATTAACAACAAAGGGTAAGAGGCATCATGTCTGCAGGAGAAATCTCTACACCGCAGGAGTACATAGGACACCATCTGAATAACCTTCAGATTGACCTGCGTACCTTCTCGATGGTGGATCCGCATAATCCCCCGGCCACGTTCTGGACTCTTAACATCGACTCCATGTTCTTTTCGGTGGTGCTGGGTCTGCTGTTCCTGGTGTTGTTCCGCAAAGTTGCTAAACACGCAACCAGCGGCGTACCGGGTAAATTCCAGACGGCGGTTGAACTGGTTATTGGTTTTGTTCATGGCAGCGTTAAAGACATGTACCATGGCAAAAGCAAGGTTATCGCACCGCTCGCCCTGACTATTTTTGTCTGGGTATTTCTGATGAACCTGATGGACTTGCTGCCTATCGACCTGCTGCCGTATATCGGTGAGCACGTCCTCGGCCTGCCAGCGCTGCGCGTTGTTCCTTCAGCCGACGTCAACATTACTCTTTCGATGGCGCTGGGCGTATTCGTCCTGATCCTCTTCTACAGCATCAAAATGAAAGGCATCGGTGGCTTCACTAAAGAACTCACCCTGCAGCCGTTCAACCACCCAGTGTTCATTCCAGTCAACCTGATTCTGGAAGGTGTTAGCCTGCTGTCCAAGCCTGTATCTCTTGGCCTGCGACTGTTTGGTAACATGTATGCTGGTGAACTGATTTTCATTCTGATTGCGGGTCTGTTGCCATGGTGGTCACAGTGGATTCTTAATGTGCCGTGGGCCATTTTCCACATCCTGATCATTACGCTGCAAGCCTTCATTTTCATGGTTCTGACGATAGTTTATCTGTCGATGGCATCTGAAGAGCATTAATCACTTTTTTTACTCAACACTGCGTTTTAACTGAAACAAACTGGAGACTGTCATGGAAAACCTGAATATGGATCTGCTGTACATGGCTGCCGCTGTGATGATGGGTCTGGCGGCAATCGGTGCTGCGATCGGTATCGGCATCCTCGGGGGTAAATTTCTGGAAGGCGCCGCTCGCCAGCCGGATCTGATTCCTCTGCTTCGTACTCAGTTCTTTATCGTTATGGGTCTGGTGGATGCTATCCCAATGATCGCTGTAGGTCTGGGTCTGTACGTGATGTTCGCCGTCGCGTAGTGCGCATTGCTTTATTTAAGTATTGAGCAATATCAGAACGTTAACTAATTAAGAGGCATTGTGCTGTGAATCTTAACGCAACAATCCTCGGCCAGGCCATCGCGTTTGTCCTGTTCGTTCTGTTCTGTATGAAGTACGTATGGCCGCCAATTATGGCTGCCATCGAAAAACGTCAGAAAGAGATTGCTGACGGTCTGGCTTCTGCAGAACGAGCTAAAAAGGATCTGGACCTTGCACAGGCCAATGCGACCGACCAGCTGAAAAAAGCCAAAGCGGACGCTCAGGTAATTATTGAACAGGCAAACAAACGCCGTTCTCAGATCCTGGACGAAGCCAAAGTGGAAGCTGAGCAGGAACGTAACAAAATCGTAGCACAGGCTCAGGCGGAAATTGACGCAGAGCGTAAACGTGCCCGCGAAGAGCTGCGTAAGCAGGTCGCGATGCTGGCTGTTGCCGGTGCCGAGAAGATCATCGAACGTTCCGTGGATGAAGCTGCTAACAGCGACATCGTGGATAAACTTGTCGCTGAACTGTAAGGAGGGAGGGGCTGATGTCTGAATTTATTACGGTAGCTCGCCCCTACGCCAAAGCAGCTTTTGACTTTGCCGTTGAGCACCAAAACGTAGATGGCTGGCAGAACATGCTGGCGTTTGCGGCCGAGGTGACTAAAAACGAGCAGATGGCCGAGATGATATCAGGCGCTCTGGCGCCTGAAACGCTCGCCGAGTCGTTTATCGCCGTATGCGGCGACCAGCTGGATGACCATGCCCAAAACCTGATTAAGGTAATGGCCGCAAACGGGCGTCTGGTAGCACTTCCTGAGGTTCTTGAGCAGTTTATAGCGCTGCGCGCCGCCGAGGAGTCCACTGCTGAAGTGGATGTTATCTCCGCCGCCGCTTTGAGCGACGAGCAGCTTAAGAAAATCAGTTCTGCGATGGAAAAACGTCTGTCACGCAAAGTGAAGCTGAATTGCAAAATCGATAAGTCTGTAATGGCAGGTGTCATCATCCGTTCGGGTGATATGGTCATAGATGGTAGCGTCCGCGGCCGTCTTGAACGCCTGACAGACGTCTTGCAGTCTTAAGGGGACTGGAGCATGCAACTGAATTCCACCGAAATCAGTGAACTGATCAAACAGCGAATTGAGCAGTTCAAGGTTGTGAGTGAAGCTCACAACGAAGGTACTATTGTTTCTGTAAGCGACGGTATCATCCGCATTCACGGTCTGGCTGACGTGATGCAGGGGGAGATGATCTCTCTGCCGGGTAACCGTTACGCTATCGCACTTAACCTCGAGCGCGACTCTGTCGGTGCCGTAGTTATGGGCCCATATGCTGACCTCGCGGAAGGCATGAAAGTTAAATGTACTGGCCGTATCCTCGAAGTTCCAGTTGGCCGTGGCCTGCTGGGGCGTGTGGTTAACACCCTGGGTGAACCAATCGATGGTAAAGGCTCTCTGGACAACGATGGCTTCTCTCCTGTAGAGATGATTGCGCCAGGCGTTATCGACCGTCAGTCGGTCGACCAGCCAGTACAGACCGGTTATAAGTCTGTCGATGCCATGATCCCAATCGGTCGTGGTCAGCGTGAACTTATCATCGGTGACCGTCAGACCGGTAAAACCGCACTGGCCGTTGATGCCATCATCAACCAGCGCGACTCCGGTATTAAATGTATCTACGTTGCTATCGGCCAGAAAGCGTCCACCATCTCTAACGTGGTGCGTAAACTGGAAGAGCACGGCGCGCTGGCTAACACCATCGTTGTTGTAGCAACCGCTTCTGAATCCGCAGCGCTGCAATACCTGGCTCCGTATGCTGGTTGCGCTATGGGTGAATACTTCCGTGACCGCGGTGAAGACGCGCTCATTATTTATGATGACCTGTCTAAACAAGCGGTTGCTTACCGTCAGATCTCCCTGCTGCTTCGTCGTCCACCGGGCCGTGAAGCATTCCCAGGCGACGTATTCTACCTCCACTCCCGTCTGCTGGAGCGTGCTGCGCGTGTTAACGCCGAATACGTTGAAAACTTCACTAAAGGTGAAGTTAAGGGCCAGACTGGCTCTCTGACGGCGCTGCCTATCATCGAAACTCAGGCTGGTGACGTTTCCGCGTTCGTTCCGACCAACGTAATTTCCATTACCGATGGTCAGATCTTCCTGGAAACCAACCTGTTTAACTCAGGTATCCGTCCTGCGGTTAACCCGGGTATTTCGGTATCCCGTGTTGGTGGTGCAGCTCAGACCAAGATCATGAAGAAACTGTCCGGTGGTATCCGTACCGCTCTGGCGCAGTATCGTGAACTGGCGGCGTTCTCTCAGTTTGCATCCGACCTTGATGATGCAACTCGCAAACAGCTGAACCACGGTCAGAAAGTGACCGAGCTTCTGAAACAGAAACAGTATGCGCCGATGTCCGTTGCGCAGCAGTCTCTGGTACTGTTTGCCGCTGAACGTGGTTACCTGGAAGATGTAGAAATCTCCAAGGTTGGCAGCTTCGAAGCCGCTCTGCTGGCTTACGCTGACCGTGACCACGCTGCCCTGATGCAAGATATCAACCAGACTGGCGGTTACAACGATGAGATCGAAGGCAAGCTGAAAGGCGTCCTCGATAACTTCAAAGCAACCCAGTCCTGGTAATAGCCTGGCGGCCCGCTTCACAGCAGGCCGCCAGTCTTTGAGGAGAAGCTCATGGCCGGCGCAAAAGAGATACGTAGTAAGATAGCAAGCGTCCAGAACACGCAGAAGATCACTAAAGCGATGGAAATGGTCGCCGCCTCCAAGATGCGTAAATCCCAGGAACGCATGGCGGCCAGCCGTCCTTATGCAGATACCATGCGCAAAGTGATTGGTCACCTTGCTAACGGTAATCTGGAATATAAGCATCCTTACCTGGAAGAACGCGACGTTAAGCGCGTGGGCTACCTGGTAGTGTCTACCGACCGTGGTCTGTGCGGCGGTCTGAACATTAACCTGTTCAAGAAGCTGCTGGCAGATATGAAGGTATGGAGCGATAAAGGCGTTCAGAGCGATCTGGCACTTATCGGTTCTAAAGGCGTTTCCTTCTTCAATTCGGTAGGCGGCAACGTTGTTGCACAGGTGACCGGTATGGGGGATAACCCTTCCCTGTCCGAGCTCATCGGGCCGGTTAAAGTGATGCTGCAGGCTTATGATGAAGGCCGTCTCGACAAGCTTTACATCGTAAGTAACAAATTTATCAACACCATGTCCCAGGAGCCGACCCTCGTTCAGCTGCTGCCGCTTCCGGCATCAGATGATGGCGACCTGAAGCGTAAAGCCTGGGATTACCTGTATGAGCCAGATCCTAAGTCGCTGCTGGATACCCTGCTGCGTCGTTATGTGGAATCTCAGGTTTATCAGGGCGTGGTGGAAAACCTGGCCTCTGAACAGGCTGCACGTATGGTGGCTATGAAAGCGGCGACCGACAACGGCGGTAATCTGATTAAAGACCTGCAGTTGGTATACAACAAAGCTCGTCAGGCCAGCATTACTCAGGAACTCACCGAGATTGTCTCGGGGGCCGCTGCGGTTTAACCAGGTTTATGAATACGTAGAGGATTCAAGATGGCAACTGGAAAGATTATCCAGGTAATCGGCGCCGTAGTGGACGTCGAGTTTCCTCAGGATGCCGTACCACGCGTGTACGATGCCCTTGAGGTGATGAACGGTAAAGAGCGCCTGGTGCTGGAAGTTCAGCAGCAGCTGGGCGGCGGCGTGGTACGTACCATCGCCATGGGTTCTTCTGATGGTCTGCGTCGCGGTCTGGAAGTTAAAGACCTTGAGCACCCAATCGAAGTACCAGTAGGTAAAGCGACTCTGGGTCGTATCATGAACGTACTGGGTGAGCCGGTCGACATGAAAGGCGACATCGGCGAAGAAGAGCGTTGGGCTATCCACCGCGCTGCTCCAGCCTACGAAGATCTGGCTAACTCTCAGGAGTTGCTGGAAACCGGTATCAAAGTTATCGACCTGATTTGTCCATTCGCTAAGGGTGGTAAAGTTGGTCTGTTCGGTGGTGCGGGTGTAGGTAAGACCGTAACCATGATGGAGCTTATCCGTAACATCGCTATCGAACACTCCGGTTACTCTGTATTCGCAGGGGTTGGTGAGCGTACTCGTGAAGGTAACGACTTCTATCACGAAATGAACGACTCCAACGTACTGGACAAAGTATCGCTGGTATATGGCCAGATGAACGAGCCACCAGGTAACCGTCTGCGCGTTGCTCTGACCGGCCTGACTATGGCTGAGAAGTTCCGTGACGAAGGCCGTGACGTTCTGCTGTTCATCGATAACATCTATCGTTATACCCTGGCCGGTACTGAAGTATCAGCACTGCTGGGCCGTATGCCTTCTGCGGTAGGTTATCAGCCGACTCTGGCTGAAGAGATGGGTGTTCTTCAGGAACGTATTTCATCCACTAAAACGGGTTCTATCACCTCCATTCAGGCGGTATATGTACCAGCGGATGACTTGACTGACCCGTCTCCAGCAACGACCTTTGCGCACCTGGACTCCACGGTAACCCTGAGCCGTCAGATTGCTTCCCTGGGTATCTACCCGTCCGTTGACCCGCTGGATTCCACCAGCCGTCAGCTGGATCCTCTGGTAGTTGGTCAGGAGCACTACGACGTAGCTCGTGGCGTACAGTCTCTGTTACAGCGTTATCAGGAACTGAAAGACATCATCGCCATCCTCGGGATGGACGAACTGTCAGAAGACGACAAACTGGTTGTTGCTCGTGCTCGTAAGATCCAGCGCTTCCTGTCTCAGCCGTTCTTCGTGGCAGAAGTCTTTACCGGTTCTCCAGGTAAATTCGTTTCGCTGAAAGAAACCATTCGTGGCTTTAAAGGCATTATGGAAGGTGAGTACGATCACCTGCCAGAACAGGCGTTTTACATGGTCGGCACCATTGAAGAAGCCGTGGAAAAAGCCAAAAAACTTTAATGCCTAATCGGAGGTTGCTATGGCAATGACTTACCATCTGGATGTCGTCAGCGCAGAACTGCAAATGTTCAGCGGTCTGGTCGAGAAGATCCAGGTGACCGGTAGCGAAGGTGAGCTGGGGATTTATCCTGGTCACGCCCCGCTGCTGACAGCCATTAAGCCTGGTATGATCCGCATAGTTAAGCAGCACGGAAAAGAAGAGTTCATCTATCTTTCTGGTGGCATTCTGGAAGTGCAGCCGGGCAACGTAACCGTACTGGCAGATACCGCTATTCGCGGCCAGGATCTCGACGAAGCGCGAGCCCTGGAGTCGAAACGCAAAGCCGAAGAGCACATCCGTAGCTCTCATGGCGATGTGGACTATGCTCAGGCTTCTGCTGAGCTGTCGAAGGCTATCGCTAAACTGCGTGTTATCGAGCTGACTAAAAAAGCGATGTAATACCGGTCTGAAATATAAATGCCAGCCTCAGGGCTGGCATTTTTTTGCCTCTATTACGCTTTATTCAGAGCTAAAAAAAAGCTTCCCCTCCCAGTTATCATTCTTACCATTTGTTTTATATGGTTTTTTTATTTGCTGAATGGATTCATAAAACATTCTGGCTTTTCTGTGCTCATATTTAGTCGGTAAAGCAGTCGGATTAAGTACACTACATTTTGCCCTAAAAAATATGTAGCATTCCCGCTATCAAATCGCTTTACTCTTCATACTATTTCGAGGCAGGACGCATATGTCTGACAGCGCAATGAGCGTGGTAATCCTTGCAGCCGGCAAGGGAACACGCATGTATTCCGATCTTCCCAAAGTTCTTCACACTCTTGCGGGCAAGCCAATGGTTTCCCACGTGATAGATGCTGCCACTCAACTTGGCGCTCGTCAGGTTCACCTGGTATATGGCCACGGCGGTGACTTGCTCAAACAAGCACTGCATAACGATCGCCTTAATTGGGTACTGCAGGCAGAACAGTTAGGTACCGGGCATGCGATGCAGCAGGCGGCACCTTTCTTTGGGGATGACGAAGATATTTTGATGCTTTACGGCGATGTTCCGCTGATTGGCCTCGATACCCTTAAGCGCCTGTGTGCGGCAAAGCCTGCGGGTGGCATTGGCCTGCTGACGGTGAATCTGGAAGATCCGACAGGTTATGGCCGTATCACGCGCGATAACGGCAAAGTATCCGGGATCGTTGAACACAAAGATGCCAGCGCCGAACAGCTGACCATTACTGAAATTAACACCGGCATTCTGGTTGCCAATGGCAAAGACCTGAAACGCTGGCTGGCTCAGCTCGATAACAATAATGCTCAGGGTGAATATTACATCACCGACATTATTAGCATGGCTTACGCCGAAGGGCGTGAAATTGCCGCCGTTCATCCGGCTCGTCTAAGTGAAGTTGAAGGCGTTAATAACCGTCTGCAGCTTTCCCGGCTGGAGCGTGTATATCAGAGCGAACAGGCAGAATCTTTACTGCTGGCGGGCGTTATGTTGCGCGATCCTGCACGTTTTGATTTACGCGGTGTCCTGAGCCACGGGCGTGATGTTGAGATAGATACTAATGTGATCATTGAAGGTCAGGTCACTTTAGGAAATAGAGTCAAAATCGGTACAGGATGCGTAATTAAAAACAGCGTGATTGGCGATGATTGCGTTATCAGCCCTTATACCGTTATTGAAGATGCAGAGCTGGCGGTTGATTGTACCGTAGGGCCATTTGCACGCTTGCGTCCAGGCAGTGAGCTGGCTGAAGGCGCTCATGTCGGCAATTTCGTTGAGATGAAAAAGGCCCGCCTGGGTAAAGGCTCTAAAGCTGGCCATCTTAGCTATCTTGGTGATGCGGAAATTGGCGCTAACGTGAATATCGGCGCGGGAACTATTACCTGCAACTACGATGGCGCTAACAAGTTTAAAACTGTTATTGGCGATGACGTTTTTGTTGGTTCCGATACCCAGCTGGTGGCTCCGGTTACCGTTGGTCGCGGTGTCACTATTGCTGCCGGTACTACGGTGACCAAAGATGTCGCCGATAATGGACTGGTGCTGAGCCGCGTGCCGCAGGTACATAAACCAGAATGGCAACGTTCAGTTAAGCAGAAAAAATAATCAATCCAGATGGTTCCAGGTTCCGTCACCATTCTGGTAAGGCATATTTATTGCCGAAAACAGAAGTCATTGCCTGCACCGCGAGGTGCAGGTTGGGAAGATGGCCACTTATAAAGGCCACGCCCGTCTCTCGTAAGAGAACAAAATAATAGCCCCAACTCTCTACAAGGCTCGGGGTACCGGTAAATCCGGAACAACAGATCGACGGCAACGCAGGCGGAAACGCCTTATATGGGAATTTAAAAATATGTGTGGAATCGTAGGTGCAGTCGCCCAGCGCGACGTGGCTGAAATCCTGCTGGAAGGACTTCGTCGTCTTGAATATCGTGGTTATGACTCTGCCGGTCTGGCAGTCGTTGATGCCGGGGGACACATGACGCGTTTGCGTCGTCTGGGTAAAGTTCAGGTACTGGCTCAGGCCGCAGAGGAGCATCCTCTTCACGGTGGAACCGGGATTGCTCATACTCGTTGGGCAACTCATGGTGAGCCTTCTGAGACTAACGCTCATCCCCACGTATCAGGCCCGATTGTCGTTGTTCACAACGGGATTATCGAAAACTACGAGCCGCTGCGTGAGCAGATGAAGGCCCGTGGCTACGAATTCATTTCTGAAACCGATACCGAAGTTATCGCTCATCTGGTTCATTTTGAACTGAGCCAGGGAGGAACCCTGCGTGAAGCCGTGCTGCGCGTTATTCCTCAGCTGCGCGGTGCGTATGGCACGGTTATCGTTGATACCCGTAACCCGGACGTTCTGCTAGCCGCTCGCTCCGGCAGCCCGCTGGTTATCGGCCTGGGTGTGGGTGAAAACTTCATCGCTTCCGATCAGCTGGCTCTGTTGCCGGTAACCCGTAACTTTATCTTCCTGGAAGAAGGCGATATTGCCGAAGTTACCCGTCAGAAAGTGGATATTTTTGACCGTAACGGTACTGTGGTGAAGCGTGAAGCCCACGAATCTAATCTCAAATATGATGCAGGCGAGAAAGGTATTTATCGCCACTACATGCAAAAAGAGATTTTCGAGCAGCCGGATGCCATTAAAAGCACCCTGTCTGGCCGTATCAGCCATGGCGCCGTGGATTTTAGCGAATTAGGGCCAGATGCCGATCGTCTGCTATCTGAAGTCGAACATATTCAGATCGTAGCCTGTGGTACTTCGTATAATTCCGGTTTCGTATCTCGTTACTGGTTTGAAGCGCTGGCAGGTGTGCCTTGCGATGTAGAGATTGCATCCGAGTTTCGTTATCGCAAATCAGCGGTACGCCGTAACAGTCTGATGATAACGCTGTCTCAGTCCGGTGAAACGGCAGATACTCTGGCCGCTCTGCGCCTGTCTAAAGAGCTGGGTTACCTCGGTTCTCTGGCTATCTGTAACGTGGCAGGCTCCTCGCTGGTACGCGAATCTGACCTGGCGCTTATGACCAAAGCCGGGACTGAAATCGGCGTAGCGTCGACTAAAGCCTTCACTACTCAGCTTACCGTGTTGCTAATGCTGGTGGCGCGCGTTGCGAAGCTTAAAGGTGCTAAACCAGAGCTGGAGCACGAGATTGTTCATGCGCTACAGGCTCTGCCAAACCGCATTGAGCAGATGCTGGCTCAGGATAAACGCATTGCGGCACTGGCAGAGGATTTCACAGATAAGAACCATGCGCTGTTCCTGGGTCGTGGCGATCAGTACCCTATCGCCATGGAAGGGGCGCTGAAACTTAAAGAGATCTCCTACATTCATGCTGAAGCGTACGCCGCCGGCGAGCTGAAGCATGGCCCTCTGGCGCTTATTGATGAAGATATGCCGGTTATTGTGGTCGCGCCAAATAACGATCTGCTGGAAAAACTGAAGTCGAATATCGAAGAGGTTCGCGCTCGCGGTGGTCATCTTTATGTGTTTGCGGCAGAAGAGGCTGGCTTTACCAATACCGAAACCATGCACGTAATCCAGATGCCGCACGTAGAAGAGGTTATTGCGCCTATCTTCTACACCGTGCCGCTTCAGATGCTCTCTTATCATGTCGCGCTGATTAAAGGCACCGACGTCGATCAGCCGCGTAACCTGGCTAAATCAGTTACCGTGGAATAATAGTGGTCTGACGTAATATCAACCAAAGGGGGCGCAAGCCCCCTTTGTTATTTAATAAACCCGATCACTTAATTTGGCTGCTCAGGCTGTCCAGCTTGCTGTTAGCAGAATTCAGGCTGCTGCTTAGGGATTTGTTCTCGCTACTTAGCGAATCAACCTGGCGGCTTAACTCCTGGTTTTGGCGCTCCAGAGCATCCAGACGTTTATTCACATCAGACAGGCTCGAGCTGCCTTTGTTTTCCAGCTGGCTCTGCATCGAGGTCATATCGCTGCGAACCTTAGTTATCTCCTGGCTAAGGGAGTTAATATCATCGCGATTTTTTCCAATATCCTCTCCACTATAGCTGGAGGCACTAATAACATAATTCTCAGAGCCCTGGTTGGAAATTGAGGCAAGGTAAGGCCCGCTCAAGGCTACCATTCCTGAGTAAGAAACTTTTGGTTCTGCATGTGCAGATAGACTCACCAAACCGGCGCTCACAATCAGTACTGTCATAAATTTATTCATTTTACTCACCGTTATTTCACAGAGGACAAAGTTAACCTACTGAAAAACAATGGAGAAAATGTGAGCGAAAAGTGGAGGATAATGCATCATTCAGGCTGTCACAAAAATGTCATATTTCATACATCCAGGTGTCACTAAACTGACCTATTGTTAATCCTGTAGGCAAAACAACCGATTAAGTTTACCTCCGCAGGAGACATTATGAACGTTATGCGTACCACCGTCGCCACAGTTGTTACCGCGACGCTCGCTATGAGTGCCTTCTCCGTCAGCGCTGCCGCCAGCCTGACTGGTGCGGGAGCAACCTTTCCGGCTCCGGTGTATGCCAAATGGGCAGACTCCTACCAGAAAGCCACCGGCAATAAAGTTAACTACCAGGGCATTGGTTCTTCTGGCGGCGTGAAGCAGATAACGGCAAACACCGTTGATTTTGGTGCATCGGATGCTCCTCTTAATGATGAAAAACTTTCTCAGGAAGGTTTATTCCAGTTCCCAACCGTTATTGGCGGCGTAGTGCTGGCGGTAAACGTTCAGGGCCTGAAATCTGGGGAACTGGTACTGGATGGCAAAACGCTGGGTGATATCTACCTTGGCAAAATTAAGAAGTGGGATGATCCTGCGATTGCCAAACTCAACCCAGGCGTGAAGCTGCCGCAGCAAAATATTGCGGTCGTGCGCCGCGCCGATGGTTCCGGTACTTCTTATGTCTTCACCAGCTATCTGGCGAAAGTTAATCCGGAATGGAAATCCAGCGTCGGTACCGGCTCCACGGTTAAATGGCCAACCGGCCTTGGCGGTAAAGGCAACGATGGCGTAGCCGCTTTTGTTCAGCGCCTGCCGGGTGCCATTGGCTATGTAGAATATGCCTACGCCAAGCAAAACAACCTTACCTATACCAAACTGGTTTCTGCCGATGGCAAGCCGGTAGCACCATCTGAAGAGAGCTTCTCAAACTCTGCCAAAGGTGCTGACTGGAGCAAAAGCTTTGCTCAGGATCTGACAAACCAGAAAGGTGATGATGTGTGGCCAATTTCGTCTACCACTTTCATCCTGGTACACCAGAAATATGCTAAAGCGGAGCAGGGCAGCGAAGTGCTGAAATTCTTCGACTGGGCTTATAAGAATGGCTCTGCTGAAGCTACGGCGCTGGATTACGCTCCGCTGCCGGATAGCGTTGTTGAGCAGGTGCGCGCGGCCTGGAAGACCAGCGTAAAAGACGCTAACGGAAAAGCGTTGTACTAATTAGCCTTAGCTCTGCGCCTTACGGCGCAGAGCGCTATCAGTAAGAGTGAATTATGGCGGCATCAAAGCCTGCGTTTACCCCTCCGGGGAAAAAAGGCGATATCCTCTTCAGCGCGCTGGTTCGACTGGCTGCGCTGATTGTCCTGTTTCTGCTGGGCGGCATTATTGTTTCGCTCATCATCTCCTCGTGGCCAAGTATTCAGAAATTCGGGTTTTCCTTCCTGTGGACCAAAGACTGGGACGCGCCAAACGATATTTACGGGGCGCTGGTGCCGATTTACGGCACCCTGGTGACCTCATTAATCGCACTGCTGATTGCGGTGCCGGTGAGTTTTGGTATCGCCCTGTTTCTGACAGAACTGGCTCCGGCCTGGCTGCGGCGGCCGCTGGGTATTGCCATTGAGCTGCTGGCGGCAATACCAAGTATCGTATATGGCATGTGGGGGCTGTTTATCTTCGCTCCGCTATTTGCCACCTATTTTCAGGAACCGGTCGGTAATGTGCTGTCATCGATTCCGATTGTCGGCGAACTGTTCTCAGGCCCGGCATTTGGTATCGGGATCCTGGCGGCCGGCGTTATCCTCGCGATTATGATAATTCCCTATATCGCCTCAGTTATGCGCGACGTGTTCGAACAGACTCCGGTGATGATGAAGGAATCCGCTTATGGGATTGGCTGCACCACCTGGGAAGTTATCTGGCGCATCGTGCTGCCGTTTACTAAAAACGGCGTTATCGGTGGGGTGATGCTGGGCCTGGGGCGCGCGCTGGGGGAGACCATGGCCGTGACCTTTATCATCGGTAATACCTACCAGCTGGACAGCGCATCGCTATATATGCCGGGTAACAGTATTACTTCGGCGCTGGCAAACGAATTCGCCGAAGCGGAATCCGGCCTGCACGTTGCGGCACTGATGGAGCTGGGCCTGATTCTGTTCGTTATTACCTTTATCGTTCTGGCCATTTCGAAACTGATGATCCTGCGGCTGGCGAAGAGAGAGGGGGCGCGCTAATGGCAACCTTAGATATGCAGGCAACCGAAGCGTTGATGCAATCGCGGCGCAAAATGCAGGCTCGCCGCCGCTTTAAAAACCGCATTGCGCTGACTCTGTCGATGGCAACCATGGCATTTGGCCTGTTCTGGCTGATATGGATTTTGTACGCCACTGTGACGCGCGGTATCGACGGTATGTCCTGGGCGCTATTCACGGAAAATACACCTCCGCCTAATACCGAGGGCGGCGGCCTGGCTAACGCCCTGGCGGGCAGCGGGCTGTTGATTGTCTGGGCCACTGTGTTTGGTACACCGCTGGGCATTTTGGCTGGAATTTACCTGGCGGAATATGGCCGTAAATCCTGGCTGGCTGAGGTTATCCGCTTTATTAACGATATTTTGCTGTCGGCGCCCTCTATTGTGGTTGGGCTTTTTGTCTACACCATCGTGGTGGCCCAGATGCAGCACTTTTCCGGCTGGGCCGGCGTTATCGCCCTGGCGCTATTGCAGGTGCCCATTGTGATTCGTACTACGGAAAACATGCTTAAGCTGGTGCCGGATAGCCTGCGGGAAGCGGCCTACGCTCTGGGGACACCAAAGTGGAAGATGATTTCGGCAATCACCCTTAAAGCATCGATTTCCGGGATTATTACCGGGGTGCTGCTGGCTATTGCTCGTATCGCCGGGGAGACCGCGCCGCTGCTGTTTACATCGCTATCCAATCAGTTCTGGAGCACCGATATGATGCAGCCGCTGGCTAACCTTCCGGTCACCATATTTAAATTTGCCATGAGTCCGTTTGCCCAGTGGCAGGAGCTGGCATGGGCAGGCGTACTGATTATCACGCTGTGCGTACTGTTGCTGAATATTCTGGCGCGCGTGCTGTTCGCTAAGCGTAAACACGGATAATGACACGGCGTCGCATAGCCGACGCCGCTTATGAGGATGACGAGTAAAATGAGTATGGCTGACACTACTCCCGGCAAAATCCAGGTTCGTGATTTGAACTTCTATTACGGGAAATTCCATGCCCTGAAAAACATCAGTCTGGATATTGCCCAGAATCAGGTCACGGCATTTATCGGCCCGTCCGGCTGCGGTAAATCGACGCTGCTGCGCACCTTTAACAAGATGTATTCACTTTATCCGGAGCAGCGCGCGGAAGGCGAAATCTTGCTTGATGGCGAAAATATTCTTCATCAGTCTCAGGATATCGCGCTGCTGCGTGCCCGGGTAGGCATGGTATTTCAGAAGCCAACGCCATTTCCGATGTCGATTTATGACAATATCGCTTTTGGTGTGCGCCTGTTCGAGAAGCTATCGCGCACCGATATGGATGAACGCGTGCAGTGGGCGCTGACCAAAGCCGCCCTATGGAATGAAACTAAAGATAAGCTGCATCAGAGTGGCTATTCTCTGTCCGGGGGCCAGCAGCAGCGCCTGTGTATTGCGCGTGGTATTGCTATTCGCCCGGATGTCCTGCTGCTTGATGAGCCTTGCTCGGCGCTGGATCCCATCTCCACCGGGCGTATTGAAGAGCTGATAACCGAGCTTAAGCAGGATTACACCGTGGTTATCGTTACCCACAATATGCAGCAGGCGGCCCGTTGTTCAGATCACACGGCATTTATGTATCTGGGTGAACTGATTGAATTTAGCGATACCGACTCTCTGTTTACTACGCCGAAGAAAAAACAAACTGAAGATTACATTACCGGGCGCTACGGCTGATACGCCTTTGCTGATTTGGCTCGCGACGCCTGGGCGTCGTCATAGCAGGCCATGTGGAGATAAAGATGGACAACCTTAACCTCAATAAACATATTTCCGGCCAGTTTAATGCCGAGCTGGAGCACATCCGCACTCAGGTGATGACCATGGGCGGGCTGGTGGAGCAGCAGCTCTCTGACGCGATTACCGCCATGCATAATCAGGACGGCGAACTGGCCCAGCGGGTTATCGATGGCGATAAAAAAGTGAATATGATGGAGGTGGAGATTGACGAGGCGTGCGTTCGTATCATCGCCAAACGTCAGCCTACCGCCAGCGATTTGCGCCTGGTGATGGCGATTATCAAAACCATCAGTGAGCTGGAACGCATCGGCGATGTCGCGGATAAAATCTGCCGCACGGCGCTGGAGAAGTTCTCTCAGCAGCATCAGCCGCTGCTCGTTAGCCTGGAATCACTGGGCCGTCATACTGTGCAGATGCTGCATGATGTTCTGGATGCCTTCGCGCGTATGGATCTTGATGAGGCAGTGCGGATTTATCGAGAAGATAAGAAGGTCGATCAGGAATATGAAGGGATCGTCCGTCAGTTAATGACATACATGATGGAAGATACTCGCACCATTCCAAGCGTACTGACAGCGCTGTTCTGCGCCCGCTCTATCGAGCGTATCGGTGACCGCTGCCAAAACATCTGCGAATTTATCTTCTACTTTGTTAAAGGACAGGACTTCCGCCACGTAGGCGGCGATGAGCTGGATAAGCTGCTGGCCGGTCGTGACCCTAAAGATTAAGTTTCGCTTTAATGTTCAAAGGATTGCGCGCTAAGCTGGCGCGCATCTTCCGCTCTGGCCGATAGCGCCAGCGCATCGAAGCTTTCCGCACTGTAACAGCCATCAGGTTTAGGCAGGCGCGCCATATGATTTCCCACACACAGCTTCAGCCGGGCCAGATCGGTGAACTTTCTGCCATAAAGCTCGTGAGGTAATGTCAGGCGCAGCGGCGACAGTGTTTCTCCCGGTACCGGGGTCGGTAATCGGTCATCATTTGTTTGATAGTTACGTTTCAATACCAGAAATTTATCCGGCACCGCCCGATGGCTATCCCACCAGCGGCCATCCAGCATATCGAGCTGAAAGCGGGTCAATGCTGCGGGTACCCCACCAAGCCTGACAAGCGCTTCGGGAATGATGCGGGTCATGGCGATGTTGTAATCGGTCGTTGAGGCTCCATGGCCGTCGAGCAGCAGGCTCACTGCAAGCCGAACGCCCAGCAGATTTGAGTACAGATCCTCAGGGGAAAAGGCGGATATATCTTCAGGGAACTCAGGCACCGAATGGTAGCCATACCACTGGGCTATTTCATGCCATGCCGCCAGCTGAAATGCCAGCCACCCGGCGAGCCAGGCATCCAGGGTATAAGCTTCGGCTGCGTTTTCCGGCGCGGTAAAATCATTGGTAACTACTTCACGGTGCGTCAGTTCATCACTGAGCGTCAGAGCAAATCTCTGGCCGCGGTGAGCACGCAGATGACTGAACAGATAAAAGGTCATATCCGCACTATCGCGCACGTGGGCAATATCGATAAATCCACCGCGCCGGGTATAGATAATGCCGTCGTTTTCACGACTCAAGCCACTCAGATTAAGCAATGCACCCAGCAGACGGTCGTTATATTCGTGCTCCCCAAGATTCCCCTCCTCAACAATGTTATTCAGCCGATACAGAGGTACAGGAATCCCCAGAAGTTTGGCTCGCAGGTTATAACCAAACGCACAGCAGGGACGTAATCCATCCGGGGATGGAAGGGGAGCTGTGACTGGCCAGGCTCTGGTAGCCTGCTTCTCTGACTGAGTGCTTAGGTCTACCGGAACCGGCAGCGCCCATGCAGTGTTAAGCATGAAGGCTAATATTGCTGCTGCAAACTTCCCGACTGTCGTCAAAATGCTTCTCCAACCTGAAAGTAGAATCCACTGCTACGCCGGCCTAAGCCGTAATCTAGCCGCACATTTATGCCGGGCTTAAAAGCAAAGCGATATCCGGCACCTGCCGTGGGCAGCCAGCGCCCTTCTCCCAGAGTATGAAAATGCCGACTCATCGTGCCAGCTCCCAGCCAGCCGACAATACCGTGACGCCAGCTCAGTTTTTGGCGGTATTCAATTTGCGTGCTGAAGGTATTTCTATCGCGATACCGCCCTTCATAATAGCCGCGCATCCGGTTACTGCTGCCGAGGCTGGGCATTTCATTCCAGGGAACCCGCCCCTGAGTGAATACGCCGTTAGCCTCCCACGCCAGAACACGCTTATCATCCAAAGAGCGGTAGTAGCCGAGCTGTGAATCGATGCGATCAAAACGGGTATCGCCGCCGGTATCCGGGGAGTAGTGGGTATAACCCAGCCCGGCGTTGACCCCGCGTCGGGGATTGGGAACAAAATCCCGCGTGTCATAGCTTAGGATCACTCCCGGCCCGCTACTGAAAACCGATGGCCCGTCTTTAGTATTTGCCAGCGTTTGTTTATGCCGGTTTTGTATACGCTCAGCGCTCATTGAAGATAAAGACCAGTTCAAACCCAGATAGGTATCCGGGGCGACTTTGCGCATTAGCTGCGGATTAACAGAAAACTCGCGGGCGGTATATTGCTGGCGATTATGCCCATGACGACCGGCATCAAACCCTTCTCCCCAGAAATAGGTGGGCGTGTTGGCCGCCCGTCCTTTGAGGTAAAAGCGCCAGTTATCATTATCATAGAAACCGTAGTTCTCTACGCTGGCTCCAAAAGCCCCGGTCGCGCTGCCGTAACCGCTGATAGTGATGGTAGAGTTCTGGCTGACCTTGTCGCTCTCGTCGGGGCGATAAACGCCGGCGATAGCGGCACCAATACCAGGCCCTAGTTCAGGCGTGTAAAAGGGCCCCGGCATCACTCCCCAGTCGATGCCTTTACGGGCATCGAACTGGCCATCGGCACCAAGGTTATCTAACCAGTTATCTATTTGATTTCGGTCAGGCAGCGGGCTTGCGCTGGCAGAAATCGCCGCCAGCGTAAGCATCAGTGCGGTTATGAAGCGGAACATCAGAAGCGGAATTCGCCGGATACCAGGAGACTGTTACGCTTAGCGAATCCAACTTCGGTCATAACGGCAAAGTTGCGGGTAATTTCATACTGCGCACCTACCAGCATATTCCACGGTGACTCCAGATGCTGTTTCACATCGAAGCGCCCCTGGCCTTTTTTATTGGCCAGAGTCATCAGGCTTTGCAGCTCGGCAGGCATATTAAGATCGCGCAGGCTTCCTTTAAATTCCTGCTGGACGTTTTGATACATCGTGCCGACCCAGACATTCAGTTTACCTGCAGGCAGATAGATTGAGCCTACGCTCGGAGTCTGGAAGCTGTAGCCAACCCGTGGCGAGAGAGTAAAGGCATCAATGCTGCCATCAAGAATATCAAAGCGGGTTTGGGTGTAGTTAAAATCGATTAAGCCAAACCAGTTTTTATAACCACCGGTTAGAACCGTACCGGCTCCATAGGTATTGCCTTTAAAATTTAATTTAAAGTCCAAATCGCGAAGTTTACCGGACTCATTCATGCCGTGAATAACTCCGGCAATAATTTTGTCCATTCCGGAGTAATTAGCAGGGTCGGAATCTACCGATACTTTTGACAGCGAATGTCCTCGGGTTTTGCCAACGATCCCATAAACATTCCAGAATGGCAGTATCCACGCGTCTAACTTGATGGTTCGGGTTTTGCTTTTTTGCCGGGTTTTAGCGACATCAATGTTAAATAAATCTGAAGATATAGGAAATAAACCCAGTGCATTTAGATTTTTAAATTTAATGCTTTCGACATCAATGTTCTGCCTGATATTCATGTAATTTATATTAATACCGAAGGGTTCGGGAAGATCGTAACCCTGGGCCCGGGCTTCTTTACCCCATATCGGAAGCACATCGGTATGCCAGAAGGCGGGTGGCCGCTGCTGCTGTGTTGGGCTGGACTCTGAGGGCTGTGCAGTATAATGAAGGTCAGAAGGGATGTTTTCGCCAGACTTATCAGTAATGATATCGGCGGCAAAAGAGGTAAAACTTATCATCCCTGATGACAAGCAGGCAGCTAATAATATTTTTTTCATAAATATAAGTATGCTTTATATAACGGTGGGTTTGGTTTTCGTGCCATATTCCTTAAGGCGCGCGATTATAACAGGGGATGTGACGATTTATATGTGCTGTGGAATGCGTATTAACTCAAAATTATAATATTTTCTGTTTTTAGCCGGATTTGTTTACTTTAATAAATATACCGCTGCATATAATCAGCAGCGGTATATTTTTATGGTCAATCTTTGGTCAGGTTCCAGCCGCGCTGACGCCACAGCGCAGGTAGCTCGCTAAGTGACGTAAAGGATATCACGTTAGGATGCGTGATTGGCGGGTTATGGTCATCGGCGCAAAAATAGTAAACCTGCATGCCGGCGGCAATACCCGCCTCGGCTCCGGCCCTGGAATCATCAACCAGAATCGCGCGCGTAACGTCTACGCCCATGTTGGCCGCCGCATGGAACATAATGTCCGGTTCGGGTTTCCAGCACTGAATATCATAGCCGCTAAACAGTTTACCTGTGAAATGAGCCAGCATGCCGGTATTTCCCAGTGAGTGTTCCATTTTGC
The DNA here is from genome assembly GCA_022846635.1 of Salmonella enterica subsp. enterica serovar Choleraesuis. GTDB lineage: Bacteria > Pseudomonadota > Gammaproteobacteria > Enterobacterales > Enterobacteriaceae. The sequence goes on from AP025685.1 coordinate 4,246,451, forward strand.
TTACCGGGCCGTTGGAAACGATACACATCGGTACACTTACGCGCTCAACCAGTTCCTGTGCGCCGGGAATGGCAGTGAGTTCAGACTCGAATAGCCGGGCGACCTCGGCGCGATAGTTGGGCTCCAGGTCTTCGCGCTGAAGGTGGGTACCATGCTCCTGGTTGATAATATCAATGATTTCATAAAGCTTTACGCCTTTGAAACGCTTGAATACTTCATCGGTATCAAGCTCGATACCCGCTTCGGCAAACATGTAAACGTAGGCGCGGGAGCACAGCATTTCGCTATCAACCAGCGTTCCGTCACAGTCAAAAAAAATCGCATCCATCTCAATACCTTTTCCATCAATCACACAGAACACCTACTTTAAGCGGTTTGGCGTACGCAATCGATGCCGTGATCAAAAATGGTGGCAAAAAAATGCATTTTTAGCAGTCTATGCGGCACTTTTTGTTATAGGATAGCCCGGCATTTTTTTCTCCTGTTCTGGAAACCAATAATGAGCCAACCATACTCACCCCAGGCTGCTCGTCTGGGTTTGCTGGAGCGCGTTTTTAAGTTACGTGAGCACGGCACGACGGCCCGAACCGAAGTTATCGCCGGGTTTACCACTTTTCTTACCATGGTTTATATCGTGTTCGTGAATCCGCAAATTCTCGGCGCGGCCGGTATGGATACTCATGCGGTATTTGTGACAACCTGTCTTATTGCCGCATTTGGCAGCATCCTGATGGGGCTGATTGCCAATCTACCGGTAGCTCTGGCTCCGGCGATGGGGTTGAATGCATTCTTCGCATTTGTCGTGGTTGGTGCCATGGGATTATCCTGGCAAGTCGGGATGGGAGCTATCTTCTGGGGCGCTGTTGGGCTGTTTCTGCTGACCATTTTCCGTATTCGTTACTGGATGATAGCTAATATCCCGATGGGGCTGCGGGTGGGTATCACCAGCGGTATTGGTCTATTTATCGGCATGATGGGGCTTAAAAATGCTGGCATCATTGTGGCTAATAAAGACACCCTGGTGGCTATTGGCGATCTGACCTCCCACAGCGTTCTGCTGGGTGCGTTGGGTTTCTTTATCATCGCTATTTTGGCATCACGTAATATCCACGCCGCAGTACTTATTTCGATGGTTGTGACTACGGTTCTGGGTCTGGCCTTGGGGGATGTGCATTACACCGGTATTGTCTCTGCGCCTCCAAGCATCATGAGCGTGGTTGGGCATGTCGATCTTGCTGGCTCTCTGAACCTTGGCCTGGCCGGGATTATCTTCTCCTTTATGCTGGTTAACCTTTTTGACTCCTCCGGTACCCTGATTGGGGTCACTGATAAAGCCGGGCTGACGGATGCCAAAGGTAAATTCCCGAGAATGCAGCAGGCTCTGTTTGTAGACAGCGTATCGTCGGTGACGGGATCTCTGGCGGGGACTTCCTCGGTAACGGCTTATATCGAATCCACTTCCGGGGTTTCGGTGGGCGGCCGTACCGGCCTGACGGCCATCGTGGTCGGCTTGCTATTTATGCTGGTGATATTCCTGTCGCCTCTGGCGGGTATGGTGCCAGGTTATGCCGCAGCCGGTGCGCTGATTTATGTCGGGGTTTTGATGACCTCAAGTCTGGCGCGAGTTAAGTGGGACGATCTGACTGAAGCGGTGCCCGCGTTTATTACTGCGGTAATGATGCCATTCAGTTTCTCTATTACCGAAGGTATTGCCCTGGGCTTTATCTCTTACTGCGTGATGAAGATTGGTACCGGCCGTCTGCGTGAGCTAAGCCCGTGTGTGGTTATTGTCGCTTTGCTGTTTGTCCTGAAAATCGTCTTTGTTGACGGACATTAATAAAAAAACCGGCCATTGAATGGCCGGTTTATCGTTTAGACAGCGACCCGCCGGATGTAATCTCCAAAAGCGGTGAGCTGGCCGGTCAGGTGGTCGAGCGTTGATTGATCGACCACTTCGCCAGTCTGCACATCGACTTTATTCTGAATTGCCCCGCCCATAAATTCAGGCTTATTCATCACCTGAGCATCCAGGAACACCAGAATCTGGCGCAGGTGATACTGGCAGCGTGCACCGCCAATCATCCCCATGGAGCTGGTTTGAATAAGCACTGGCTTACCGGCCAGCGGCTGTTCCGGCATACGCGACAGCCAATCGATGGCGTTTTTCAGGCCACCCGGTACTGAGTAGTTATATTCCGGGGTAACGATTACAACGCCGTCAGCGGCGCGGATTTGTTCGGCCAGAGCCTCTACTGCCGCAGGGAATCCAGACTCCTCTTGCAGGTCCGCATCGTAAAGCGGGATTTCAGCGATAGATGGCAGTGCCTGAACTTTCATGCCAGCCGGGGCTATTTTAGGTAGCGTATTGGCGACCATACCGTTGAATGACGCTTTGCGCAGGCTGCCCAGTAATGTGACAACATTTAATGCATCTGACATGCTGACTCCTTAGCTTAGTGAAAAATAACACCGCTTAGCTTAGTGAAAACTCATGACATTTTCACAAGGCATACTGGTAAAGCGCATGATTCGGTCACGGGGGCCGTGATTTTCTGGGGTTATTTCTGCCATTCCGCGCCAGCCGTTCTCATTACTGAACTCCCATAGCCGCAGATGTTCAATTTGCGGGCTGGCTGCAATAGCCCATACCAGCACATCCTCGATATCACATAGCGCTTCAATATTTGGGGCCTGGGTCGCCCTCAGCCGTCCGGCACCGGGCAATAGCTGGATCTGGCTATCGTCAAAATTACGCTGTCCGCTCAGCTTGGCGATGCTGGTTCGCAAAGTGACTAACTGGGCGCGCGCTTCAAAGGCGTTATTTTGGTTATTAATCCAGGTAATTTCGTTACGGGTGAACTGCGGTACTTTCTCAGCTGCTAATCGGGAAAGTGCCAGCGGGTTGTGCGGCAGCGCCATGCTTAGCCCACACTCTCCATCGGTGCAGAGCGCAATTCCCACCATATTGCCGACATAAGAGATAGAGAAACCGGGCAGAGATGGGTCGGTAAACTCCGGGCGACCGGTTGGGCTGGTGGTTATCGCCGGGAGATTCGGATAGCCATACAGCATGTACATCATCTCAGCCAGCAGCATACGCGAGGCGTGAAACCTTACCCGACGGTGTTCAGGGGTTTGATTTAGCTGCTTTAAGCAATCTGGGGATAGTTTGGGTGATTGGGTAATGCGTGGAGAAATAATGCTCCTTGCAAAGTGTGTCGCCATTTGTCGCTCCGTGATAATGGTCTCAGGGAGGCATTGTAACACTACAGGTGGCGCTATTTTGTACTTTGCGCATCGGCATGCGTCACAAAATACTAAACAAATCCTGGCATTTTTAACCCGGAGCGCGATTTTTCCGGGCAGCCTTGGTTATTCCGTCTACGTTTATTCTGAGCATGTCCCGCTGATCCGGGATATGTACACAATTATGTGAAATTCCCTGTAAAATATAATGACTTATAGTAACTGTTAGGTTATATGTTGATGTGTTTGTTTCTCGATTTGTTTCTCGAGGTAACAAACCTGATTATCAGGTCTCCTGTTGAGTGGCATGCTCATTAGCGCTGGCGGAATAAATAATAGTCAAGTCAGCGCGTTATCAGGGTAGTAACAATAGTGATTTTTATTTTTCTAATTAAACCAAGCAGGTAATCATTATGAAGAAAATTCTAATCTCCTCTGCATTACTGGCGTCTATGACTGTGTTTGGTGCATCAGCGGCAGACCTTATCTCCAAGCAGGAAGCCGATCATTTTAAAGCAACTTACATCGGTAACATTCATGTCAGCGAGTCTGGCGGCAAAATCGCTTCTCCATCCGATCTGCACTCAAAGCTGTCCGAACTGGCAGATAAGAAAGGCGGCAAGTACTACGTCATCATCGCGGCGCGTGAGCATGGCCCGAACTTTGATGCCGTAGCTGAAGTGTACAAATAATGTGTATGAGGGCGCTCATCCGGGCGCCCTCTGCGACTCTCCTCACATCCTGCTTATGACTTGTCACCAGGCTTCTTAGCCGCTTCATTTTTCTTCTCTGCTTCCGAATAGGGTTCTCCACAGTTAGCGCAAAAGCGTGCGACCATATTTTCAGTCACATACTCGCAGTGCGGGCAGCGCCGATGATGACGTCTACTCTGCACGATTTGCGTCATATAAGCGCTAAGTACCCCGGTTGGGATGGCTATGATTGTGTAGCCAATGAGAATCAGCAGTGAGGTGATAATGCGCCCCAGCGGAGTATGTGGAGTTATATCGCCATATCCTACGGTGGTCAGCGTAACTACTGCCCAATAAATAGAGACCGGCAGGCTGACAAACCCGTGCTGCGGCCCCTCAACCACATACATTGCTCCGGCGAATAAGCAAATGATAATTCCAATAATGAAAAAGAAGACCAGCAATTTTTTATATGAGGCAACTAATGCGGACCATAGGTCGTTAGCTGAGCTCATATAGCGCATTAGCTTTATCATTCTTAATATGCGCATGACGCGAAGCATCCTAAATAACATGGTATAGGACCCTGCGGCACCGGGAACCATCAGCATAATGTAAATCGGTAATAAAGTTATTAAATCAATGATACCGAAAAAGCTGGTTGGGTAATGCTGAGCGCGTGGGGTTGTAAGCAGGCGTAGCAAATATTCAATAGTAAAAAATATTGTCAGTGCTATTTCGAGCCATGCATAGCAAGCAGCAGCATGAGGCGCTGCGGGGCCTTGCGGCGGATAGGTCGACTCAAACATAACCAGAATAACGCTGAACAGAGTAACGCCAACTAAAGCAAACTCAACCCATCTTCCGCTGCGAGTGTTTATGTCAAATAAGTTACGATAGACGATACTTTTCAAACTGTTATTGGGGGGTGAGCTAGGCTTCATTACGGAATGACCAGGAGTTAAATTTATCTTTTACATACTACTTCACGCCTAAAGAAATGAGGTATGCGATAAATGGCATGAGTCATTTATATCTGAACCATTCATTAACGAGTGAAGTTTTTATTTTTAAAATAATGAATTTCATATGGCGTTTATAAAATTATCAAACGTTTATTAAAACATGGCGAAATGTTTTATTTTATATGTTGCGGGGTTTGGTTTATTTTTTGATTTTATATTAAAAACAAAGAGGAAAGCGTGGTTTATATTTTTTTGTGCGATTATTTCTTAATAACTCTCTGCATTAAGATACCGTTCGGCCCTGGCCGAACGGTATGCAGTTATAGATCCAGTACCAGCTTGCCGCTTTTGCACCCAGAAACACAGACCATCATCGAGCGATTTGCCTCCCGCTCACTCTTGCTGAGGATGCTATCACGATGATCGACCATCCCATCTATTACGACGGTTTCACACGAGCCGCAAACGCCTTCCCGGCAGCTGCAGTCTACCTGGCAGCCAGAAGCAAGCAATGCGTCTAGCAGTGATTGCCCGGCAGAGACCTCCAGCGTTTTTCCGCTTCTCTTAAGCTCAACCTGATAGCTCTGAGAGACTTCTTGAGTTTCAGCCATCGGGCGAGCGGCAAACCGTTCGATATGCACATTGTCATAGCCCAGCGCCTGGCAGGTATCTTCAAAAGCATTGAGCATTGCACCCGGGCCACAGCAGTAAAAGTGGCTGCCTGCTGGCTTATCTTTTAAGTATTGCGTCAAATCAGGCGGCGTTTGCTGCTCATCATCAAAATGCCAGGTTACATGGGAGTTCAATTGTTCGATTTGTTCGATAAATGCGGCTTCCAGACGGTTGCGAGCGCAATAGATAAGTTCTGCCGGCCGCGCATTTTCAACCAGGTTACTCAACATGCACAGAATAGGGGTAATGCCGATACCGCCAGCAACCAGTACCGAGTGCGCAGGCTCTTCAGATAGAGCAAAGTTGTTGCGCGGGGCGCTAATCGGCAGCAAAGTTCCCACCCGCAATTGCTCATGGATCCACGCCGAGCCGCCGCGGCTTTGCCTGTCGCGCAGAACCCCAACCACATATCCCGCCTGTTTCCCGTACTGGCTTAGCAGTGAGTAACTGCGAATTAAGCCATTAGGCAAATGGAGATCGATATGGCTACCTGGCGCGTACTCCGGGAGCGGTGAGCCATCGGGTGAGCGTAGCTCTATGCTTAAAACGCCCTGAGCTTCATAACGAATGGTATGTACGCGCGCGGTTAGTAAGTTATCAGACATCTTGCGCTCCAGAGTTACAGAGTAGACAGATCGATATCGAGCCGGGCGCTGGCTTCAATCTCAACCCGCAGGTCAGGAAAAACCAGCTCCTTCACGCCCACAAGCGTCGAGGTAGGAAAGGTGCGCTGGCCGGAGAAAAAATCGCGTCGGGCTCTCCCGACCTCATCTTTATCGGCAATATCGGTGACATAAACCGTTAGCCGATAAATATTCCCAATGTGTCCACCGGCTGCCTCAACCAGCGCCTTGCACTTATTGAGCACAATAATTGTCTGGTCGTATACGCTGAGTGGGCGCAACTCTTTGGCTGCGCGCTCGGTAAAAGGGTGAGGCGTCATGCCGGAGAGCACTATCTCATTGCCAATACGCAAAGCATTGGACCAGGTTGCAGTGCTAAGTTCCGGCACTTCCGGGCTAGTGATTTTGGCTACCTGGCTCATGGCTGCCGCTCCAGTTGGGCCTGCGCTTTATTCTTCAGATAACGGCGCAGGCGGACCAGGCCAATATCGTGCTGGTATAGGTTTTCCCGCTGATTGGCTAGCGGCTCCATATTTTCCAGGGCATTGCGATCCTGCTCCAGCACAGCCCAGTGACGGGCTTCCAGCCGGTTGCGATACAGGAAGCGCCAGGTACTACGTTGCCAGTCCTGAACCGGGCGGCAGCGCCAGTGGAAAACACAGCTCACGCCGGGAGCTCCCGGAGTAAAACTGCCGATGATGGTGAAGTTCCCTCCCGGCCCGCCGGTGCGTGGATAAGGAATGGCCAGGCGCATCCAGTGGCAGCCATTATCAATGAATTCACTCCAGTCAAAGTTAACGCCGCGCTGGCCTTCTTTTTCAAAGAAGAATCCCTGGTCGGTATCGCGAATCACAAAGCGAGCGCTGTTTTCCCCTTCACTCATAGAGTGCGAGATTTTATGCAGATAAGCGCCGTGCATAGGATCCATCACATTATCGAGAATATAGCGGTAGTCGGTGCGCCATTCGGTGTAACACAGAAAATAGCTCCAGTCAGGAGAACTTAACTGCTCCGGCAGCACTAATTCCGGGGGCGCTTCCAGCGTTGGATTGGTAGCGTTATAAACAAAAAGGGTATCTGCGGCTTCGCGTACGTGGAAGGTGCGGGCAGCGTGGCTTCCTTCCAGTTTACAGCCAGGGCTTCCTGGTACTTTTGTTACCATGCCATCGCAACGAACTTCAACGCCGTGATACGGGCATTGCAGCCTGTCGCCAAGTACCGCCCCCATCGAGAGTGGTGCACCGCGATGCGGACAGTGATCTTCCAGGGCATGGGCTTTACCATCCTGATCGCGCCATAGCACGATTTTGTATCCCAGCCGACGTAGCGATAGCGGTTTATTGCTCAGCATTCGCGCTGGAAGAATGGGAAACCACTGGTCTTTAAGGCCATTGGCCAGGATGTTTTCAATCAGAACATCATTACTATTCACCGTCATATTGCTCATCCTATGTACCTTAATAACCAAGCTTATTCATTAATTGTTGATAGGCATCCTGGGTCCATTCGCCGTTAGTCAGCGGACACGGCGGGCCGGATTTATTGAGGCGCGCAACCACCCCTTCCAGTGTTTCGATGCCAGAAGCAAAGGCGCTTTCGATAGCATCGCCCAGCAGATCTTCAAAGGCGGTAGCGGGCGCATCACGGTTTTGGTGGGTTTCGTTATAGAGTTCGTTCACTTTTACTGGCCTCCGTTACGGACGCGTTCGCGAATACGTTCACGAACCGGAATAAAGTCATAGGTTGGGTAACATTCGGTGCGGAAAACGCCCCAGGCAGATCGCTCCAGCTCCACATTGATTTGTGGGAGCAGGGCGGGGGGCAGGCGCAGGGTCACAATCTGACCAAGCCCCATGGCTACTGTCCATGAAACCAGCTCGACGCCGGGAACCGGGAAGCGCTCCCACCACTCCATGGTTTTCATATGGCTTTGGATGTCTTCCAGGTTTTTCGACTGATCGTGCTTCAAAATTACGGTCAGTAGCAGGGTGTCAGGCTGATGTTCATTCATGATTTGTTCTCCGGTGATTTAGCGGTAATAAAAGCACCTGCGGGTTTAGCTGCCTGGTGCTGGCGGCGGGTTACGCCGTCGATGCCTCCGGCAATAGCCCATTCAGCGAAGACCGTAGGACCGGGTTCAAAGCTGCGGGGCTGCCATTCACCGGTGAGCTCATCTTCATCTGCGTAATACTCCACCAGTGCGCCGGCCGGATTTTTGAAATACCAGAAAAAGGCGGAAGAGACCGGGTGACGCCCAGGCCCTAATTCGGTCTCCCATCCGCAGCGTGATATGTGCATACCGCCGCCAAAGACTTCATGAATATCCCGAACCGTAAAGGCGACGTGATTGAGACCAACGCCGCGCTCCGGCAGTTGGAGAAAGAAGATATCGTGGTGGCCACCCTCTTCAGCGGTGCGTAAAAAAGCCCCCTTTTTGGGGTAGCTGTCGGATAACGCAAAACCAAATGATTCGCGATAAAAACGCTCACAGGCTTCAACGTCGGTGACGAAAAACACCACATGGCCAACTTCAATTGGCGTGGCGCGTTGGTAAATAGGGCTGGGGGTATTAATGCGCCCTTTATGATTCCAGGTGTTATGGCTGGCGCAAACGTCCAGCACTACCTCGCGCTTGCGCTGATGCTGAAAGCCGATAGCCAAGCCGTTAGGATCGAGACAACCCACCCGATCTTCGGTGCGGTAAAATTCTGGGCAATGCTCAGTTTTGGCCGCGTAATCATTTAGAGAATCGCTGGAATCGACGCCCCAGATAACTTCGCGCACCGTAGAGCCAGGCTCAATAGCCGGTGGCAGGCTTGGATCGTTGCTATTTGCCAGGATCACCCGGCAGCCATTGAGAGTCTCGAAAACGACCCGATGCTGACTGTCGGAGATTAAGCTCAGGCCCCAATCCAGAAAAAATGACCGGCATTTGTCGATATCCTCGACACCCCACGTAATTTCATCAATTCCTCTGACGCTCATAATGACTCCAGAATTAGTAACGTTTGACTATTGGCAGCAGGATGAAGGCCCCGACCGCGGAGATAGCCACTAAGAACATCAGCCCATAATCCATGTTGTGGGTGAGGGCAATGAGCGCCCCCATCACAACCGGTGCCAGCGCTCCGGCGAAGTTGCCGATGCCGTTAAAGATCCCGCCCGCCGTTGCGCTAACTTCCGCGCGGGTTACTTTCGCCAGCAAGGCGATAAGGTTGGGAGAGGCGGCTCCCCACATAAAGGTACTGAATGACATAGCGCTTATAACCAGTAACGGGCTGCTGACTTGCATTACCCAGACCAGCCCGGCCGCTGCGCCGAGCAGAGCAACCAGACAGATCCCCGCCCGGCGGTCGAGTTTGTCTGATAGCAATGCGCCCAGAATTTCGCCCAGCAACATGGCAATAAAGGGCAGAGAAGAGAGGTATCCGGCATCGGAAAGGTGAATGTTTTTACCATCGATAAGATAGCTGGGCAGCCAGCCATTCATGCCCCAGAGATAGGTCATAAAGGCAATATTAAACAGGCAAATAAGCCAGAAGCTGGGGTTCTTATATAACTCGCTTCGGTGGCTTTTACGTTCCTGTGATGAAGATTTTGGTCGCGCCGGACGAGAGCCATTAGCGGCTGACTGGGTCAGATACTGGCGCATTCCATAGAGCACCAGCAGCATGACCGGCAAGGTAAGCAGGGTCATAAAGTAGAAAGTAGCCTGCCAGCCGAAGTGGCCGAGAATGTAGAGCGTGGCAGGAAAGCCAAGCGCCGCGCCCAACGGGGTGCCAAGTAGCCACATCATATTGGCCCGTGCCTGCAGGTGGGCCGGGAAGGTCTGGCGGATAATGGTATAAGAGATAGCGACCAGCGGCCCTTCGCTAATCCCCAGCAAAATACGTAATACAATCATTGCCTGCCAGGAGTGACATAGCCCCATCAAGGCCATTAGCACACTCCAGCTCAGCATCATCCCCAGCAGCACTTTGACCGGATTGATACGATCGCCAATGCCGCTAATAAACAGGGAGGACAGACCATAAGCAACTAAGAAAGCGCTCATCAGCAATCCGGATAGTGCGGTATTGCTACCTATCCCCTGGGCTTCGAGAAATGCATGATCGGAAAACAGCGCTGCAATGCTGATTTTGTCGAAGAAGGCCAGTAATACGCAGGCAAACAGTGCGATGGGTACGGGCCAGCTAATTTTCTGCGGGGCCGAATAATCCATGGCTCCATCAACAAGCGTTTTCGGTGAATCTACGTCCTGAGTCGTCATACCGGATACCTGTGTTCGCCTGAGAACCTGCCGGAGCAGAGTTTTCAGAATTAAGCGTGTGATCTCATGGCAGAGATCGAACCGACGCTCCTTCGTCACCAGCTTTCCACGGATACAGCACTGAAGATGTCGTCCAGACCAGGGCAAAAAATTTGCGCAATAGAAGCCCGTGCTTATGGAAACCATAAACAAACGGCGAACAATATTTTGTGTTAACTAATTGTTTATTTTGGTAATGGCCAGAGCTCATTTCCGAATATGCGGTTAACGAACCCAGGTCTTTTTACCATTTATTTTCCCTGCACCTGTTTTATGTAAGTGTTTCATATATAAAACAAAGTTTCTTAAGTGAACCAATGATTCGATTCTAATCAGAGGCGGGTGACTGTCAATAAAACGGTCATATATTCTGGTGATGAATACGTCATTTTTGTTTGAAATATGTTAAATGTCACAAACGTGAACAATAGTCGTGAGGTTATTTCAGGATGAAGAGGGGAGGGAAAGGATTTATTGGGGAAATAACGGCTATCCGCAGACAGCCATTATTATTGGGCTATTACTTACCGATGCAAAAGCTGGAGAAGATGCGGCCTAGCAAATCATCAGAAGTAAACTCTCCGGTTATCTCACATAACGCCTGTTGTGCCAGACGCAATTCTTCAGCCAGTAGTTCACCAGCCATGGCGCCCAGCAGCTGATCTTTACCTTGTTCCAGGTGGGTAGCTGCCAGCTCTAAAGCCTGAAGATGGCGACGGCGGGCCATAAAGCCGCCTTCCATTGTGGTGTCGAAACCCATGCTCTGTTTGAGATGGTTACGCAGCAGCGCGATGCCATCACCGGAGCGTGCCGACAGGCGAATAAGCGTATGGCCTGCTTTTTCTTCAATACCCGGCTGCTCGGCCGTGATATCGGCTTTATTGCGCACCACGGTTACCGGTAAACGTTCCGGCAGACGCGCCATAAAGTCAGGCCAGATAGCGGCGGGATCGACGGCATCGGTAGTGGTGCCATCGACCATAAACAGCACCCGGTCGGCTTGTTCTATTTCCTGCCATGCGCGCTCAATACCAATACGTTCAACTTCGTCGCTGGCTTCGCGCAAACCGGCGGTATCGATAATATGCAGCGGCATGCCGTCGATATTAATCTGCTCGCGCAATACGTCGCGAGTAGTACCAGCAATATCGGTCACAATAGCCGCTTCCCGGCCTGCCAGCGCATTAAGCAGGCTCGACTTCCCGGCGTTAGGACGTCCGGCAATCACCACCTTCATCCCTTCGCGCAGCAGGCTTCCCTGGTGCGCTTCCTGACGTACGGAATCCAGTGAGTCGATAACTTCATTAAGCTGAGCCTCGATTTTACCGTCGGAGAGGAAATCTATCTCTTCATCAGGGAAGTCGATGGCGGCTTCAACGAAGATACGCAGATGAGTTAGCGATTCAACCAGGTGGTTAACCCGGGTAGAGAAAGCACCCTGAAGCGAACCAAGGGCCGAACGCGCCGCCTGTTCGGAGCTGGCGTCAATCAGATCGGCAATAGCCTCAGCCTGAGCCAGATCGAGCTTGTCATTTAAAAACGCGCGCTCTGAAAACTCGCCCGGTCGGGCAATACGCAGCCCTGGCACCGCCAGAATGCGATTAAGGAGCATATCGAGAATAACCGGCCCGCCGTGGCCCTGAAGTTCCAGCACATCCTCCCCGGTAAAGGAGTTCGGGCCGGGAAACCACAGCGCAATGCCCTGATCGAGCACCTGCTGGTTTGCGTCTAAAAATGGCAGATAGTCGGCATAGCGAGGCTTTGGGAGTTTCCCAAGCACGGCCTGCGCCACATCGCGGGCATGAAGACCGGAAATGCGCAGAATACCAACACCACCGCGTCCCGGTGGGGTTGCCTGGGCGACGATAGTGTCGTTATGGCTCATGGTTAGTCTCTATTTGGGCAATAAAAAAGGCGGTCATTCGACCGCCTTCCATTTTAGCGCTTACAGCATCGAATCAGGATTTTTTCTTGTCGCGGCTATGCAGGCCACGCTTCTCCAGACCACGATAAATAAGCTGCTGCTGAATAATGGTTACCAGGTTGCTGACGATATAGTACAGCACCAGACCGGATGGGAACCACAGGAAGAAGACCGTAAAAATGACCGGCATAAAGGTCATGATCTTCTGCTGCATCGGGTCGGTTACCGTGGTTGGCGACATCTTCTGAATGAAGAACATCGTCAGACCCATCAGAATCGGCAGGATGTAGTACGGGTCTTGCGCCGACAGGTCATGGATCCACAAGGCAAACGGCTGGTGACGCAGCTCAACGGAGCCCATCAGCATGTAATACAGTGCCAGGAAGATAGGCATCTGGATAATCAGCGGGAAGCAGCCACCCAGCGGGTTAACCTTCTCGGCTTTATACAACGCCATCATTTCCTGGCTCTGACGCTGCTTATCATCGCCCAGACGCTCACGCATAGCCTGAATTTTCGGCTGCAGCATACGCATCTTCGCCATGGAGGTGTACTGCGCTTTAGTCAGCGGGTACATGATGCCACGAACGATAAAGGTGATAACGATGATGGAGAAGCCCCAGTTGCCCACGAAGCTCTGGATAAATTTCAGCAGCTTAAACAGCGGCTGAGAGATGAACCACAGCCAGCCGTAATCTACGGTCAGGTCGAGATGTGGCGCAACGGCAGCCATCTTGTCCTGAATTTCCGGGCCGACCCACAGGGTGCTGTTGATAGTTGCATTCTGGCCTGGCTGAACCAGAACCGGAGCGGCTTTAAAGCCGATAGCGGCAACGCCGTTACCCAGGTCAGAGGTGTAGAAATGGTTTTGACCATTACCCTGAGGGATCCATGCGGTAGCGAAGTACTGCTGCAACATTGCGACCCAACCGCCTTTCGAATCAACACTCAGGTTGTCGTTATCGGTGATTTTGTCGAATTTGTATTTTTCGTATTTAGCATCGCTGGTGGAGTACGCCGCGCCGCGGAAAGTATGCAGTGCGAAGTTGCTGCTACCGGTATCGCGATGTTTTGGCAGGTCTGCGGTCTGTTTCAGCTGGCCAAACTCAGAGAGCTCCAGCGGTTTCTGACCGGCGTTTTTCACGTCATAACTTACACCAACGGCATATTCACCGCGTTTTAAGGTGAAGTTTTTGGTGAACGTGTTGCCTGCGCTATCGGTATAGCTTAATGGAATCGTCAACGCATTCTGACCGTCAGCCAGAACATAGCTGTCCTGCGCTGCGGTATACAGAGGACGAGGGCCATTTGCCGGGTTATCCGGGCCGTCACGACCAGTCAGGCCGCTTTGTGCCTGATAGAGGAAATCTGGCTTAGTTTCCAGCAACTGGAAAGGCTCGGAAGATTTCAGCTCTTTTGGATAGGTCAGTAACAGCGCCTGTTCAACGTCACCACCACGGGTGTTGATGGTCATTTTCAAGACGTCAGTTTGAACAGTAATCAGTTTTCCCTGGCCACTGGCTGGTACGCTCTGGTCTGCGGCGCTACCCGCTGCTGTGGTCGTAGTCTGCGTGGTCTGTTGGGGCTGAGGCTGTGGATTTTTATCCTGCTCCCAGGCCTGCCAGATCATGAAAGACACGAACAACAAAGCGATGATAAGGAGATTGCGTTGCGAATCCATCGTTAGTGTTCTCTGGTATCAAAGGGTCCAGGCGGTACAGGGTCGTCCCCGCCGGGGTTCAAAGGGTGGCATTTTAATACGCGTTTCACCGTCAACCAACTGCCTTTTATCACTCCAAACCTGCGCAAGGCCTCAATTCCGTAGTGAGAACAGGTTGGAGTGAACCGACAATGCGGTCCAAGAAGCGGACTAATCAGGCGCTGATAGACCCTGATAAAGGCTATCAGGACTCGCGAGCCAGGCGACAATGGCGGCGCCATAATTTTTCCAATGCTTCCGAAAGAGCACGATTATCGAGGTCAGCAATCCCTCTTTTCGCCACCACCACGAAATCCATAGATGGAAGTTCATGCTGGCGTAAACGGAAGCTTTCACGCGTCAGACGTTTAATCCGATTGCGTTCATGGGCGCGTTTAACGTTTTTCTTGGCGACAGTAAGACCGATGCGGGGATGCCCCAGCGAATTCTGGCGGCCGAGGATAGTGATTTGCGGCGTGCCAGCGCGAAGCGGCTGCTGGAAGACAAATGTGAAATGAGTGGGAGTTAACAAGCGTAACTCCCTGGGAAAAGCGAGCTTAACCACTCAGGGGTTAGCTTTTATTACTTAGAAACGGTCAGACGAGCACGGCCTTTAGCACGACGACGTGCCAGTACCTGACGACCATTTTTAGTTGCCATACGAGCACGGAAACCGTGAGAACGGTTGCGCTTCAGTACAGACGGTTGAAAAGTGCGTTTCATGGCGATTTCTACCTAAACTTGAATTAATGTCACTGATGTTTGCGTAAGTCCGAACAGGTTACTGAACGACCAACGCCCCAGTGCGGCTGATTAAAGAGGCGGGATTGTAATAATTGTACAATCCAGAGTCAATTCACTTTCCTTATTTCCCTAAAGCTT
Source organism: Salmonella enterica subsp. enterica serovar Choleraesuis (assembly GCA_022846635.1). GTDB lineage: Bacteria > Pseudomonadota > Gammaproteobacteria > Enterobacterales > Enterobacteriaceae. The sequence continues at coordinate 4,261,463 of AP025685.1, forward strand.
TCTGCCGGGCAATGCCGGGTTTTGGCGGAGAATCAGGACATACGCACTGGGTGGAGAATTATACGGGCTGGAATGCAAAGCGCAAGGATCGTTCAGGATCTTCTCCCGATCGGATTTTCCATTTTTGTGGCCTGGTATTCATTTTTCCGATAATGGCGGTAAACCCGGCGTCATGTTCAATGCTTTCTATTACACTTACCAGGCTCGATCCCTGCCTGTGGATAAATCGGCAGGAATCTGTGAGAAACAGAAGATCTCTGGCGCGCTTTAGGCTATGATCCCCGGTTCCCGTCGCGATCCAGAAGATGGATCCGGGGTAAACCGCAGATAGCGGTTCGCACGCTTCCCGCAACGGGTTTATCGGCGTGTGTCAACAATCATGAATGTTTCATCTTATCTTTATCGACTTTGTTTGAGTGGAGTCCGCC